>JAPPPF010000077.1 GCA_028817665.1 Magnetovibrio sp. | reverse complement strand
GGGCGTCATAATTGCATCCACAATCCTCACTGCACGAATTAGCCTAGTTTTTCCGGCCACCGCTGTGGGGCAGGAAATGCGGTTTCGAGACTCATGGGCGCGCACTCGAGGAAACACATGGAGATTGCTCGCAGTTTTGCTTATCTGTGTCGCGCCCTTCGCCTACTTCGAGAAGATCATAGGGATGGTGTTTAACGCGTTGGGCCATACCGTCAGTGCGGGTTCGGCAGTTGCGATCGATCTTATTTCAGTTCCGGTTTGGATTATTGGACTCTGCGTCGGTGTCTCCTGCTGGTCCTGGTCCTACCGTTATCTCATACAGAACTTATCGGTTGAACTTCCGAACGATTAAGGTGGTTCGCGATCGGGTTGGACGGCGCTTAGTGTTCGCTTCGTCTTGCCCGGGCATAACGGCGAGGGATCGGCGAGGTCCGCATGCTTCGACTTGGCTCAGCATGAGGGTTTCTGCGAAACCCTATAAGCATCAACGGCGCAGACCAACCGCCCTCATGCTGAGCCTGTCGAAGCATGGGCAGGCGAACGATGCCGACCGTCAAGCAAGTCGTGGATCACCGGGTCAAGCCCGGTGATGACGAAATTGGTGCGGAAAGGCGCGTCTTAACCCTCCGTCACCCCCTCCACGTCCCGCTCCAGCTTCTTCTCCAGTTCCACCAGGTCGTCGGGGAGCGGCATGCCCATGGCGCGAATCTCGGCGAGTTTTTCCTGGAGCTGCAGGTGCAGCTCGTGGTCGTCTTCGGGCTTCGCTTCCCATTCCTCGGCGAGCATCAGGATCGCCGCACGCAGACGTTCGAAAGCCATCACGGTCCTCCTTATCGTCGTGGGTGTTCGGCTAGGGTCCATTGTTGCACAGTGAGGGTGCCGGCGTCTTGACCCTGGACAATTTCCGGCGAAGCCTTGCCGGGCGCCCTGCCGGGCCCGATAATCGCCGGGGATCGAGGAGGGGCCGTCCATGAGCGAATTGCCGAGCTATGAGGTTTATGCCGTCAAGTACGCGCACCACGAGCGCGGGCCGGAGCTCAACTTCATCGATACCTCGGACATCCACGAGACCTCCATGGCCTTGGACTATTTCGTCTGGGCCTGCGTCTCCGACGCGCACACCTTCGTCGTCGACACGGGCTTCAACGCCGAGTGCGCCGAGCGCCGCGGCCGCGAGCTGATCCGCTGTCCCTCCGAGGGCCTCGCGCTCATCGGCGTCGACGCCGCGTCCGCTAAGGACGTGATCATCACCCACATGCATTACGACCACGTCGGCAACTTCGATCTGTTCCCGGAAGCCATCTTCCACCTGCAGGACCGGGAGATGAACTTCGCCACCGGGCGCAACATGGCGCACAAGGTGTTCAACGCCGCCTACGACGTCGACGACGTGGTCGGCATGGTCCGCGAGGTCTACCGTGGGCGGGTCCGCTTCCACGACGGCGACGCCGAGCTCGCGCCGGGGCTCTCGGTGCACCACATCGGCGGCCACACGGACGGCATCATGAGCGTGCGCGTCCACACCCGGCGCGGCTGGGTGGTGCTGGCCTCCGACGCCAGCCACCTCTACGCCAACATGCAAACCGTCAATCCCTTCCCCATCGTCTACAACGTGGGCGAGATGGTCAGGGGCTTCGACCGGCTCCGGGAACTCGCCGACTCAGACGACCACATCGTCCCCGGCCACGACCCCAAGGTGTTCGATCTCTACCCGGCCGTCTCACCGGAGTTGGAAGGAATCGCGGTGCGTCTCGACGTGGCGCCCGGCTAACCCAAGCTTCCGTGCATGACCGGCGCGTAGCCGGCCTCGAGGACGGCCAGGGTCGACGGCGGCGTCAGCACCACCACGTCCTTCTGGCGGGCCGGGACCGGCGCGCCGTAGCCGCCCGGCGCGTAGGGAACCAATGTTTCCCCCCACACCAGATAAGGCGTCGGGTCGTTATCGGCGTTCAGCACGAAGGCGCCGTCCGGAAGATCGAACAGCATGGAGCGGTGGCGGCGCTGGCGGCGCGCGCCCGGAACCGCGCGCTCGGCGTGCAGCGCGCGGTCGAAGGCCTTGGCGTCGGGGCGGTGGCCGTGGACGTCGGCCCAGAGATCGAGGAACGCGTTGTAGTCGCGGCGCCGGCATTCGCCGCAGGGCCGGTGCCCGGCGGCGAGCGCCACGGCCTCGTCCAGGAAGAACAGCTCCGTGTAGCGCCGGGGCGTCATCAGGGTCCGCCGCCGGCCCTTGAACCGGAGCCGGCAGGTGACCCAGTTCTGATGCTTCCAGCGGGCCGGCCCGAGCACCTTGTTGTCGTCGTGAAGCACGCCGCGGTTGCCCATGAACAGGCCGCGGCCCGGATCGGCGACGATCTCGCCCATCGGCGTGACGCGGTTCCGCAACGCCATCTCAGACCGCGACGTTGTCGATGAGCCGCGCCTTGCCGAGCCAGGCGGCGGCGAGCACCCGGCCCGGCCGGCCGGCGTCCTCAAGGGGCGCCAAGGTTTCCGCGTCGCGGACGGTGACGTAGTCGACCTGGCGGAAGCCGGCGGCCTCAAGTTTGGCGGCGCCCTCCCGGCACAGGGCATCGGGGTCGCCGCCCTCGGCGACGGCGGCGGCGATTCCGGTGATCGTCGCGTGCAGGGCCGGCGCCTGGGCCCGCTCGGCCTCGCTCAGATACTGGTTCCGGGATGACATGGCGAGGCCGTCCGCCTCGCGCACCGTCGGCGCGCCGACGATCTCGGTCGGAATGTCGAGGTCGCGCGCCATGCGGGTGATCACCTGGAGCTGCTGGTAGTCCTTTTCGCCGAACACGGCGACGTCGGCCATCGCCTGGATCAGCAACTTCGAGACCACCGTGGCGACGCCGATGAAGAAGTGCGGACGGAACTCGCCCTCGAGAATCTGCGACAGCCCCTGGACCTCGACCTTGGTGGTGTGGCCGTCGGGGTAGATCTCGGCGATCTCGGGGGCGAACAGGAGCCCGGCGCCGGCATCGGCGAACATGGACTTGTCGGCGGCCTCGTCGCGGGGGTAAGCGTCGAAATCCTCGTTCGGCGCGAACTGGCCGGGGTTGACGAACAGCGTCGCCACCACCCGGTCGGCGCGCTCGCGGGCGAGGCGCACCAGGGACAGGTGGCCTTCGTGCAGGCCCCCCATGGTCGGCACCAGGCCAACGCGATGGCCGCCGGTGCGCCACGCCGCCACGCGGTCCCGCAGATCGGCGATGGTGCGGACGGTATCCATGCCGGGCGCGGCGCTCAGCCGTCCGGTTTCTCGACGCCGAAACAGTGTTCGAGGCCCGGGAACATGCCGGCCCGGACGTCGTCGGCGTAGGCGCTGGCGGCCTCGTTCAGGGCCGCGCCCAGATCGACGTAGCGCTTCACGAACTTCGGCGTGAAGTCGGCGAACAATCCGACCATGTCCTGGGTCACCAGGATCTGGCCGTCGCAGGCCGGCGAGGCGCCGATGCCGATGGTCGGAATGGCCACGTCCTCGGTGATGGCGCGGGCGACGGGCTCGACGGTGCCCTCGATGACCAGCGCGAAGGCGCCGGCGTCGGTGATCGCGCGGGCGTCGGCCATGACCTGCTTGGCGCCCTCGTCGTCCTTGCCCTGGATCTTGAAGCCGCCGCGGTGTTCGGCCTTCTGCGGCAACAATCCGACGTGGCCCAGCACCGGCACGCCGGCGTTGACGATGGCGGCGACGGTCTCCGCCATCTCGGCGCCGCCCTCGAGCTTCACCGCCTGGGCGCCGGTTTCCTCGATCACCCGGCAGGCCGATGCCACCGCCTTGTAGTGGGAGGTCTCGTAGCTGCCGTGCGGCAGGTCGACGACGACGCAGGACCGCTGCGATCCGCGCATCACCGCCTGGCCGTGGGCGATCATGATGTCCAAGGTGACGCCGCGCGTCGTTTCCAGGCCGTAGATGACCATGGCCAGCGAGTCGCCGACCAGCAGCAGGTCGCAATGGGCATCCAGGGATTTCGCCATCGGCGTCGTGTAGGCGGTCAGGCAGACCAGCGGCTGGCCACCCTTGCGGGTTCGAAACTCATCCGGCGTCAGGCGGTCGACGGCTTGCTCTTCGGTCATCGGTCATCACCCTAAAATTCGCGGTCCGAACAACCAACGGCAGCAAATTAGCCAATTTTTGTGCACTGCACAATTAGATTTCGCCGGTCAATCCCGGCGCGCCTCGCCACCGGGGCCCGTGGCGGCGCTTCCGTCCGGATTCGGCGGTCGCCGGAACCGCGGCCGGAACGCCCAATAGAGGATGCCGCAGAACATCAACAGCATCCAGACGACGGCGTTTTCGCGAAAGCCCTCGATCAGGCCTTGAGGGTCCATGAGTCCATCCCATTTTTGAGCAAGCGCCGTGAAAAACGATCCACATCCGAGACCCCAAAGGATAACATGCGCCGCATGTTCCGCCGTCGATTAATGCCCTTCCGCCGCCTCTGCGCCCTCGCCCTGCTGCCCTGGCTGGCGGCCTGCGTAGCCGAGCAGACCGGCCCGCCCATCGTCTCCGGCGCGTCGGGCGCCCGGGCGCCCAACCACATGATCGCCGCGGCGCACCCGCTTGCCGCCGAGGCCGGCTTGAAAATGCTGCGCCGGGGCGGCAGCGCCGTCGACGCGGCGATCGCCGCGCAGATGGTGCTGACCCTGGTCGAGCCGCAGTCCTCGGGCATCGGCGGCGGCGGTTTCATGTTGCATTTCGAGGCCGCGTCCGGCGCCATCGAGAGCTACGACGGCCGCGAGACGGCACCGGCGTCGGCGCACCCCAGGATGTTCCTCGACGCGGCCGGCAAGCCCAAGGGGTTCCACGCGGCGGCGGTCGGCGGGTCGTCGGTCGGCGTGCCGGGCCTGGTCCGCATGCTTGAGATGGCTCATCAGGATCATGGGAAGCTCGCCTGGCCGACGCTGTTCGAGCCGGCGATCGCGCTGGCCGAAGCGGGCTTCGAGATCTCGCCCCGGCTGGCCGGCATGCTGACACGGGAACGCCACCTCCGCGAGACGCCGGCGGCCCGCGCCTACTTCTACCGCGCCGACGGCAGCGCCAAGCCAGCCGGCACGGTGCTGCGCAATCCCGAACTGGCGGCGACGCTCCGCGCCATCGCCAAGTCCGGCGCCATCGCCATGCACCACGGCCCCATCGCCCGCGAGATCGTCGCCATGGTCAGGGGTGCGGCCCGCAACCCCGGCGGCATGCGGCTCGCCGACCTGGCCCGCTACCGGGCGGTCAAGCGCAAACCGGTCTGCGGCCCCTACCGGAAGTGGCTGGTCTGCGGCATGGGCCCGCCGTCGTCGGGCGGCATCACGACACTGCAGATCCTCGGCATGCTGCAGCGATTCGACCTCGCCGCCTACCCGCCGGCCTCGGCCGACGCCGTGCATCTGGTCAGCGAGGCCAGCGCGCTGGCCTTCGCCGACCGCAACGCCTATATCGCCGATCCGGATTTCATCGAGGTGCCGGCGTCGGGTCTGCTCAACGCCGGCTACCTGCGAAGCCGGGCCCGCCAGATCGTTCCGGCGAAGGCCGGCGGACGGCGCAAGCCGGGCACGCCGGAACGCCGCAAGGCGGCGCATCGGCCGCCCCAGGAGGCCGACAAGGGCCACTCGACCACGCATCTGAGCGTCGTCGACCGGGATGGCAACGCGCTGGCCATGACCTCGAGCATCGAAACCGTGTTCGGCTCGCGGCTGATGGCCGGCGGCTTCCTGCTCAACAACCAGCTCACGGATTTCGCCTTCCGCCCTCGGCACCTGGGAGTTCCCGTCGCCAACCACGCGGCGCCCGGCAAACGCCCGCGCAGCTCCATGTCGCCGACCCTGGTGCTCGGCGACGACGGCAAGATCGTGATGGCGCTGGGTTCGCCGGGCGGCTCGCGGATCATCGGCTACGTCACCAAGACGCTGATCGCGGCGCTCGACTGGAAGCTTTCCATGCAAGACGCCATCGACCTGCCCAACTTCCTCAACCGCAACCGGGGCACCGAGCTCGAGAAGGGCACGCGCCTGGAGGCCGTGGCCGGCGCCTTGAAGGCGCGCGGCCACCGGGTCAAGCTGATCGGCCGACAGAGTGGACTGCAAGGCATCCTGGCGACACCCGGGGGATTGCAGGGCGGCGCGGACAGCCGCCGTGAAGGCGTGGCCATCGGAGATTGAGACCATGAAACCCGGCAGACCGAACCAGGATTTTCACGCCATCGACACGGTGTCGGGGTTCGAGCCGCGCCCCGGCGGGGTCGACGGCATCACCCAGAAGATCCTCGGCGACGATTTCGATCCGGCCCGCCGCAAGGGCTCGCGCACCCGGCTTCTGCGGATGGCGCCCGGCTGCGAGACCCCGGAAGCCCACGCCCACGACTATTTCGAAGAGCTCTACATCCTGGAGGGCGACCTCATAGCCATCGACGGCCCCGGCCGCCAACGCCGCTTCGAGGCGCCGTCCTTCGCCTGCCGCGCGCCCGGCGCCATGCACGGCCCGGTGCGCACCGAGACGGGGTGCCTGATGTTGGAGTTCGCCTGGTACCCTGACGGCAAGGACGGTGAAACGGCCTAGCGCGTGCCGACCATGAACAGCCGCCGGAACGGATAGAGCGTCGCGCCGTCGGCGCGCTTCGGATAGGCCTTCTGGGTGATCGCCGAATACTGATCGAAGAACACCTCGCGCTCGTCGGCGTCGAGGACGTCGAGCAACGCCCGCAAGGCGGTGCCCCGGGTCCACTCGGCGACCGCGTTGTCGCCTTCCAGGACCTGCAGGTACTCGACTTCCCAGATATCCAAGGCCGAAAGGTGTGGGCGCAGGAGATCGTAGTAGACCTCCGGGTCGGCGACCGGGGCCTGGCGGATCTGCGGCAGCAGCCTGTCGGCCCAGGGGCTCGCCACCGCCGCCTCGCGCATGGCGACGTGCGACGGGGCCTGCCAGTTGCGCGGCATCTGAATGGCCAGCGCGCCGCCCGGCTTGAGGTGATCGAGCAAGCGCACGAACAAGGCGTCGTGGTCGCCCAGCCATTGAAACGCCGCGTTGGAATAGAGCACGTCCGCCGGCGCCGGCGGCGCCCAGGTGTTGAGATCGGCCTCGACCCATTGATTGTCGGGCCATTTCTCGCGGGCTTCGTCGAGCATGGGCAGCGACGAATCGACGCCGATCACCTCGGCGCCGGGCCATTTGTCCTGGATGAACCCGGTCAGGTTTCCGGGCCCGCAGCCAAGGTCATAGACCGTCGCCGGGTCCTCGACCTCGATCCGGGCCAACAATTCCAACGCCGGCCGGATACGCGGCCCGTGGAACTTCAAGTACTGATCGGGATCCCAGGTCTTGACCATGGCCGATGCGCCCCTCCTTGCAAACGTCGTCGAGGCGCATGGTAGGCGGCGGCGGCCGGGATTTCCATATCGAGCCGGCGGCTCTACGCCGCCGAGGCTCGTCGCCGCGGCAAGGTGATCTGGAACGCCGCGCCCTCGCCCTCCTCCGGGTCGAGCAGCAGGATATCGCCGCCGTGCGCCTTGACCACGTCGCGGACGATGACCAGCCCGAGGCCGGTCCCGCCGTCACGCGCCGACCCAGCGAAGGGCTGGAACAGCCGCTCGCGGGCGCGCTCGCTGAAGCCGGGCCCGTCGTCGGTGATCGAGATCACCGTCCGGTCGTCGGCCCATTGCGCCTCGATGCACGCCGAACCGGCGCCGGCCTCGGCGGCGTTGCGCAGCAGATTCGAGAATACCCGGAACAACTGCGCCCGGTCGGCGGTCACCTCGATGACGAAGTCGACCTCGTTGCGGACCGTCAGTTTGGCGTCACCGTCCGGGTCGCGGAACGCGGCCGCGGCCTCGGCGATGACCTCCTGGAGGTGGAAACGCTCGGGTTTCAGCGATGGCATGGATTCGCCGGCGTAGTTCAAGGTCTGGCTGCAGAGCTTCACCGCCTTGTCGATGGCGTTGTAGAGCCGGGGCAGGACGCTCTTCACCTCGGGGTCGTCGATGGTCGCCAACTTGTCGAAGGCCAGCACCGCCGTGGCCAGCGAATTGCGCAGATCGTGGTTGATCTTGGCCACCGCGGCGCCGAGGGTCGCCAAGCGGCCCTGCTGCTGCAGCGCCTGACGCAATTCATCCTGCATCTTCGCCAGTTCGCGTTCGGTGACGCCAATCTCGTCGGTCCGGCTGCTCGGCCGCAGGTCGCGCGTGCCGTCCTCGGGCGCGCGGCGGAAATCCTTGATGCTGGCCGTGATCTTCTGCATCGGCCGGACCATCAACCAGCGCAGCGTGACGTAGACCAGCCCCGCCGTGAACAGCGAGATGACGATGGACAGGTTCAGGATGCGCGCCGAGAAATCGTACATGGCCTCGCGCATCGGCGTTTCGTCCATGACCACTTCGATCAGGAGCGACGGCACCTTCGGCGAGGTTCCGAGGACCCGGAGAATTCGATTTTCGTCCTGAGCCAGCGTGTCGAAGGCGTCCCGGATCCACATGACGAAGGACCCCTTGCGGAGATCGACCACCGTGTTGACCTTCGGCGGCATCTCGCTCGACACCATCAAGGCGCGGCGCTCGGGCCCCTTGAGGACGATACCGTAGGCCTCGGTCTGCTCCAGGAGCGTATCCTCGAGCGCCCGGTCGATGGCCTCCTTGGGAATGGCTTCGAAGGCGAGCGTCGCCAGGTGGGCGCGAACGATGTGCTCTTCCAGGTAGGCCTTGCGGAACCGCGAAACGGACGGCGCCCAGATCAGGAACTCGGCGACCATGACGAAGAAGATCGTCAGGATCAGGAGCCGCGCCGAAAGGCTCGTCAATGGTGCCGGTAACTTGGTTTCAGACTCGGCCATTCCCTCGGCGCCGTTCCTTTTCCGGCCTCACCCGAACTTGGCGAGGAATCCGACGATCTTGCGTGTCCGTTCACTGAACAAGGAAGGAGTATAGAAGCTTCCGGCCGCTCTTTTCGAGACTTCTCCCAAGGTCGGGTACGGCGCGATCATCTGGGCGACGGCGCCGATCTTGATTTTCTGACTCATGGCCAACACCCAGGTCTGGATCAACTCGCCGGCGGAAGCGCCGACGATACCGCAGCCCAGGATATGGCCCTTCGGCGTCACCACCGCTTTGACCAGGCCGTCGGTGGCGCCCTCCGCCTGGGCCCGGTCGTTCTCGTGATAGGGCCAGCGCAGGATCCGGACCTCGCCGTGCGCCTTGCGCGCCTCGGCCTCCGTCAGCCCGACCTGGGCCAATTCCGGCGCCGTGTAGGTCACCCACGGCACGGTCCGCATGTCGGCCTTGGCCGGCAACCGGAACAGGGCGTTCTTGATCACCACGCCGGCGTGGTAGCCGGCGACGTGGGTGAACTGGAAACCGCCGGCCACGTCGCCGATGGCGAAAACCTTCTTGTTGGTGGTGCGGAGCCGGCGGTCGACCTCGATCCCCTTGTCGGAATACTTGATGCCCGCCGCCTCGAGGCCGAGATCGGCGACGTTCGGCCGGCGCCCGGTGGCGACCAGGAGATGGCTGCCATCGATCGCCTGTTCGCCGCCGTCCGTGTCCAGGATCACGCGGACACCCTCGCCGGCCGGCTCGATCCGGTTGATCGCCGCGCCTTCATGGAGTTCGATCCCGTCATCCAGGACGCGCTGGCGGACGACGTCGACGAGTTCCGGGTCGTCCTTCGGCATGATCGTGAACATCTCCAGGACCGTCACCCGGGCGCCGAGGTGCCGGTGCGCCTGGGCCAGCTCGATGCCGATGGGACCGCCGCCGATGACGATCAGATGGTCCGGCACCATGTCCTGGTCGAAGATCGTTTCATTGGTCAGGAACGGCACGCCGTCGAGCCCGGGAATCGGCGGCACGAAGGCCCGCGATCCGGTGGCGACGACGAACCGGCGGGCCCGGATCCGGGTGTCGCCGGCCTCGACCTCGCCGGGCCCGGTGAACCGGCCCTCGGCCTGAATGACGTTGACGCCGAGGCCCTCGAAGCGCTCGACGGAATCCATCGGTTCGATGGCGGCGATGGTGTTGCGGACGTGTCCGAAGGCCTGGGCGCCATCGACTTCCGGCGCCGGCGCCTTGACGCCGAAGCGCCCGGCGCCGCGCACCGCCTCGGCCGCGTGACCGGCGGCGAGCAATGCCTTCGACGGCACGCAGCCGTAGTTCAGGCAATCGCCGCCCATCTTGTGTTTCTCGATGAGCACCGTCTTGGCGCCCATCTGCGAGGCGCCGGCGGCGACGGACAGGCCGCCGGAGCCGGCGCCGATGACGCAGATATCGACGTTCAGGGTATCGGTCATGTCGGCGGTGTCAGTCCTTGGCGGTTTTCATTCTCTTGTACACGATCGGCACCAGCGAAAGCACCGCTAGGCCGACGATCGGACCAAGTATCTCGGGTTGGAAGATGATCCCCAGGTCGGGCTGACCGCCGGAATCGAAAACTGCGCCCAAGCCGTTCCCAACGCTGCAATAAACGGCGCTGCCGGGAATGATCCCGAAGAACGTGCCCAGCACATAGGTCCGAAGCGGCACACCGAGGAACGCCGGCACCAGGTTGACCAGCCAGAACGGGAACACCGGCACCAATCGTAGGAACAGGAGATAGCTGAGCGCGTTCTCGCGGAAGCCCTTTTCCATCTTCTCGCCGGCCGCGCCCATCTTGGCGCGGAAGAAATCGGCGAGGGCGTAGCGGGCGACCAGGAAAATCGCCACCGCGCCCAGCGTCGCCGCGACGATGACGGTGACGGTGGCGAGGACGGTGCCGAACAGGAAGCCGCCGGCCAGCGTCATCCAAACGGCGCCGGGCAGCGAGAAGGCGACGACGATGGCGTAGCCGACGATGAAGACGCTGATCGCCAGGACCTGGTTGTCGGCGGTCCACTGCAGCAGCGTCTGGCGATGTTCGCTCAGGCTTTGGAAGGACAGGTACTTGTCCCACCCCATGGCGAAGAAGACGGCGATGCCGGCGACGATGACGACCAATGGCCACAACCGCGCGATCGACAATTTCCCCGCCTCCGGGGCGGTCTCCTGAGCTGACGAGTTTTCCATTCTATCTCCGAACCCCTTAACGTTCGCGGACCCCGGTTGGCCGGTCCGGCAAATTCAAAATAGCTCCTGCCGACCGGGGAGACTGTATCTTTTTCCACATTCTTCTAATACACACTCCCAATAACGATCCTGTGAGCCCGCTTCCATCCTACATCCCGGCGCGGCGCGGCGGCGCAAAATCCCTCTCCGGAGGCTTCCGATCCGCCAAATCGGCGTCAAACCCGGTCCTCGGCGCCGACGCGGTTCCGGCCGCCGCCGGACCGGCCGTTCACACGGTTTGACAATAGTCTCACCGGCGACGTTGACTTACCACAGTCGAGCCCGTATACACCGGGCAAAATTCATCGGAGTCGACCCGTGAAAAGAACGTACCAACCAAGCAGATTGATCCGCAAACGCCGTCACGGCTTCCGTTCTCGGATGGCCACCGTCGGCGGTCGGCGGGTTCTTGCCAACCGACGCCGGAAGGGGCGCAAGCGGCTCTCCGCCTGATCCCTGCCGCCGGCCAAATCGGTACCGCGCGTGACCTCACCCGCTCAAAACCAGCCTTCGCGACTGCCCCGTCTGAAACGGCGGTCTGAATTCCTGAAGGTCGCGCGGCGGGGTAGGAAATGGGCGGCGGCGGGTGTCGTCGTGCAAGCCCTGCGGCGCGACGCCGCGGACCACGGACCGCCCGACGACGGCCCCAGGGTCGGCTTCACGGTCACCCGAAAGGTCGGCAACGCCGTTGTCCGGAACCGGGCCAAGCGACGGCTCAGGTCCGCGGCGGAGGCGGTCATGGCGGAACACGGCCAGAGCGGCATGGATGTCGTGATGATCGGCCGCGCGGCGACTTTGAAGCGACCGTTCGATCGATTGATCGGCGATATGGAAAAAGCACTGAGGAAATTGGACGCCTACCGGGAATAATCCAAAACCTCGGAACAAGGGACGGCGAGATCGAATTCATGCAACGCCTCGGAGCCATCGCGGGAACAGTCTTGAAGGGCGTGGTGCGCGCCTATCAGTTGCTGCTGTCCCCGGTTCTCGCCGGCAACTGCCGCTACCATCCGACCTGCTCGGCCTACACGCTGGAGGCCATCGACGCCTACGGCCCGGTCGGCGGATCCTGGCTCGCCTTGAAACGAATTCTACGCTGCAACCCCTGGGCCGGATCGGGTTTCGATCCGGTGCCCGAGAAAACCTGCCGTCACGGTGACGCGGCCCACGCGCCGTCGACGATCGTCTCAGGAGGCCCGGCCGGACCATGATCGACAACAAAAACCTGATCCTGGCGATCGTGCTCTCCGTGGCGATCCTGTTCGGCTTCGAATATTACTTCAAGCTGACCCGTCCGGCCCCGCCGCCGGAACAGCAGACGGCCGGCCAAACCCAGCCGGGCCAACAAGCCGGTCAGGCGCCGGCCGCGCCGGCGTCCGGCCAGGCCGGCGAGCCGGGCACGGCGCCCGTGCCGACCGCGCCGGGCACGGCCGCCGTACCCGCGGCGCCGGGCGGCCTGGTGTTGGGCACCCAGCAGACCCGCGAGGCGATTTTGTCAGCCGGTGACCGGATCAAGATTTCGACGCCCCGGCTGCATGGCTCGATCCTGCTGAAGGGCGGTTTGATCGACGACCTGACCCTCGCCAACTACCGCGAGACGCTCGATCCCGAAAGCCCGGAAATCGTGGTGTTGAAGCCGAAGGGTTTCGACACCGCCTACTACGCTCAGTTCGGCTGGGCCGGCAAAAACGGCGCCGACGTGCCCACGGCGGAGACGGTCTGGACCGCCGACCGCAGGGAACTGACGCCCGACAACCCGGTGACGCTGAGCTGGGACAACGGCAAGGGTCTGATCTTCAAGCGGACCATCGCCGTCGACGTCCATTACATGTTCACCGTCACCCAATCGGTGACCAACAAGACCGACGCGGCGCAATCCTTCCACGCCTACGGCCTAGTGTCGCGGCGGACGACTCCGGAAACCACCGGTTTCTATATCCTGCACGAAGGGCTTCTCGGCGTCTTCGACGAGACCCTGGCGGAAATCGACTACGACGAACTGCAGGACGACAAGCAGGTCAAGAAGACCTCGACCGGCGGCTGGATCGGCATCACCGACAAGTACTGGCTGGCCGCCCTGATCCCCGATCAGAGCGCCAAGACGAACTCGCGCTTCCTCTATTCGAAGCCGAGCGGCACGGACATGTACCAGGTCGACTTCCTGGGCCCGGCCCTGACCGCCGCGCCTGGCCAAACGGTGACGTCCGAGAACCGCCTGTTCGCGGGGGCCAAGGAGGTCCGGCTGCTGGACGCCTACGAGGAGAAAATCGGCGTCAAGCGCTTCGACCTGGCCATCGACTTCGGTTGGTTCTACTTCCTGACCAAGCCGATCTTCTACGCGCTTCTCTGGCTCAACGACCACATCCTCAACCTGGGCCTGGCGATCCTGGTGCTGACCGTCGGCATCAAGCTGGTGTTCTTCCCGCTCGCCAACAAGTCCTACACGTCGATGAGCAAGATGAAGAAGCTGCAGCCGAAGATGACGCAGATCCGCGAGCGCTACGGCGACGACAAGATGCGGATGAACCAGGAAATGATGGACCTCTACAAGAAGGAGAAGGTCAATCCCGCAAGCGGGTGCCTGCCCATCCTGATCCAGATCCCGGTGTTCTTCGCGCTCTACAAGGTTCTGTTTGTGACCATCGAAATGCGTCACGCGCCGTTCTTCGGCTGGATTCACGATCTCTCGGCGCCGGACCCGACGTCGCTGTTCAACCTGTTCGGCCTGATCCCCTGGTCGCCGCCGGAATTCCTGTTGATCGGCATCTGGCCGATCATCATGGGCGTTACCATGTTCCTGCAGCAGAAACTCAATCCGCAGCCCACCGATCCGATCCAAGCCAAGATCTTCCTGTTCCTGCCGCTGTTCTTCACCTTCCTGCTGGCCCGCTTCCCGGCCGGTCTGGTCATCTACTGGGCCTGGAACAACCTGTTGTCGATGCTTCAGCAGTGGGTGATCATGCGGCGCATGGGGATCACCGGAAAACAAGCCCTGCAGTAGCTCCGCCGTTGCGGCGGCGAACCGCGGGGCGGGACGGAACGCCGTGGCCGACAGCCTGACGCCAGAACCAGCCGACGCCGCCGAGATCGAGGCCGGCCGCGTGCTCTTCGCGCAGGCCTGCGATTTCGTCATCGGCTGCGCGCGCCTCGACCAGGTGCCGGACATGGAACGCCCGGAAATCGCCTTCGCCGGGCGCTCCAACGTCGGCAAGTCGAGCCTGATCAACGCGCTGACCGGCCACAAGGCCCTGGCCCGGACCTCGAACACGCCGGGCCGCACCCAGCAGATCAACTTCTTCGACCTCGGCGGCCGGCTGATGCTCGCCGATCTTCCCGGCTACGGCTACGCCCGCGCGCCGAAGGCCCAGGTCAAGCAGTGGACCGGGCTGGTCGAGGCGTATCTCGCCGGGCGCGCCAACCTGCGCCGCACCCTGGTCCTCGTCGACAGCCGCCACGGCCTCAAGGACAACGACCGATCCGTCATGATGATGCTCGACAAGGCCGCGCAGCCCTATCAGGTGGTGCTGACCAAGGTCGACAAGATCAAGGCCGGCGCGCTGGAAGATCTGATCGCCCGCGCCGGCGCGGAATTGGCCAAGCATCCCGCCGCGCACCCCGTGATCGCGCCGACCAGTTCCGAAAAGGGCACCGGGATCCCCGAGCTCCGCGCGGCCCTCGCCCAACTCGCCTGAGCTATTCGGCGGTGAACCGCCGGACGACGTTTTCCAGGATCCGCGAGACGTTGTTGTCGAAGCCGTTCACCGGCAGCGCGCCGCAGAAGGTGATCGAGCCGACCGAGAACACGGCGCCGCCGCCGGGGCAGTCGAAGTAGACCATGTCGGCGCGGATCAGCTTCTCCGGCGGCTCCTTGGCCCAGGTCATGACGTGGGTCAGCCATTCCTCGGGCGGCAGCACGAAATGGTCCGGATGGTCTTCCGACGTGGCCAGGACCTTGACGTTCGCCGGGGTGCCCAGGCGGGCGTCGGTGCGGTCCAGCTCATAGCCCGCCGCGCCGCCGCCGCAGAGGCCGAAATCGCCGATGACCTCGTCGTCGACACCGGCGAAGATCCAGGCCGTCTCGGGGTCGTAGGAAGCCCGCTGGCGGCGGTAATGCGTGCCCTCGAACCCGCCCTGCACGGTGAAGCCGACGCCGACCAGTTGCTGTGGCGGCCGGGCGTTGCGCCGCCAGGTACCGCCATAATCGCCGTCGAAGGCATGGTAATACTCGCCCGGTTCCGACGCCCAGGCGCGCAACCCGCCCTCGGCGCGGCGGATCTCGATCAGGCCGTCCAACTCGGCGTGCAGCGCGACGCGCCAGTAGAAGCCGTTACCGCCGAGATAGATCAGCCGGCCGCCGGCGTCCCGATAGGCCAGGAAGGCGTCGAGGGTCTCGGTGGTGTGGTATTCGGGATGGCTGCAGGTGGCCACCGCCTTGTAGGGCGCGAGGAGCGCCGCGCCCTCGTGGTGGACCTCCCAATCGCTGACCACGTCGAAGGCGATCTCCTTGGCGTCGAGCCAGGCCAGCAGGTGGGTGTCGGCGGGGAAATGCCGCAGCCCGGACCCCGTCGCCGGGTCGCCGAAGGCATGGTAGCCGGGCCGCAGGTTGAGGATCGGCCGGTGCCAGGTGGTGTGGCAGATGCCGGAACCGTCGCTGTGGTCGTTGTAAGTGGACAGCCCGAAGCCGGGATGCTCCGCCGGGTTGTGAGGATAGGCGTTCCACGCGTCGGCGCGTTGGCGCCATTCCGGACCGAAGTCGATGCGCGCCTGGTTGGCGTAGATGACGTAGGTGAAAGTCGGCACGACGACGCAGAGATCGGCGGTCCGCGCGCCCTTCGGCGGGCAGACGACCACCGGCAGCATGTCCCAATGCGCGCCGTGGGTCAGCCGGATGGCGTAGACGCCGCTCGCCAGGTCATCGGGCAGGACGGCGGTGAAGTCCGTCTCCCATCCGGCGTCGGCGATGTCGTCGTCGTGGAAATGAATGGCGCCATACTGATCCGGCGCGTGGCGCCAGCACATTTCGCCGGCGTCCCAGTTATGCCCGGTCATGGCGCGGGCCGGCGCGCCGACCAACTCACCGTCGCCTCCGAGCGGCCCCGATCCCGGCACCCGCAAGGAATGCATGTCGCGGCTGAAGTCCCAGGACGCCAGCGGGTCGCCGGTTTGTCCCGCGTCGAGATCCGGCCTGCCGGCGTGAACCTCCGGGGCCTCGATCTTGCCGTTGAAGTGACCAGCCGGATCGCCGGCGTCGATGGCCGCGACCAGAAGCGGCGCGGCGTCGGCGAACGACCCGCCGAGCGGCGCCTCGGCTTGGTGCCGGGCCGCCTCCCCTTCCGCCGCGGCCAGCCGGACCTGGCCGACCTGCATGGTGCCGGCGTCCCGGTCGAGAACCGCCCAGACCCGGTACCAGGCACGGGGCCGCATCGGCGCCCCCACCGCCGCGCGGGCCCCGCCGCAGGAGATCTCGGCGCCGTCGCCGCCGATGGCCAAGGTGAAACCAGCGCCGCCGGCGTCGGTTTGACTGATGATCCCTTGGCGGCCCTTCTCCGGCGTGGTCGGCCAGACCAGCGCGCTCACCGTGACGACGGCGGGCCAGGTACCGGCGATATCCGCGCGCATGTGCGAACCCAAGGTCGTCACCTGTAGCCGCGACGGATAATCCCCGGCGAAGCCGGCGGCGACGGGCACCGTGACGACGCCGGGGCCCTCGGGGTTCGGATCGCCGGAAATGATCCGCACCAGCTCGGCCCGGTAGGGGGTGTCAGCCGTCGACGACACCTTGACCTGGAGCGCCTCGCCGGGCCGCGCCGACAGGCGGTCCGTGTATCCGATGAGCGGTATTCCGGCGGATCGGCTCAATGCGGCACACTCGCCGCGGCGGCGGCAACGGCGGCGTCGATCTGCGCCAGGTCGTCGTCATCAAGGGCCAGGGACATGTAGGTCTTTCCCGGCGACTTGAAGATGCCCTGTTGGCGCAACACGCCGTTGAAGGCGGCGTACTTCGTGGCGTCCCCCCTCTTGACGTCGCGGTAGTTGTTGACGGGACCGTCCATGAAGAGGAAATCGAACATCGACGCATGACCGAGGATCTGGTGCGCCTGGCCAGCGGCGTCCAGATGCTTGGCCACCGACGCCATGATCGCCTCGCCGGTGGCGAAAAGTTTCTCGTACTGGCCGGGGCGACGCAAAATCTCCAACGTCTTCAAGCCGGCGACGGCGGCCACCGGGTTGCCGCTGAGCGTGCCGATCTGCATCATGAAACCGTTTTCCGAGGCCTTCTCCTTGTCGAAGCAGGCCATCACGTCCGCCTTGCCGGCGATGGCGGCCAGCGGGAAACCGCCGCCGATCACCTTGCCCAGCGTGCACACGTCCGGTGTGATGCCATACAGCTCCTGGGCGCCGCCGTAGGCGAACCGGAAGCCGGTCACGACCTCGTCGAAAATCAGCACGATCCCATGCTTCGTGCATTCGTCGCGGAGCGCCTGCAGGAATCCCGGCGCTGGCGGGATGATGCGCTGCAGGGGCTCGACGATGACGCCGGCGATCTCGTCGGCGCGCTCGGCGATCAGCGAGTGGGCGAATTCGATGTCGTTGTAGGGCGCGACCAGCATCTCGTCTCGAAGCGAATCGGGAATGCCGCCAGAATCGGGGACGGCGACCGGGAAGTTCACCAGCCGCTCCGGCGCCAGGCTCATCTGCGCCTCCGCCGACATGCCGTGATAGCCGCCCTCGAACTTCATGATCTTGTCGCGGCCGGTGGCGGCGCGGGCCAGGCGCATGGCATACATGTCCGCCTCGCTGCCGGTCGACACGAAACGCACCTGTTCGGCGCAGGCGACGGCGTCGCAGATCGCCTCGGCCAGCTCGATCCCGCGCGCATTGTTGGCGAAGAAGGTCATCCCGCGGGCGAGTTGCTCGCCAACGGCCTCGACCACCTCGGGATGACCGTGGCCGAGCACCATCGGTCCCGACCCGATCAACAGATCGATGTATTCGTTGCCGTCCTCATCCCAGACGCGCGAGCCCTTTCCCTCGCGGATGATGATACCGGGGTCGAAATTACCGAAGCCGCCGGCCGGCAGGACGTGCTGAGCGCGCCCAATCAGGTCTTTCTGGTGCATGGCTGAAAATCCATTGCCGCGTTGATGAGAGCGTCACTGTCCGCCAACTGACGTGGCGGCGTCAACCAAGTATCGACGCCGCCCGGCGCCCTCAACCCGGAACCGGCCGATCAGCAGCCAGAAGGCGATCGACATGTTCAACAGGTTGAAGGCGATGCCGTTCACGAAGGCGGCCTGGTAGGACCCCGTGAGAGCGTGAATCTCGCCCGACATCCAGCCGCCGACGGCCATCCCGAAGACCGTCGCCATCAGCACCAGGCTGACCCGCTGGCCGGCTTCGCGGGCCGGAAAGTACTCACGCACGATGAGCGCGTAACTGGGCACGATGCCGCCCTGGGACAACCCGAACAATGCGGAGACGATGTAGAGCGGGGTCAATCCCTGGGCCGGCAGGTAGAAGAACAGCGCCAGGCATTGCAGCGAGGAGCCGAGCAACAGCGTGCCGAGCCCGCCGATACGGTCGGCGATGGCGCCCGACGCGAGCCGGCTGACAATCCCGAAGCCGAGCATCAGCGACAACATCTCGGCGCCGCGCTGCGAGCCGTAGCCGAGGTCGCCGCAATAGGCGACGATGTGTACCTGCGGCATCGACATGGCGACGCAGCAGGCGATCCCCGCCGCCACCAGCAGCGCCTGCAACTTGCCCGGCGAAAGGGCCTGCGCGCCGGGGCGGCTGGGCGCGGTGACGCGGACGTGCTCGTCCTCGGGCGGCGCCGGGCGGCGCAGCACCAAGGCCAGCGGCACGATCACCGCGACACAGATCAATCCGACTCCCAGATGCGCCTGGCGCCAACCGACCGTCTCGATGGCGTATTGCAGGATCGGCGGCCATATCGTGCCGGAGAGGTAGTTGCCGCTGGCGACGATGGCGACGGCGATGCCGCGGCGCCTGACGAACCACAAGGTCACGTCGGCGACCATCGGCCCAAAGGAGACCGAGCTGCCGAGCATGCCGATCAGCACCGCCTGCACGGCGATGAACTGCCAAAGCGCGGTGACTTGGGAGGCCGCCGCGTAGCCGACGCCGAGCATGACGCCGCCCAGGACCAGCGGCACGGTGATGCCGAACCGGTCCGCGAGACGGCCCATGAAGACGCCGCCCACGGCGAACCCGATCATCGTCGCCATGTAGGGCAGCGAGGCGCTGCCCCGATCGACGCCGAACTCGGCCTCGATGGCCGGCAGCGCCACGACCACCGACCAAAGTCCGATGCCGCCCACCGTGCTCAACACCAGCGAGACGGCGAGGCGCCGCCAGGCGTAGGCGCTATCCGGTCCATCCGGCTTCCGGAGCTCGGTCTCCTTTGGGCCGATGGTCGCCGACGTGACCTTGTGGTTCGTCAGGC
>JAPPPF010000124.1 GCA_028817665.1 Magnetovibrio sp. | reverse complement strand
GCCGAAACCGGCCGCCGAGGCGGCGCCGGCGCCGGCTCCCGCCGAGGCTCCCGCCGGGACCCCGGACGTGGGCGAGGCCTTCGGCCAGCTCTCCGACGCCTTCGGCCAGTTCGTCCAGGCGATGCCGCAATGGGCGGTGATCGGGATCGCCGTGGTCGTCGCCGTCGGCGTCGGCGTGTTGATCGGCGCGCGGCTGAACCGCGGCGGCGCGGCGCCGAAGACATCCCCGGCGCCGCCGCCGAAACCGATGCTGCCGGCGCCGGAGAACCCGGCGGTGACCGCCTACAAGGAGTTCCTCGAGGAGAAGGGCGTGTCGGCCGGCGACCAGGATTCGCGGATCCGCGAGTTCGCCCAGGCATTCAAGGACATGCGCCTGAGCCTGCGCGACCTGATTCCCGGCGACCCCGACCTCGACGGCCACGTGGAGGCGGCGCGCGAGGCCCTGAGCGAGGGCAAGTTCGCGGACGCCGTCAGCCACCTGCACAAGATTGGCGACGCCGAGCACCGCGACGGGGTCGAGGCCCAGAACGCATCGCTGAAATCACTGATGGCGGCGGCGACGGCGAAGGAGGTGGCGGGCGATCTGCACATGGCGCAGATGGAATACGCCGCCGCAGCCGGGCAGTTCGAGCAGGCCGCCGACGCCCTGCCCGCCGGCAACGACGAGCGCCGCGCCGAGATCCTCAACAAGCACGGCACGGCGGCCTACCAGGCCGGCGAGCACGCGGCGGCGATCACGTCTTTCGAGAAATCCCTCGACCTGCTGCAGCGCCACCTCGGCAAGAATCACCCCGACGTGGCCGCGGCCCTGAACAACCTCGCCCTGCTGCACTACTCGCGCGGCCAGTACGAGGCGGCGGAGCCCCTGTACCAGCGCTCGCTCAAGATCGACGAACAGACGCTGGGCGCCGACCACCCGGGTGTCGCCACGGATCTCAACAACCTGGCGCTGCTGTACAAGAAGACCGGCAACCTGGAGGCGGCCGAGCCGCTGCTCAAGCGCGCCCTCGAGATCAAGGAAAAGAACTTCGATCCCGGCCATCCGAGCCTGGTCACGGGGCTCAAGAACTACGCCTCGGTGCTGCGCGCGCTGGGCCGCGACGGCGAGGCCGAGCCTTACGAGAAACGCGCCACCGTGCTGCCGCCGGCGACCACCCGGGCGGCCGAATAGGGGCATGCGCCGGCCTCGCCCGGCGGTTGGCTTTCCTGGACCTGAAATTCCTGTATAGTCGGCCCGTCGGCGCGCCGCCCGGAGGCCATGACCAGGCGGCGCCGGCAGGAGGCCGCGCCGGTCGCGTCCTCCCCATCGGAACGCTCGAAGGCAAGGACCAAGCGAGATGACGGAAAACACCGCCGTGATGATTTGCGGCCAGGGCAGCGACACCGCCGCCGACGCCTTCGACGGCCTCGCCGGGGCCTTCCGCGAAACCTATCCCGACCTCGACGTCGAAAGCGGCTTCCTCGGGCACGCCGGGCCGTCGATCCGCGACGGCCTCGACGCGCTTCGTGCGCGCGGCGCCGAGAAGATTATCTGCCTGCCGGGCGCGCTCTCCGTCGCCGGCGCCCAGAAGACCGAGCTGCTCGCCGAGATCGACGCCTTCGCCCGGGCCCACGACGGCCTGGAGGTGATGTTCTGCCGCGAGCTGACCATCGACGCCCGGCTGCTGGCCGCCGCCCGCGACCGCATCGAGGCGGCCGAGGCCGCCGCCGCCGCTGCCGTGGCGCGCGAGCGGACCCTGTTGATGGTGGTCGGCCCCGGCACCGATGACACCGCGGCCAACGCCGATATCTGGAAAACGGCGCGGATGCTCTGGGAGGGAATGGGCTTCGGCTGGGCCGAGGTCAGCTACGCCGACGCCGCTTTCCCGAGCCTTGACACCGGCCTCGATCACGCCGCCCGGCTCGGCTTCGATCGGGTGATCGTGTTCCCCTACTTCCTGTTCGCCGGCGCGCGGGTGCGGGACATCGCCGCCGGCGTCGACGCCTGGTCCGCCGGGCGAGAGGCGTTGGAGGTGATCACGGCCGAGCCCCTCAACGACCCGCAGGCGTTGCTCGACTGCCTGGCCGAACGCCTCGATGAGGCGCTGAACGGCTCGAAGAACATGAACTGCCAGCTCTGCGGCTACCGCGAGCAAATCCTCGCCGACGCCCACGATCACAGTCACGGTAATGAGCATGGCCACGGCCATGACCACCACCACCACCACCATCACCACGATGACCATCATCATCGCCATCACCATCATCATGACGATGATGACGCGCCGTCGGGCGGCGGCTGAGGGGGTGGCGATGACGGGGTTCGACTACCTCCGCGATCCCAAGGAGATCTACCGCCAGTCCTTCGCGACGCTGCGCGCCGAGGTCGACTTCGGCGTCTTCGAGGACGGCCTCGACAAGGTGGTCGAGCGCCTGATCCATAGCTGCGGCATGCCCGAGATCGCCGCCGAGTTGGCCTGGGACGGCGATCCCGCCGGTGCCGGGCGCCGCGCCCTGGCCGCCGGCCGGCCGGTGCTCACCGACGCCGAGATGGTGCGGTCGGGGATCATCGCCGCCAGGCTGCCCGCCGCCAACACCCTGATCTGCACGACCCATTCGCCGGTCGCCTTCGAGGTCGCGGCCGACAAGCAGACCACCCGCTCCGCCGCCGCCGTCGAGCAATGGGAGCCGTTCCTGGACGGCGCCGTGGTCGCCATCGGTAACGCCCCGACGGCGCTGTTCCGGCTCTTGGAGGGGCTCGCCGAGGGCTGGCCGAAACCGGCGGTGATCCTGGGCTTCCCCGTCGGCTTCATCGGTGCCGCCGAATCGAAGGAAGCCCTGATCGAACATGCCGGCGGCGTGCCCTTCCTGACGCTCCGAGGCCGGCGCGGCGGCAGCGCCATGGCGGCGGCCGCCGTCAATGCGCTCGGGAGCGAACCGTCATGAGCCGCTGGATCCGCCTCATCGGCATCGGCGAAGACGGCCTCGACGGGCTCGGCGAGCGGGCCCGCGCGCTGATCAACGAGGCCGAGGTCCTGGTCGGCGGCGAGCGCCACCTCGCCAAGGTGCCCGAGGGCGCCGCCGAAAAGGTCGCCTGGGGCAAGGATTTCGACCACGGCGTCCAGGCGATCCGCGCGCACGAGGGCAAGCGTGTCGTCGTCCTCGCGTCCGGCGACCCCATGCATTACGGGGTCGGCGCGACCCTGTCGCGGCGCTTCGGCCTGGAGGCCGTCGAGATCATCCCGGTGCCCGGCGCCTTCAGCCTGGCGGCGGCACGCATGGGCTGGTCGCTGCCCGACGTCACCTGCCTGACCGTGCACGGCCGCTCTTTGGAAAGCGTGAACCGGCAGCTCAGGCCGGGCGGCCGGCTGTTGATCCTGAGCTGGGACGGCTCGACGCCGGCGAAACTGGCGGCCCTGCTCACCGACAAGGGGTTCGGCGACAGTACCGTCACCGTGCTCGAGCACATGGGCGGCGCCGACGAGAACCGCGTCGCCGGACGCGCCGCCGATTGGAACACCGAGACCACCGCCGACCTCAACACCATCGCCGTCGAGCTCGCCGCCGGCCCGGACGCCGCATACTGGTCACGCGCGCCGGGCCTGCCGGAGGACGCCTTCCGCCACGACAACATGATCACCAAGCGCGAGGTCCGGGCGGTGACGCTGGCGGCGCTGGCGCCGCTCCCGGGCGAGACGCTGTGGGACGTCGGCGCCGGCAGCGGCACCGTGGCCATCGAATGGCTGCGGCTCGAGCCCTCGGGCCACGCGGTGGCGATCGAGCGCCACGCCGGGCGCGCCGAGAACGCGCGCCTCAACGCCCGCGAGCTCGGCGTGCCGCGCCTCCAGGTGGTCGAGGCCGACGCCCCCGATGCCTTCGGCGGCATCGACGGCGCGCCGGACGCGGTGTTCGTCGGCGGCGGCCTGTCGGCGGACCTCCTCGGCGCGAGCTGGGACCCGCTCGCGGCCGGCGGCCCGCTCGTCGCCAACGC
>JAPPPF010000026.1 GCA_028817665.1 Magnetovibrio sp. | reverse complement strand
TTCCATGACCGCGTCGCCGGTCTCGAAGTCGAGGCTGCCCGTCGGTTCGTCGGCGAGCAGGATCGCCGGTTCGGTGACGAAGGCGCGGGCCAGCGCGACGCGCTGCTGCTCGCCGCCCGAAAGCTGGCCCGGGAAATGCCCGATCCGGTGTTCCAGGCCGACCGCCTTCAATTCCGCCTCGGCCCGGGCGAAGGCCGCGTCGGGGCCGGCGCCGCCGCGAAACTCCAGCGGCAGCGCGACGTTCTCGAGAGCCGTCATGGTCGGCACCAGATGGAAGCTCTGGAAGACGATGCTCACCTTGTCGCGGCGGAAGCGCGCCAGCGCGTCCTCGTCGAGGCCGGCGAAGGATTGCCCGGCGATACTCACCGCGCCGCCCGTCACCGGCTCCAGACCGGCCATGACCATCAGCAGCGAGGTCTTGCCCGATCCCGACGGGCCGACGACGCCGACCGTCTCGCCGGGCATCACGTCGAGATCGATGCCGCGCAGGATCTCCACCGGGCCGGCGTCGCTGGTCAGCGTCAGGCGGAGATCGTCGAGATGGATTGCCGGAAGGTCGGTCGGGTTGCTATCCATGGTCCATGGCTTTCTTTCGTTCACGTGCCCGACGCGCCGGCCGAAGGGCCGCCGGCTTTTGGGGATATGGCCTGCTGGCGATGGCTGTCAACCTCGGGTTGCTCGCCGGCGCGCCGGCGACGGCCGCCGAGCCGGTGACGATCCTCGCCCTCGGTGACAGTCTGACCGCCGGATACGGCCTCGCGCAACCCGACAGTTTCCCGGTCCGCCTCGAGAAGGCCTTGCGCGACGGCGGCCTCGACGTCCGGGTCAAGAACGGCGGCGTGTCCGGCGACACCACCGCGGGCGGGCGGGCCCGGTTCGCCTGGGCGTTGGCGGTGAAGCCGCGGGCGGTGATCGTCGAGCTCGGCGCCAACGACGGGCTGCGCGGTCTCGACCCGAAGGAAACGGAAGCCAACCTGGATGCGATCATCGCCGAGGCCCGCCGCCAGGGCCTTCCGGTCTTGCTCGCGGGAATGCTGGCGCCACCCAACCTGGGACCCGAGTACGGCGCCGAGTTCAACGCCGTGTTCCCGCGCCTGGCCGAGAAGCACGGCACCCTGTTCTATCCGTTCTTCCTGGAGGGCGTCGCCGCCAAGCCCGAGCTGAACCAGACCGACGGCATCCACCCCAACGCCCGGGGCGTCGCCGAGATCGTGCACCGGATCCTGCCGATGGCGAAGAAGCTGGTGGCGGCGGTGCGTTAAAGCACCGCCTTGGCGCGGCCGAACTCGCGCTTGACGCTGAAGTGGTCCTTCCAGCGGCGCTGGGCGCGCATGCCCGAGATGTACTCCTCGTGGGTCTCGCCGATGGGAAACGGCGCCGGATCGGGGACGGATTGCCATAGTCCGGCGCGGCGCCGAGCCTCGCGCTGCTCGATCAGCCAGTCGTTGTAGCTTTCCATGACGATCCAGCCGCCGGGCGCGTCGAGGGTTGCGGCCCGGTAGCGGCCGTCCATCTCGGTCTCGAAGGCGACCTGCGTCGGGGTCAATTCCAGCGGATCGAGAATGTCGCCGTAACCGTATTGACGGAGGGTGTCACCGGCGACCCAGGCCATGATCCGCTGGTCGCGGAGGCTCAACAGATCCTTGTAGATGTCGACGTGCTTCTCGGTGATCGGTTCGGCCAGGGCCCAGTTGTCCTTGGTCTGGCCGCGGCGCTTCGCCGTCGGCGTGGTGTGGAACTCGAGCATCGCCGGGTCGTAGTCCTCGCCGAGGAACTGGCAGAGCGCTTGGATCTGTTCGACCGGATCGCGGACGAAATCCTCGTACTTGATGTCGAACCACTGGTCTGCGGGAAGTTTCTCGCGCCATGGCGCCACCGCGTCCTGGCCCATGCGCCAGAGTTCGGCGGCGCTATAGATGTTGGTCGGGCCGAAGGACGAACCGAGGAACTCGGCGCTGGCATCGCGGCCGTCGCGGTAGATGAAGACGATCTGGGCGTTCGGGAAGTCCTCGACGATCTCGCGGATGAAGAACAGATTGTAGGGCGTCTTCTCGCCCCAGCGCGGCTTGCCGACGGCCTCCGCGTAGGTCTCGAACATGGCGGCGTAGGCGCCCCGGAAGCTCATCTCCAGGCCGCGCGCTCGCTCGAAGATCTCGTCGCCGAAGGTCGCCGGGTTGACCTTCATGCCCCAGAACGGCGTCCGCAGCCCGTAGGCCATCTCGTGGCAGAGCGTGCGGAAGTTGTCGGGCTCGGCGAGATCGCCGTAGGTGAACAGATAGGGCCGGAAGCGGCTGTAGTACCAGGCCACCTCGGGCACCGCGAGGCGCGGGTGGCAGGCCAGGATGGCCATGATCAGGGTCGTGCCGGAGCGCTCCGAGCCGACCACGAAGACCGGCCGCTCGGCCGTCTGGAAGGTCATGCGGGTTCTCCCATTTCAGCGTTGTTGGCCTGGGCGATGGCCTCCGACAGGCCATCGCGGACCTCTTCCACCTTGCGCACGAACTCGGCGCTCTCGCGCCGTCCGTCCCGCTGGATGGTCACCGGGTATTCCTTGAAGATCCGGGCCGGCGTGCCGCCGAGCAAAAGTACCCGGTCACCGAGATAGACGGCTTCCTCGATGTCGTGGGTGACAAACAGCACGGACTTCCTGGTTTCCCCCCAGATCCGCAGCAGTTCGTCCTGGAGGCCGGTGCGGGTGATCGCGTCCAGCGCGCCGAAGGGCTCGTCCATCAGCAACAGCGCCGGATCGACGGCCAGCGCCCGGGCGATGCCGATGCGCTGACGTTGCCCGCCGGACAATTGATAGGGCCAGCGCTCGGCGTAACCGTCGAGGCCGACCAGATTCAGGGTCCACTCGACGCGCTCGCGCTTGACCTCGTCGGAGACGTCGATGCCCTCGAGGCCGAGCGTGATGTTGTCGCGGACGCGGCGCCAGGGCATCAGGTTGGCGGCCTGGAACACCATGGCGATGGAGCGCCGGGACGGGTCGGGTGCGATGTCGACGTCGACCGTTCCCGCGAGCGCCGGGATCAGGTCGGCGATGACCCTGAGCAGGGTCGACTTGCCGGCGCCGGAGACACCGACCAGGGTGACGAACTCGCCCGTTTCGATGGCCAGGTCGAGGCCCTCGAAGATCGGCGTCGTCCCGTCGAAGCTGACGGCAAGGTTCTCGGTCCGAATCACCGCTGCCATTCGAGGATCCTGTCCTGAATGCGCACGAAGATATAGTCGCTGACGCCATACAAGAGCGCGATGGAGAACATGTAGAGGACCACCACCTCGCTGGCCAGAAGCCCCGAAGCCTCGATCATCCGCTGGCCGATGCCGGCGATGCCGAACAGCTCAGCGGCGACCACCGTCATCCAGCCCTGGCCGAGGCCGGCCCGGAGCCCGCTCAGGATGCCGGGCGC
The DNA here is from genome assembly GCA_028817665.1 of Magnetovibrio sp. Taxonomy (GTDB): domain Bacteria; phylum Pseudomonadota; class Alphaproteobacteria; order Rhodospirillales; family Casp-alpha2; genus UBA3470. The sequence continues at coordinate 605 of JAPPPF010000026.1, read as the reverse complement.
CGCGCCCGGCAGGATGACCTTGCGCAGGAGCGCGAAGAAGGAGCGATGGCCGAAGGCGCGGGCGACTTCGATTAGATCCTTGTCGACGGCCTGCACGGCGGCCATGGCGGTGAAGTAGTTGATCCAGAAGATGCCGATGGAAATGATGAACGCGGCGGCCGTCTCGGAAATGCCGAACCAGATGATGGCGAAGGGGATCCAGGCGAGCGGCGGGATCGGCCGGAACACCCGGGCGAGCCAGGCCTGGCTCGCCTCGACCCTGGGGAACAACGCCACCGAGACGCCCAAGGTCACGCCGAGGAACGATCCCAGCACGAAACCGATGGTGTAGTGGCGCAGACTGGCCCACACCATCTGCTGCCAGAACCCTTCCTCGATCTCGGAGATAAGGGTCGCCGGCAGGTCCAGGGGCGGCGGCAGCAGGTGGGTCTCGACCCAGCCGCTGCGCGCGATCGCCTCCCAGAGGAACAGAAAACCGACCAGCCCCGTCGCCGACAGAGTGTAGCGGGTGCTTGGCTTCATGACCGGCGTATGCCCTTCGGTGGTCGCGGTCCGGTCAGTTGCCCAATTGCTTCAAGGCGTCATCGTAGACGCTGGTGTCGAAC
>JAPPPF010000081.1:12828-19758 GCA_028817665.1 Magnetovibrio sp. | reverse complement strand
ATCTTGGTGTTGGCGGCGTGGTTCTGGCCTTCGATCTCGCCGCCGTAGGCGGCCGACAAGGCGGCCGCCGTCTCGGTCGTGGTGAAGCCGCGCAACACGTCGAAGCCCCGGTCCTTGAGGGCCGACGCATCGGCGTCGGGCACCGCCTTGATCTGGCTGTAGACCTGTTGGCACATGCGGTGAAACTCGGAGTGGAAGACCAGGGGGTTGGCTTCCAGCAGCGGCGTCACCGTCGCTTCGTCGAAGGCCAGCAGTCCGTCTTCCTGGGTAATCTGTAATTGCACCGCGTCGAGTCCAGTCGCGTTCGGGGGCTTTCGCAAGCCTAGCCAATCGCGGCGGAAAAATCGACCGCCGCGGGGCGCGGCGGCGTTATTTTCTGATCTGCGAGAGCCGGTAGGCGTAGTCGGCGGCTTCCCGCGACAGGCACTTGGTGATCTCGAGGCGCTTGCGGGTCTGCTCGATGTAGATCAGCAGCTTGCTTCCGGTGAGGGTCTCACCGGTCTTCGTGCGGATTCCCGAGCCGCGTTCGTGGATGTCCTTCAGCTTGGCCAAGCGCTTGGTCCAGGTCTTGATGTAGGGCAGCCAGTCGCCGACGTGGCGGCGGTTGACGTAGCGGACGATGTCGGTGTGCCTCTTGACCCGCCACCAGGGCACGCTCGGCACCTCCTCGCATTTCTGCGCAGGACCCAAGAGTAGCTGGTGGAGGCGACAGGGCGGTCGGTCTCTTCCTCGGTCTGTAGGCCGGAGGTGTCGACGGGTGCCTTCGGCGCGTCGGATTTCTCCTCCACCAGGGCGGGCTTAGGTTGGCCGGGGGGCTGCGCCGTCACCGCCACTTGTTTCGATGACGCCGGTGCCTGCGGCTTCGCCGCACCGGTATCGGCGGCCTGCGGCTGTTGCGGCTGCGCCGGCGCGGCCGGTTCCTGAACGCCTTGCTGGACGAACGAACCGGTTTCCGCGGGCGGTTCGTCCCCGCTCAGGACGTACCATCCGGCGCCGGCGGCCAACGCGCCGAGGCAGAGCCCGACGACCAGCATCATCGGCGCGCTCATGGCGCCGCCGCGCCGGTCGCTGCGTTCGTCCCGCCGCCGGTCCACGCTGTCGCGGCGCCGTTCGCCTGGCTGGTCGTCGCGGCTCCGGCCGCCGGAGCGCGGCGCGCCCGGTGCCGCGCTTGGCGACGGGGCGGATGCCGGGATGGGCGCGGCCGGGGCGCCGGCGGCGGGCCGCGCCTTGCCGGACCGTTCGAGGATGTTGCGCATGCGCAACAGCAGTTCGCGCGGGTCGCAGGGCTTGGTCAGGTAGTCGTCGGCGCCGAGGCCGAGCGCCATGATCCGGTCGTCGTCGCCCTTGCGGCCGGTCAGCACGACGATAGGAATCTCGCCGCGTTCGCGGATTTTCTGCGCCCAGCTGAGGCCGTCACCGTCGGGGAGGCCGAGGTCGAGGAGGATCAAATCCACCGGCTCGGTCTCGATGACGCGGAACATCTCCGTCCCGCTCGAGGTCGGGGTCGCCCGGTAGCCGGCGTGCTCAACATGGTAGACGAGGAATTTCTGCAGGATTTCCTCGTCCTCCACGATCACCACGTGGGGGCTGGTTGACGGGTCATTCATTCGATGAAACCAATACCGTTCGCCGCATGATCTACGTGACGCGCCGGGAACCTAACTCAATTTCCTGACGGATACTTGACGGGCGCCCAGAACGACCGCCGTTGCCGCCGGTGCGACCAAAGCGCCCTGATTTCCGCGACGAGAAGTCTCAGATAGGCCGCCTTATGAATATTTGCGCACATGGGAAATATCCCCAAAAACCGCCGAAATGACGGATGTTCAAACTAGCACCGGCGCGGCTTGAGTCAACGCCGCCGCCGCTGGGCGGCCGCTTACGATCACCGGGATGATCCTCAGGCCGGACATAGGAGATAATATTTTGGCATACACATAGAAAGATGTAATAATCCGTATGGCATATAACTTAATGATGCATGAATACCGATCGCCGGGTGGGGCGGGTGTCGGATGCATCGCTAGGAAGGGTGCGGAAATGCCTGACTTGTCCGTCCGGCGGGGTGCGCTGGACGATATCATGTCCTCCAGTTGTCGAATTCCCTACGAGTATTGGAACAACCTCGCCAGTACACGCCCGTTGCCGGCGTGGCCGGAGGTGAGCCTGATCGAATTGCCGGCGCACGTCGTGCAGTTCGTCCGGGTCGTCGACGTGATCGACGGCGGTGACGACTTCGTCTATCGTTTTTGGGGAACCGGGATGGTCGACGTGACCGGGCTGGAGCGCACCGGCCAGCGGGTTTCGGAGACCGGCCACGTCCGGGTCTCCCAACTGATCGCCGAGTACCGCGACGTGATCGAGGAGAAGGCGCCGTCCACCATCGCCTACGAGGCCGATGTCGAAGGCACCGGGATCGAGGGCGGTCCGCTTCGCGCGCTCACCGTCCGCCTGCCCCTGGCTTCCGACGGCAATACCGTCGACTGTGTCATGAGCTTCACCGATTTCCTCTCGGACCGCGAGCGCTGGCGGGATTTCTTCCGGAACAGGTGACGGCGGCCGGCGCCGCCGGTCAGTCGGTGTCCTCGATGGTCGTCCGGTGCATGTGGCGAGGCTGGTCGTCGCCGTAGTCGTCGACTGCCCGATGCACTAGGGCGCGGTTGTCCCAGAGCACCGCGTCGCCGGTCCGCCAGCGGTGCCGGAGCACGACCTGCGAACGGGTCATGTGCTGGCATAGGAACCCGAGCACGGCCTCGCTCTCTTTCGGCTCCAATTCGATGATCCTGACTGTGAACCCTTCGTTGACGAACACGCACTTGCGGCCGGTCTCGGGGTGGGTGCGGACCACCGGATGGCGCACCGGGGGCCGCTCGTCGAGGGGGTCGCCCTTGCGGGCCGCCGGGTTGGCGCCGCCGCGGAAGGCGTGGGCGAAGTGATGCTCGGCGGTCAGGCCGTCGAGCATCGCCTGCATCGTCGGCGACAGGGTCTCGAAGGCGTGCGCGGTGCTGGCGAACAGCGTGTCGCCGCCAAACTCCGGCACTTCCAGTCCGTACAGCAGGGAGCCCAGCGACGGCCTGGGTTCGTAGGTGAGGTCGGAGTGCCAGTACTGGCCGGCGTAGGACCGGCCCTGGGTCTTGCCGTCCTTCTTGACGTTCGAGACCCGGTAGATCTCGGGGTGATCCTCCAGGTTGGCGCCCTTCAGGACGTGCACCATTAGCGGACCGAAGCGGCGGCTGAACTCGATCTGCGCTTCCGGGCTCAGGTTCTGGTCCCGGAACACCAGCAACGAGTGGGTGACGAAGGCCCGGTGGACGGCGTCGAACTCCGCGTTGGACAGCGGCCGCGACAGATCGACGCCGGAGACCTCGGCGCCGAGGATCGGCGTGATCGGTTTGATTTCCAGGCTCATGGGCGAAGCCTAACGGCTCGCCGAGGGCGGATCAACGCTGTGCCGGCGCATGTCCCTAGTACCGGTCGTGGTGGCGGACCCATTCCATGGCGAACGGCAAGGCGTCCTCGTCCCGGCCCTTCGGCGCGATGTCGGGGAACTGATAGGTGCCGATCAACGCGTCCAGGCCACGGGCGTAGGCCGAGTAGGTGTGATAGACCTCGCCGTCCTCGCGGGCGAACACGCTGACGCCCGGCCCCTCGCCGACCGGAAACGGGCCGGTGGCGTAGTTGTAGTAGACCTCGCCGCGCTCGACGGCGTCGGGCGTGAACGAGACATGGTAATCCCAGTTGAAGTCGTTTCCGGCGGCGGATACCCACTTGAAGATCCAGCCCATGCGCGCCCGGAAGGCCTGCAGCTCGGCGAGCGGCGCGCGCGACGCGACCACCAGGCTGACGTCGCGGGCCGCCAGGTGCGGGATCATCGGATCGAAGTGGTCGGCTAGGTACGAACAGGCCTTGCAGCCTTCCTCCCAGCCCGGGCCGAGCATGAAATGGTAGACGATGAGCTGGCTCCGCCCGGCGAACAACTGCGCCAGCGTCTCGTCGCCATCGGGACCGTGGAATACATAGTCCTTCCCGACCTTCTCCCAAGGCAGGCGCCGGCGTTCGGCGGCGAGTTCGTCGCGCAGCCTCGAGAATTCCTTTTCCCGGGCCAGCAGTTGCTTTCGGGCCTCCACCCATTGATCATGGTCAACGACGGTTTTCGGGTTCATGGGCGCCTCCCTCGGGCTAAAACTCCAAATCGAGGACCGGGGCGTGCTGCTGGGCCCCGTAGACGTCGGTGTCGGCCGGCCCGCCGGAGCGGTGCAGCCTCGGCAGCGTCACCTTCACGGCCAGCGCCTGCGGGTAGGGAATGACCGCGACCTCGTTGTCGGAAACGCCGTAGAGCGCGGCGAAGCGGCGCGGCGCGAACAGCCCCGCGGCGAGGACCGCGTCGAAGGTTTCGCGGTCGTCGAAGATCACGTCGATGGTCAGCAGCAGCGGCCCCGCGTTCTTCGAGCGGATCACCTTGGCGACGTCGCGGAGGCGGGTCTTGGCGGTCATCGAACCTCCATCATCTCGATGGGGAAGGGGCCGAGCGGGTCGTCGAGCTCGACCGTGTGCCAGACGCTGAAATCAAAGACCTCGCCGACCGCCATGTCGGAGGGCGAGAACGGGAACGCCAGGTTGCCGGAGATGCAGAGCCGCCCGGGGAAATCCGTGTGCAGCATGGAATAGCGGACCTTCGCCAGCACGGCGCGGCTCGCCGTCTCGTCGTCGGCGATGACGTCGGCGACGACGCAGAGTTCGTTGGGGTCCGCGCCGGCATCGGGTTCGCGCTCGCCCATCACCGCGCTGCCGCCGTAGACCCGGAGATTGATCCGGTAGCTGTCCGGGCTGATGCCGAGCGCCGCGACGTCGTTGCCGGCACGCTCCCGGCAGGACCGGGCGAAGTCCTCGAACTGGCCGATCAGCACCGGGTCGCGGACGCCGGCGACGAACACCGTGCGGACCCCCTCGCGGCGGACCCCCTCCAGCTTGACCGTGTAGCGATCGGCCGGGTGGAACCGGCTGCCGCTGACCCGGACGGTGCGTTCGTCGACCTGCTCGAAGACGGCATCCGACGAGTCGAGCACCCCGGACGGTTCCTTCAGTTCCGATGGCGACGGGTTCTCGTAAAGCGTATGGGCGGCGACCCGGGTCCGGGTGCAGCGCTTGTCCTGGTGCCCGGGCTCGACCTCGAAGTACCCGTCGCCGATGGTGCCGACGATGCAGTCCTGGCCGACGCGCGGCTCGATCACCTGGGCGCCGCACTCGACGATCTTGCCGAGGTGCCAGGCGAGGCCGGCGTCATGGCCCCGCATCAGCGGCAGCGCCGCGTAGATGGCGGCGTCCGAGCAGCGGCCCGCGACGATCACCTCGGCGCCGCCGTCGAGCGCCGCCTGCAGCGGTTCGACGCCCATCATCGCGACGATCCGCGCCGCCTCGCCGACGGTCCCGGCGGTGAGCGGCTGGATCGGGCCGAGGGGCGCGGTCTTGCCGGCCAGGACGCGTTCGGTCAGGAAGTCGCGGTCGGGCTCGGCGCCGATCACCGCCATCCGGAACGAGAGCCCGGCCTCGCCGGCGATCTCCTCGATGAGGCGTCGCGTCCATGCAAGTTGCGCGTCGCTGCCGCCACCGCCGGCGGACCCGACGATCATCGGCACGCCCGCGGCCCTGGCGCCTTCGAGCATTATCCGGAGGTCGCGCCGCGTCGCCATTTCCGAGACGAACGGCGTCGCCGTGCCGAGATAGTAGGGCCCAGGGTCCATGGAACCGGCGTCGCAGCCGATCATCTCGACGCCGAGACCGAGGCCGCGCCGAAACGCGTCCTCGGTAAAGCCGTAACCGACCATGCCCGAACAGGCCATCAACCGCACGATACGCTCCCCATCAGCCAAACTGACCGCCGCAGTGTAAAGTTTCCGAGCGTATTCTGAAAATACCTTGACCCGCGACGGCGGAGGGTGTGTTTCATCGTCGTGGGGATTGACTGGACGTATACTGTCGCGGGCGACTGTCGAAGATGATCGAGAACGAGCTACCGCTGGATGACCTGCCGGCGCCGTTGCGCGAGGTATTGGAGTACTGGCGGGCGCGCGGCGGCGAGGAGCTGAAATGCGGTTGGCGGGATTTCAACCTCGAGGACCTGCCGGCCTCGGTGCTGCCGACGACGCTGGTCGTCGACGTCAAGCCGGATCCGGGCCAGAACGTGTTTCGCTTCTACGGCACCGGCATGCGTTACATCCATGGCACCGACATGACGGGGCGGACGACGGCCGAGCTCGAACCGCCGGAACTCGCCGAAACGGTGCGCAGGAACCACGCGACCACGGTCCGCATCAAGACCGCCGACGCCAGCACCTACGGTTTCGAGCGCCACGGCGGTTTCGATCACCGTCAGAGCCTGCTTCGGCTGCCGCTGTCCGACGACGGCGAGAACGTCCATCACATCGTCATCGTCATCGATCTGACGTCGGAGGCCCGCGATGAGCTCGCCAAGGCGCGCGGCGGCCAGGCGCTTTAGGGCGCGATACGGGCGCTAGGCGGCGAGGATCGCCTCGACCAGTTCCTGGACGCTGAGGGCGTCGGCGAATGTCGCCATCCTGTGCGGCTCGCCCGCCGCGAAACGCCCGAGATTGAGGAGTTGGCGCCGGTAGCCCTCCTGGCGGGTGTCGGCGATGTCGGTCAAGCGCTCTTCCCAGCCGTCGCCGGTGCTGACCCGGAGGCGGTTCCAGTCATACAGCCGGTAGGTGGCGCGGCGGCCCCAAATGGTGAAATCGACGCGGTCGGCGCCGCTGTTCCCGAGCCCGCCGGTGCCGCCGGCGAAGGTGACCGGCAGTCCGCCGCAATCCATCATCGCCAGCGCGTGGGTCTCGGCGGCGACGCCGCCGTCGGGGTAGCGGCAATGCGCGCTGACCAGCCGGGCGCGGCCGAACAGCCGCTCCATCAGGTAGGCGT
>JAPPPF010000081.1:0-12818 GCA_028817665.1 Magnetovibrio sp. | reverse complement strand
GGTAGGCGTAGTGCGAGAAGGTCTCGCGCACGAAGCCGCCCTGGGCGCGTTCGCTCAGCCAGGCCGCCGGCACCTGCCAGTCGCGCGGCCACCTGCAGAAGTGCAGCCGGATGTCGACGGCGGCGACCTCGCCGATGGTTCCGTCGGCGAGCGCCGCCTCGATGACTTCCACGGCGGGCGCGCCGGAGAAGGTGAAGTTGACGGCGTTGGCGATGCCGTCGGCGTCGAAGCGCTCAACCAGTTGGCGGCTCTCGGCGACGTCGACGCCGAGCGGTTTTTCCGAGAACACCTTCTTGCCGGCGTCGGCGGCGGCGAGCGCGTACTCGCGGTGGTGCGCCGGCGGCGTGGCGATGTAGACGATGTCGGTATCGGCGTCGCCGATCACCGCGCCGGCGTCGTCGCGGACGGCAAGGTCGGGAAACGCCTCCCGGGCGCGGGCGCGGGCGTCCGGGTCCGGATCCCAGGCGGCGTGGCGGGCGAAGCCGCCGTGGTTCCCGATGTTGGTCAGCATGCGCGTCGCCATGACGCCGAGGCCGATGAGGCCGATCCGCGGTTCCGATGTCACGTCAGGTATCCTTTGCGCCTTTCTTCGCCGGTTGGATGAGCAGGATGAGCGGCACCACCGCCACGCACATCAGCGTATAGAGACCGAAGGCACTGAGAAAGCCGATCATCTGCGCCTGGTCGGTGAGTTCCGAATTGAGCCGGGCCAGGTCGGCCAGGTTGCCGAGGTCGTAGATGGTGGCGTAGTCGAAGCTCCGGAGCACCTCGTTGAAGGGACTGACGAACTCGCTCAGGTGCGCGTGGTTCTTCGCCGACGTGCGGATGATCGTGGTCACGCTCAGGGAAATGAAGATGCTCGAGCCGACGTTGCGGAGCAGGTGATAGACGGCCGAAGTCTCGGCCATGTATCCGGTGTCGATGCGGGCGAAGGTCGAGACCGTCAGAGGCACCCAGATCAGGCCGACGGCGAGGCCCTGGGTGAGGCTGGCGAGCAAGACGTCGAACATGGCGACGTCCATGTTGAAGCCCATCATGTGCCAACCCGACCAGGCCTGCAGCAGGAAGCCCGCAGAGATGCCGACGCGGGGATCCATGCGGTTGACCCAGTTGGCGACGAAGAACCCGACGACGGCGCCCGAGCCGCGCCCGGCGATGAGGATGCCGATGATCGATTCCGGATAGCCGCCGAGATTCTTCAGCATGGTCGGCAGGATCACCATCGGGGTGAAGTTGAGCATCCCGTAGACGGTGACGATGATCAGGCCAAGCGTGTAGTTGCGGATCGCCAGCAAGCGCAGGTTCAGGAGTGGTGTGCGCGAGACCAGGCTGTGGATCAGGTAGACGGCGAACCCGGCGACGCCGATCACCGCCTCGGTGACGATCTCCGCGGAATCGAACCAGTCGAGACGCTGCCCGCGGTCGAGGATCAACTGCAGGCACGACAACGCCACGGCGAGTCCGATGAAGCCGGTCCAGGCGAAATTGATCCGGGACTTCTTGCCGCCCTCCGGCAACAGCGTCCACAGCATGCTGAGCGCCAGCAGCGCGAAGGGCACGATCATGAAGAAGGCCCAGCGCCAGTTGTAGATCTCGCTCAGATAGCCGCCGTAGACCGGGCCGAAGATCGGCCCGACGACCACGCCCATGCCGAAGATCGACGTCGCCAGGCCGTGCTGGTGGCGCGGGAAGACGCTGAGCACCACGGCCTGCGCCAGCGGCACCAGCGGCGCGCCGAGGCCGCCTTGCAGGACCCGGAAGACGACCAGCTGTTCGAGCGACTGGGCGAGGCCGCAGGCCAGCGTCGACAGGGTGAAACCGGCGAGGCAGCTCAGCATCACGGGGCGCCAGCCGAATCGTCCGGTGAGCCAGCCGGTCAGCGGCGTCACCACGGCGGTCGCCAGGATGTTGAAGGTGATGGTCCAGGAGATCTGGTCGGGCGTCACCGACAGGGTGCCCTGAATCTGCGGCAGGATGACGCCGACGATCAGGATGGTCATGGAATACAGCGTCGCCATGGCGACGATGGCGCCCAGCAGCCACCAGCGCCGGCTATTCACGGAGGCGTCCACCGTCGATACCGCGGTTGTCATGGTTTCCGTCTATTCGAATGCCCGGTGAATTAAATTCTTACGGCTTCGGGTTCGACAGGGCAACCAAGGTGCGGAATGACGTTCCACGTCATGAAACCACCGGCGCCGGCCGCGCCATCGAAATACCGGCCCGCGGGCCCGTTCTCAACGCGAATATCAATGATATCTATCGCGAATATAAAGGCGGTCTTCAAGCGCGCCGGGGTTCTCGGGCCCATGGTCCGGGCATCAAGCAAAACCAGCCGGCCTCGAGCATCCGAAGTTCGTCGAAACCGTCGGCGACGTCGCCGTCGCGGCGGCCGGTATCAGGGGGAAGGAGGAGGGGCGGCGCCTCAGGCGCCGTCGCGCGATTGGGTGACGATCAGGCGTCCGTTGCCGCCGACCGACAGCGTCGTCATGCCGATGACGGTGACGTTGATGGCGCCGGCGATCTCCGATTCCAAGACGGCGCCGACGAAAACCGGATAGCCGGAGCGGATGGCCTTCGGTTCGGCATCGTCGCGGTAGACGATGACGCGGCCTTCCGTCGGGCCGATGAAACCGGCGGGGTCGTCGGTGGTGCCGCAGAGCCGGCGGACTTGGTCTTTGGTCTTGGCGTAAATCGCGTTCATGGCATTCATCCCGTTCCATACCTGAAGATCGGATCTCCCTTGTTTCGGTCGGGAGACGCGGTTCGGGCCGCGTTTGTTCACCTTCCTTTATGAAAGGGCCGGGTTATTTTTCGATTAACAATGTTGGTAAACGAACGGTAAACGGTGCTCAGCCGGGTCCGTTGCCGGCGCCGAAGATCGGTTTCGGCGCGGCGCTGACGACGAGCCGGCCATTGCCGCCGGCGGTCAACGTGGTCATGCCGAGGACGGTGACCTCGACCGCGCCGTTGCGTTCCGCCTCCAGGACATCACCGGTGTACACCGGATCGCCGCTTCTCAGCGGCAGCGGCATGCCGTCGTCGCGGTAGACCACGACGCGGCCCGAGGTGGCGACGATGAAGCCGGCGGCCTCCGCCGGACGGGCCGGGCGGTGGTAGCGGCGGGAAGCGGAAGACGGTGCGTTCATGCCCCCGGTTTAGGCGGTTTCTCGCGCCGCTGCGGTGATGGGGGTCACACAATTCGGGAAAATCTATATAAATTGTTTATTTTCAATATATTGAAGTGTTCACAATGATGTGTGAGCGGCCCCGTTCAAGGTCCGGAAACGGCCCCCGGCCGGCGCCTTTTCGGTTGATTTCAGCGTGCCGATTCGCGCCCTACATGAGGAACACGCCCTTGCCGGTGGTCTGCTGGTCGAACAGCTGGTAGGCCGCTTCCGCGTCGTCGAGCTCGAATTCATGGGTGAACAGCGCGTCGACGTCGATGCCGCGCTCGGCGATGAACTCGGCGCAGTCGGCCTGGCCGTTCTTCGAAAACGTCCACGAACCGATCAGCGTGACCTGGCGGCGCAGCAGGTCGTTGGAGACGTCCAGCGTCACATCGCCGCCCTCGCCGACGAAGCACGCCGAGCCCCAGGTGCGCACGCAACGTACCGCCTGCGCGCGGGCTTCCGGATTGGAGCTGCAATCCAACGACTTGTGGGCACCCTCGCCGTGGGTCAGGTCCTTGACCGCCGTGACCACGTCGTTGGACATGGGGTCGACGACCTCGTCGGCGCCGAAGTCGCGGGCCAACTGGCGGCGTTCCTCGCTGATGTCCAGCGCGATGACCCGCGCGCCCATGGCCTTGGCGAGCTGCGTCGCGCTCAGGCCGACGGGCCCCTGGCCGAAGATGGCGACGGTCTCGTCGCCGGCCAGGTCGAGGCGCTTCAGGGCGCCGTAGGCGGTGCCGGTGCCGCAGGAGATGGCGGCGCCGGTCTTGAAGGAAAGGCTGTCCGGGAGTTTCACCAAGGTGTGCGCCGGCACCAGCATGTACTTGGCGTGGGCGCCGTGGCCGGTGGCGCCGTAGACGACGATGCCGTCGAGGCAGAGCTGCGTCCAGCCCTCGCGGCAGTGCTTGCAGATCCCGCAGCCCGAATAGTGGTGATCCATGACCCGGTCGCCGACTTGTGCCTGCGCCGGGTCGACGCCCGGCCCGACCTCGGCGACGACGCCGCACGGTTCGTGCCCGGCGATGATCGGGCCGTCCAGGTCGCCCAGGCCCATCGCCGCGGCGCCGCCGACGGCGCGGTAGTACTTGAGGTCCGAGCCGCACATGCCCGACGCCTTGATCTCCAGGACCACCTCGCCCGGACCCGGCGCCGGGTCGGGAAAGTCCATGATCTCGAGTTTGCGGTCTCCGTGAAACACGACTGCCTTCATGACGCGCCCCGTCCAAGTCGTTCGATGGTCGGTGGATGTTAGCCGCTTCGCCGCACCGGTCAACGGTCCGCGGCGCGGAATGAAACGAACTCGGCGCCCGGCTTTTCCCGTGCCGCCGGCTCCGGCATAATCCGCGCCGCTCCGGTTCCGGGGCCTCGCGCCGTTTGGGGATTGCCATGACCGAAAGACTGATCGACCTCGACACCCTCGCCGACGACCTGGCCCTGCCGCTGATCGCGGCGCCCATGTTCATCGTCTCGGTGCCCGACCTGGTGGTCGCCGCCTGCACGTCGGGGATCGTCGGCGCCTTTCCGGCCCTCAATCCACGCGAGCCCGAGACCTTGGACAGTTGGCTCACGGAGATCGAGGCGCGCCTGGCCCGGGCGCGGGCCGACGGCGCTTACGTGGCGCCGCACGCCGTCAACCTGATCGTGCACCCGAACAACAAGGCCCTCGACGCGCAACTGGAGACGGTGGTCGAGCACCGCGTGCCACTGGTCATCACCAGCGTCCACAAGCCCGGCGACATCGCCAAGGCGGTGCACGGCTATGGCGGCACGCTGTTCCACGACGTCACCACCGTGCGCCACGCGAAGAGCGCGCTGGGTGCCGGCGTCGACGGGCTGATCCTGGTTTGCGGCGGCGCCGGCGGTCACGCCGGCACGCTCAACCCGTTCGCCCTGGTGCCCGAGGTCCGGAGCTTCTTCGACGGCCCGCTGGCCCTTTCGGGGTGCCTGACCAGCGGCCGCACGGTCTCGGCGGCCCGCGCGCTGGGCGCCGATTTCGGCTACATGGGGACGCGCTTCATCGCCACCGAGGAGGCCAACGCGGCGCCCGAATACAAGCGCATGATCCTCGAGTCCGGCGCCGCCGACATCACCTACACGCCGGAGTTCTCCGGGCTGCCCGGCAGCTACCTGACGAAGAGCATCGTCGCCGCCGGCATCGATCCGGGCGAATTGTCACTGCCCGGCCAGAAGGTCGCGCGCGACTACCGGTCGGGCGAGAAGCCGAAGGCGTGGAAGAACATCTGGGGCGCCGGACAGGGCGTCGGGTCGATCGACGATGTGGTGCCGGCCGCCGAGCTGGTGGCGCGGCTCAAGGCCGAGTACGACGCGGCTAGAGGAAGTTAGCGCCGAAGCCGCCGGCGAGGCCGAGGCCCGCGAGCAGAACGCTCCACAACATCAGCGGCCCGAAGCCCCGCGCCGCCCGGAACCGGCGCCGCGCCCACCAGAGGACCGGCAGCGCGCCGGAAAAGGCGAAGATCCGGAATGCCGTGCCGGCGACGTGCTTGGCCTCAAGGGGATAGCCCCAGGCCTGCATCACGTGCGCCTGCCACCAGCCGGACAGCAGCGCCGCGCCGGCCAGCGCGCCGAGCCACGCGGCGATCAGCCAGCTGGGAACCGGACGTTCACTCATCGCGCACCCGCCCGCGGCCCTTCTTGACGTCGCCGCGGCGTTTCTTGGCGTCCATGCGGCGCTGCTTCGCCGCCCGCGACGGTTTCGTCGGCCGGCGGCGCTTCGGCGTCCGAGTCGCGGCGCGGATCAGCTCGACCAGGCGGTCCAGCGCGTCGGCGCGGTTGCGTTCCTGGCTGCGGTGGCGGCGCGCGGTGATCACGATCACCCCTTCCTTGGTCATCCGTTGCCCGGCCAGGCCCTTGAGGCGGTGGAACACGGCGGCGGGGATGCTGGCGCTGGCGGCGGCGTCGAAGCGCAGCTGCACGGCCGTTTCCACCTTGTTGACGTTCTGGCCGCCGGGGCCGGGAGAGCGGATGAAACGTTCCTCGATCTCGGCCTCGTCGAGGGAGATGGCGGTGGTGACGGGGATCATGCGGCGATGCCTCGCTCCCGGCGCTCAGAAGCAATCGCCCGTCGGCAGCTCCACCACCAGGGTGTCGCCGGCGAAGTTGACGTAGCTCGCGCCCTGCCTGCCGACGGTCGCCAGCCGGACCCGGTCGTTGTGCTCGAGGTCCTTGAGCCGTTCCGGATCCTCGTTGCCGGGGCGCGAGACCCGGAACCGGGTCAGCGAGGTGTCGGCCTTGGCGACGGGCACGAAGCCGTCGAACTCGAGGCCCCAGGCCATCTGGTAGACGAGGCCGGGGTTCTCGGTCTGGCGGACCTCGACGTAGAGGCTGCGCTTCTTCCCGGTGAAGCGCTCCATCAGCGCCGCGAAGCCGGTCTTCTTCTTCTCCTTCACGGCGCGCTCGACCAGCCTGAGCGAATTGTCGCAACTGCACCGGTAGGGATACTGGGCGTTGAAGCGCGGCCGGCGCTGGGCGCGCTGCTCCTTGGAATCGTCGTAGGCCATCTTGTTGAACAGGTTCTCGCGGTAGACCAGCCGGCCGTGCAGGATGCGGTCGTAGCAGCCCTCCTTGATCCGCGGCCAGGTCCGCAGCAATCCCTTGGTCGGGTGCTTCAGGCAGATCATGCGCTCGGCCGCCGCCGCCGGCGCCGGCCAGCCGAACGCCGCCACGACCAGCGTCAGGCCAAGGCGCGTCAAGGAACGGGGCCGGTTGGTGACCATGCGGTTCAATCTCTCGATTAGTCGGCGGCCAGTATAGCCCGGCGCGGTTTGTTTCAGGTTAACCGGACGCGCCGCCGTTGCCGGGCCACAGCCAGGCGGCGCCGCGCACGCCGCTCGAATCGCCGTGCCTATTCTTGCGGAGCGGTGTTTCGCAGAGGTCGGAAAACACCCAGTCCTGCCACAGCTCCGGTACCGAGACGTAGAGCCGTTCCAGGTTCGACAGCCCGCCGCCCAGCACGATGACGTCGGGATCGACGACGTTGATCACAGAAGCCAGCGCCCGGGCCAGGCGCCGTTCGTAACGGGCCAGCGTCGCCTCGGCGACGGCGTCGCCGGCCGCCGCGGCGGCGGCGATGGCGCGCGGATCGAGGGCGGCGCCGGACCGGGTTTCGAAGTCGCGGGCCAGGCCCGGGCCCGACAGGAAGGTTTCGATGCAGCCGGTTTGCCCGCAATAGCACTGCGGGCCCGGCCGTTCGTCGAGGCCGTCCTCGGCCATCGGCCAGGGCATCGGGTTGTGGCCCCATTCGCCGGCGATGGCGTTGGGGCCGGCGAGCGGGCGTCCGCGCACCACCAATCCGCCGCCGACGCCGGTGCCCAGGATCACGCCGAAGACCACGTCCATGCCGGCGCCGGCGCCGTCGGCGGCTTCCGATACGGCGAAGCAGTCGGCGTCGTTAGCGAGGCGCACCGGGCGGCCCAGCGCGGCGGCGAGGTCGGCGTCCAACGGCTGGCCGATGAGGCAGGCGGAATTGGCGTTCTTGACCAGGCCCGAGGCCGGTGAGACGGCGCCGGGAATGCCGACGCCCACCGGCGTGTCGGGACCGAGCCCAGATTCCTGGGCCAGCGCGGCGACCATCTCGGCGATGGCCGCGACGGTGCCGCCGTACTTGCCGCCCGGGGTGTCGGCGCGGCGCCGCGCCCGCTCGGCCCCGTCGGGACCGAGAACGATGCCCTCGATCTTGGTCCCGCCGAGGTCGATGCCGATGCGCACGCCTCAGGCGCCCGTGTCGTAGTGGGCGAAGAAGGTGCCGAACTCCTCGGCCTGGCGGCGGTTGTCGCTGAACGAGACGATCTGCGCGAGGTTGCCGTCGGCGTCGATGAACGGCATGCGCAGCGACGATTCACGGACGTTCAGCCCGTCGGCCGGCCCGCCCTCGGCCTCGAAGATGAACAGGCACGGCCGCGCCGCCTCGAGAACCCGCATGTATTGCACGACCATGCCGGCGGCGATTTCCGGCGGCTGCAGGTCGTTGACCGACGAACGGGTGAAATCCTGGTGGAAGATTCGGCTGTGCGCCGTGCCCCAGAACCGGTAGATGAAATCGGCGCCGCCGTCGACGATGTCGACGATCACTAGGTAGGGAAGGATTTCGGTGGGCAGCTCGAACCAGTCGAAGTCGGCAAAGGCGGGCAGGGCGGCGTCGCCCCGGAACTGGTGCCAGGCCGTCAGGCAGGCGGCGACGTCGGCGCCGTCGGCCCGTTCCGGTTCGACTTCCAGCAAGCGTGTCTCAACCATCGGCCGACGGCCTCTCTACACCGGTTTCGGCCATCCTGTCATAGGGCCGAGGCCGCCGACAATCGGTTTGCGAAATATCACAAGATGTAGGGCTTTATTAAACATTCACCCCCAAAAAATAGTTGACTGGGAATCGGCTTGGAGTACAAGGAATCCAGCCGTTGATTCAACGAGATAGGTTCAACGCAAGGCCTGGGGTATGAACGAATCGGAAAATAATCGGTCCACGGACACCGCCATGACGGAACCGCTTTTCGCCGGTTTCGAGCACGCCGGGATGAGCGGCCGCGAGGTTGCCGCAGCACTCCGCGTGTCGCCGGCGACGGTCAGCAAATTGCGCCGCGGCCATACGCGGATGAGCCCGGAAATCCAAGTATTTCTGACACTTATGCTGGCCGAGCAGGTGGAGCGCCTGACCGAGCGCGACGCCGAATGGGCGCGTGCCACGCCGGAAGGCCGGTTCCGCGCGCGGGCCGGCATGGAGGCCGCCCGCGACGCCCTGGCGGCGCAGGAAATCCGCAACCGGTCACTGCCCGGAACGGCGCTTTGCGCGGGTGCCAGGAAGTTCCGGATTTGGTGGAACGCCGACCGAATCGCCAACGAAATCACGCTCAAGCCGCACCCCGTGGCCGCCCACGCGGCCGCCTGGGCGCTATAAAGATCGAAAGGAAGAGGGGATGGCCAACGCCTTGGGGATCACGCAGGACGGGTTGAGAACGGCGCTCAAGATCAAGGACGACTACCGCAAGAAGCAACCCATCCTGATGCCCGGCGAGGACGACCGGCTGGTGGTCCCCGAAACCCTGATGAACCACAACATCGACCTGCTGACGCTGGAGGATCCGATGCCGCTGGCCATGGTCGCGGCGCGCGACCCGGAAGCGCCAATGGCGCTGGCCGCGGCGGCCCGGCTCTGTCCCTTGGGTGGCAAAACCAAGCTGCTCGGCGGCGTCGTCGAGATCATCGGCGAGACGTCGAAGCACGAGGCGGTGCGCGAGTGCCTGGACTTCGTCCACGACCGGCACTTCGAACCGTCCGCCATCGTCGAGATCCGCCGCCACGCGTCGAAGTTCATCGTCCGCTCGCGCCAGCAGTACACCTCGGCGCTGCGCGAGAACCTGAAGAGCCTGTTGGACGGCGCCATCGCGCCCCGCCAGTTCGTGCGCGAGTTCTTCGAGCTCACCGAGGCCGGCAACATGCGCCACGACATCCGCAAGAAGCTGGTGCTCTCCCTGCTGCTGTCGCCGACCGTGCGCCCGAGCGTCAAGTTCATGATGCTGGAGAACTTCCAACGCCTGGCCCGGCCGGTGCAGTTGGCGATCATCTCCGGCGTGCTGCGCGCCGAGCCGAGCCGGCACACGGAGATCATCAAGGAAGAACTCCGCTACATGGTCGTCCACAAGCCGCGCGAGGACCGCGACGACTTCCACTGACGCGGCCGGCCGGGCGCCACCTTCCGCATTGTGAAACATCCTTTCACATCTGGTTTCCTTTCGCCCCGGCCCCCTATATAACGCCGCCATGACATTCAAACCCGATTACCCCTTCGACGGCGAACCGGCCCCTGGCGAAACGCGGGAGGTCGCGCCCGGCGTGTGGTGGCTGAGGATGCCGCTGCCGTTCGCGCTCAACCACATCAACCTCTGGATTCTCGACGACGGCGAAGGTTGGACCCTGGTCGACACCGGCGTCCAGAACGACGAGATCAAGGCTTGCTGGGAGACCATCGAGAAAAAGCACTTCACGCCCGAGAAGCCGGTCAAGCGTGTGATCGTCACCCACTTCCACCCCGACCACGTGGGATTGGCGGGCTGGCTCTGCGAGCGCCACGGCGTCGAGCTGACCATGACGCTCGCCGAATGGACGCAGACCCGGATGAACATCTTCGAGCCGGCCGCGTCGAAGGCGGCGCAGATGGCGCCGTTCTACAAGTTGGCCGGGTTCGACGCCGAGCAGATGGAGCTGGTGTCGGGGCGCGGCGCCTACTACTCGCGGATCGTCTCCGAGCCGCCGGCGCGCTTCAACCGGATCGAGGAGGGCGACGAGGTGATGGTCGGCGGCCACGCCTGGCGGATCATCATCACCGAGGGCCACGCGCTCAAGCACGCCTGCCTCTATTGCGCCGACAAGAAGGTCCTGATCTCCGGCGACCAGATCCTGCCCCGGATCACGCCGAATGTCAGCGTCCAAGCTCAGGAACCCGATTCGAACCCGCTCAAGCTGTTCATGGACTCCATGGAGAAGTTCGCCGACCTGCCGGCCGACACCCTGGTGCTGCCGAGCCACGACTGGCCGTTCCGCGGCCTGCACGAGCGTCTGGCGCACATGCGCGAGCACCATCACGAACGCCTGGAGGCGACGCTCGCGGCCTGTGCCGAGCCGGCGACGGGCACCCAGGTCCTGAACCAGCTCTTCACCCGCAAGCTCGACAACCACCAGATCTTCTTCGCCATCGGCGAATCCCTGGCCCACGTCCACTACCTGATGAACCAGGGCCGGATCACCCGCCGGCTCGACGCCGACGGGGCCTACCGCTACGAGGCGGTGAAGGAAATGGAGAGTGCGGCCTAGGCGGCTGCCATCGGCCGCCCGGCCATCCTTCGACGGGTTCAGGATTGCGACGTAACGGCGGCTTTCGGACAAACCTCATGCTGCGCTTGCCGAAGCCTGGGCGCGCGCTCAGCCCTTCGCCAGCGCTGCCTTCGCTTCGTCCAGCGTGACCTCGTCCTCGCGGTCGAGCAGGAGCTCGGCGGCGATGGGGCCGAGGCCGTCGTCGGCGGCGGCCATCGGGTCCTTGGTGGCGAGGCGGTGGTCGGTGATCAGCCGCGACAGGATCAGCCGCCTGCCGTCGCCGGTCTTCGCCGCCTCCCAGGCCATCAGGGCCGCCGTCGTCGTGTGGTAGAGCGCCGAGGTGGCGCGCCGGCACTCGGTGTTGCCGGCGCCGTCGGCGGCGGAACGCGCGAAGGCGAGGGCCCGGTCGATGAGGCCGGAAAGCTCGCCACGGAACTGGCCGGGCACGCCGTCGGCGTCCTCGATCCGGTCCTTCAGCATCTCGGACAAGTCCTTGTCGGCGCCGGCCTTGGCGATCGCCCGGGTGACGACGTCGAGCCCGATGATGTTGGACGTGCCCTCCCAGAGCGTGCCGATCTGGGCGTCGCGGATCAGGCGCGGGTTGATCCACTCCTCGATGTAGCCGAGCCCGCCGCGCATCTCGGCCGCGTTGGCGGCGACCTCGATGTTGTCGCGGCAGGCGCGGAACTTGTAGATCGGGGTGAGCAGGCGGAGCCGTTGCTGGGCCTTGGCGTCGCCGGCCTCGGCCTGGTCCAGGGCCTCGGCGGTGGCCCCCCACATGCTCAATGACTGTTCGGCCGGCACCATGATCTTCAACAGTTGGCGGCGCACCAGTGGCATGTCGATGAGGCGCTGCTTGAAGGCCGAGCGCGTGCGCGCCACGGCGAGGCTCTCGTTCAGGCACCGGCGCATCATGGCGGCGGCGCGCACCCCGTGGCTGAGGCGCGACAGGTTCACCTGGTCGAGCATTTGCTTGAAGCCGTTCTCGAGCGTGCCCAAGGGGTAGGCGATGGCGCCGTCCATGCGGATCTCGCCGGACGCCATGGAGCGCGTGCCGAGCTTGTCCTTGAGGCGGATGATCGTATAGGCGTTCTTCTCGCCGTTCTCCAGATAGCGCGGCATCATGAACAGCCCGAGGCCCCTCGAGCCCTCCGGCGCGCCTTCGGGCCGGGCCAGGATCATCGCCAAGTCGCCGTCGGCGTGCGAGCAGAACCACTTGTCGCCGGTGACCCGCCAGTGGCCCTTCTTGCCGGTGCCGTCGTCGGCCTCTTCGTCGAACCGGGCGACGCTCTCGGCGGCGCCGGCGTCCGATCCGCCGATCTTCTCGGTCATGAACTGGGCGCCCATCAACACCTCGTCCATGTCCTGGCTCATCAGCCGGTCGGCGTAGCGGGCCTTCAGTTCGTCGTCGGCGTAGCGCATGAACAGATAGGTCGAGGTGTCGGTGACGCTGATCGGGCACATGATCCCGAACTCGGCCTGCACGTAGAGGTACTGGAATCCGTACTTGGCGATGTAGGGGAACTTCTCGGGCCAGCCGAGCACGCCCGCGCGGTTGGTCATGGCGTGCAGACCGAAGTCGTGGAGCGCGATCTTCTCCATCTCTTTGTAGGCGGGATGGTATTCGATCCACTCGTGGTCGCGGCCGAAGCGGTCGCGCGCGTGCAGGACCGGCCCGTGCCTGTCTGAGAGCTCGGCCAGTTCGTCGAGGCGGCCGCCGGCGACCTCGCCCATGCGGTCGTAATGGGGTTCCAGGTGGGCGCGCAAATCCGCCGGCAAGTAGAGATCGAGGAGCTTCCGGAAGCCCGGGTCGGCACGGTAGAA
>JAPPPF010000030.1 GCA_028817665.1 Magnetovibrio sp. | reverse complement strand
CCCCCGGCAGACCACCGCCCAGGCGCCACCCTTGTGGCGCGCCTGGAGGCCGACGGCCACAAGCTCGCGGCGCGCGCCATCGTCAAGGACGAGGTGCCGGCGATCTCGGCCCAGCTGCGCGACTGGATCGAGGATGCCGGCGTCGACGTGGTGATCGCCACCGGCGGCACCGGGGTCACCGGCCGCGACGTGACGCCGGAAGCCTTTGCCGCCGTCTGGGAGAAGGAGATCCCCGGTTTCGGCGAGTTGTTCCGCTGGGTCAGTTTTCAGAAGATCAAGACCTCGACGATCCAGTCCCGGGCCTGCGCCGGGGTCGCCGGCGGCACCTACATGTTCGCGCTGCCGGGATCGACGGGCGCCTGCAAGGACGCCTGGGACGAGATCCTCCACGATCAACTCGATATCCGCCACAAGCCCTGCAACTTCGTCGAGATGATGCCGCGGCTCACGGAACACCAGGCCTAGGACCGAACCGTGGCCGCCATCGAGACCTTCCTGTTCGACATGGATGGCGTGCTCTGTGCCTACGATTTCGACCGGCGCCTGCGGCTGTTGGAAGAAAGGCTCGGCGTCCCGGCCTCGGAGATCGAGGCGAAGATCTTCACGTCCGGGTTCGAGGAGGCCGCCGATTTCGGCGAGTTCGGCACCGCCGCCTATCTCGAGGGTGTCAGCGAGCGGCTCGGCCTCGCCGTCGACGCGGCGACCTGGCTGGCGGCCCGACGCGACGCCATGACACCGGACGCCGCGATGCTCGACCTGGCCCGCGACCTCGCCGAACGGCACCCGACGGCGCTGCTCACCAACAACGGCTGGTTCCTGTGCGAGGCCATCGACGAGGTGTTTCCGGCGCTCCGCGGAATCTTCGCCGAGCGCATGTTCTTTTCCGCCGAGATCGGCGGCGGCAAGGAGCAGACCGCCACCTTCCGGCCGTTCCTCGACCGCCTCGGCTGGCGCCCGGAGACGACGCTGTTCATCGACGACAGCGCCACCTACATCGGCTGCGCCCGGGAAGCCGGGCTGGAGACCCACCTGTTCGCCGGCCTCGACGGCCTGATGGCGGATCTGCGGGCGCGGTCAATCCTCTAGGCCCCGTCCTTCCAGCAAGCCGGCGTCGCCGCGCAGGGCGTCGGACATGAAATCCAAGACGGCGCGGATCCGCGCGGTCCGTCGAAGATCGGCGTGGGTCAGGAGCCAAAGCTCCGAGCGCACCTCGGCGGGCAGGCCCGGCACCCGCTCGAGACCCGGCTCCGGGTCGCCCAGGAAACACGGCAACACGGCGAGCCCCAGGCCGCCCAGGGCAGCGCCGTATAGGGCGAACAGGTTGTTGGCGCGGAACACCACGCGGTCGTCCGGGACCGCGCCGCGGAGCCACTTCGCCGCTTCGACGTGGGCCAGGCCCTCGTCGAAGCCGAGCCAGGCGTGGTCGCCGAGATTCCCGGTCTCGCCGTGCAGGGCCAGGTAGCCGGGCGCCGCGTAGATCTCGAAGGCGATGCCGGCGACGCGTTGGCCGACCAGCGTTTCCGGCGGCGCCAGGGTCGGCCGGATGGCCACGTCCGCCTGGCGCTTCGACAGGTTGAGGAATTCGGTGTCGAGGACGACGTCGAGCCGGACCTCCGGGTAGGCCGCGTGGAAGGCCGCGAAATGCGGGCCCAGGTACCGGTGGGCGAGCGTGTCGGTGGTGGTCACCACCACCGGGCCGCGGAGCTGCAGGTCGCGGCCGGTGACCCGGCGGTCGAGGACATCGACCTCGGCGGCGATGCGCTCGGCCGAGCGCCGCATCTCGTCGCCGGCGGCGGTCGGCACGTAGCCGTCGCGGTGGCGCTCGAACAGGCGGACGCCGAGCCGGTCCTCCAACCCGTTGATGCGGCGGAACACCGTCGAGTGATTGACGCCCAGGGTCCGCGCCGCGCCGGACAGGCTGCCGGCCCGGCTGACGGCCAGGAACACGCGGATGTCGTCCCAATCCATGGGAAGGCCCTCATTTGCATTATTGCAAATTAAATTTGCATTGTTTTGGAATTACTTTGCAATGAACAACAAGCTAACTTGCCGGCCATCGGATCGACAACATCAGACAAGGACCTCTCCCATGACCCAATCCATTCAACCCCAAACGGCCCCCTACGGCGCGTTTCTGCTGCGCGTCTCGCTGGGCGTCATGTACCTGACCCACGGTCTGATCCTCAAGGTGATGACCTTCACGCTGCCCGGCACGGCGAAGTTCTTCGCCTCACTCGGCTTCCCCGAATTCGTCGGCTATCTGGTGCCCTTCGTCGAGATCGTCGGCGGTCTCGCCCTGATCCTCGGCGTCCAAGTCCGGCTGGTGACCATCGCGCTGCTGCCGATCCTGCTCGGCGCCATCTGGTTCCACGCCGCAAACGGCTGGGTGTTCTCGGCCAAGGGCGGCGGATGGGAATACCCGCTGTTCCTGGTGGCCGCCTCGGTCATCCAGGTGCTGCTCGGCCGCGGCGCCTTCGCCCTGACCCGGGACTGGGACCTGCCGCTCATCCCCGAGGCCGCCCGATGAAGGCGCTGATCGACGGCCGCTGGCACGGAGACCTGGATTCCGATCCGGGTCTCCGCGCCCGTTTCGACGCGGCGCCCAGGCAGGGCTTCCGGGATTGGGTGCGGGCCGGCGGCGCCGCGTTTCCGGCCGCGGCGGGGCGCTATCACCTCTATGTGTCCTTCGCCTGCCCCTGGGCCAACCGGACGATCCTGTACCGCAAGCTGAAGGGCCTCGAGGACGCCATCTCCATGTCGGTCGCGCACCCGAGCTGGGGCGGGCCCGAGGGCTGGCGCTTCGCCGACACCGAGCTCAGCACCCGCGACCACCTGGAGTGCCGCGACACCCTGCATCGGGTCTACACGGACGCCGAGTCCGGTTTCACCGGCCGGGTGACGGTGCCGGTGCTCTGGGACAAGCAGACCCGGACCATCGTCTCCAACGAGTCGGGCGACATCATCCGCATGCTGGACCGCGAATTCGACGCCTGGGGCGACGCCTCGGTGCGCTTCTACCCGGACCGGCTGAAGGCCGAGATCGACGCCCTCAATACGCTGATCGTGCCCGACGTCTGCATGGGCGTCTACAAGTCCGGTTTCGCCTCGAGCCAGGAGAATTACGACCGCGCCGTCGCCGCGCTCTCCGCCGCCCTCGACGAACTGGAGGCGCGGCTCGCCGGCCGCGACTACCTGCTGGGGGCCCGGATCAGCGAGGCCGACTGGCATCTGTTCATGACCCTGGTGCGGTTCGACGCCGTCTATCATCCGCGCCTCAAGTGCACCTACGCGCGGCTCGTCGACTATCCGAACCTGAGCCGCCACACCCGCCGCCTCTACGAACTGCCGGGGGTCGCCGAGGTGATCAAGCTCGACCACGTGCGCATCCACTATTTCGACGACCTCGGGCTCGGCAATCCGCGCGTCCTGCCGGCGCCGCCGGCCCGGGACTTCCGCGACGCGGCGTGACCGGCGCCGCGAACGGGGCCTTTGATCGGGCCCGCCGACGCGCTACCATGGAACCATGGTCCATCGCCCGAAAATCGCCGGCCTGTTGCTGGCCGCGGCCGCCGTCCTCGGCGGCTGCGCCCAGAAGGCCGCGTCCTGGCAGAAGCCCGGCGCGACCCAGGACCAATGGACCGCCGACACCACCTATTGCCGCGCCCTGGCCCGGAAAAAGGCGCAGGACGAATACAGCGCCTACACCCCTCACCAGGGCAGCGGCGGCGTCCAGAGCGGCGCCACCTTCGATAGCCTGATGCGGCGCCACGACGCGAAACGCAACACCGTCGACATCTTCGAGCGCTGCCTCATGCGCAAGGGCTACCGCAAGGCGAAGCCGAAGGCCGACGGCTCCTGACATCGCCGGGCGGAGAAAAAAGCGGCGCCTCGGTGTTCCGGGCGCCGCCGCAGTCTGCTGGGAGAGAGGGAAAGGGGGTCAGGCGGCGCGCCGCAGGATGGCTTCCACCAGCGGGCCTTCGGATTTCGCCGGCATGGCGATCACGTCGGCGGCCGGCGCCGGCGCATCGTGCCGGACCGGGGCGGCGCCCAACTTGCCGGCGACGGCGGCTTCGATGTCACCGCGCGCGAGCCCGATGTCGTCGAGCATGCGGTCGTCCATGTCCATGAGCTGGCGGCGGATCCGGGCGCGCTCGAAGATGCCTTCGACGGCCTCGATCACGCGGGTCACGAAACCGCCGATGGCCTGCCCGGCGGCCACGTACTGGGCGGCGTCGACGCGCGGGTTGGCGGTCAGGCTCTCGGCCAGGTAGACCGAGGCGCTCGGCAGCAGGATGTACGGGGTATCCGTGTTCAGTCGGCTCATGATCGTGTCCTTTCTTGTCCTTGCCGGCGGCCGTCGTCTGTTCGGGGGCCCACCGGTTGTTGTTCGGTATCGTTCATATAACCCGGATCGGGTGGCTTGAGGCGCGCTAATGTTGCGCTGCAGCAATCGAATAATTGCATGCCTCCCGCCGGCCGCGAACCGGCGCTTGCCAGGAGGCCGGGGCGCTTCTAGCTTGGATGCATGACCGGTTCTTCCTCAGCCTCGACCGAGCGCCTGGCGCGGCTCCGCGCCGAACTGGCGCGCCGCGAGATCGACGGTTTCATCGTGCCCCGGAGCGACGAGCACCAGGGCGAGTACGTGGCCCAGCGCTCGGAGCGCCTGGCCTGGCTCACCGGCTTCACCGGTTCCGCCGGGCTCGCGGTCGTCCTCGCCGACGCCGCCGCCGTCTTCATCGACGGCCGCTACACCCTGCAGGCCGAGGCCGAGGTCGACGGCGATCTGTTTGAACGCCGCCACCTGATCGAGGAACCGGCGACGGATTGGGTCGCCGAGCACCTCGGCGGCGGTGCCAAGCTCGGCTACGACCCGTGGCTTTTGACGCCGGGCCAGGTCACGCGCTACCGGGCCGCCTGCCGTAAGGCCGGCACCGAGCTGACAGCGCTTGATTCCAATCCGCTGGACGCCGTCTGGGATGACCAGCCGGCGCCGCCGACGGCGCCGGTCACCGGGCTCGACGTCGCCTTCGCCGGCGAGGCGGCGGCCGACAAGCGCCGGCGCATCGCCGGTGAGCTGTCGGACGCCGGCGCCGACGCGGCGGTGCTGGCGGCGCCCGATTCGATCTGCTGGCTGTTGAACGTGCGCGGCGCCGACGTGCCTTACACGCCCTTCGCGCTGTCGTTCGCGGTGCTCCACGCCGACGGCGCCATGGATTGGTTCATCGACCCGGCGAAGCTCCCGCCCGACGTGAAGGCCGGCCTCGGCGCGCGCGTCCGCGTCCTGCCGCCGGACGGCCTCGGCGAGGTTCTCGACGAGCTCGGCGGCGCCCAAAAGACCGTCCGGGTCGACCCGGCGGGGGTGCCGTCCTGGATCTTTCACAGGCTCGAGAAGGCCGGCGCCAGCCTCGAGCGCGGCGCCGACCCCTGCCAATTGCCGAAGGCCAGGAAGAACCCGGTGCAATTGGACGGCATGCGCGCCGCGCACCGCCGCGACGGCCGCGCGGTGGTCCGGTTCCTGGCCTGGCTCGAGGACGCGGCGAGGAGCGGCACCCTGACCGAGATGCAGGCCGGCGACCACCTGGAGGCGCTGCGCCGCGAGAACAACCACTTCCAGGGCCTGAGCTTCCCGACGATCTCCGGGTCGGGCCCGAACGGCGCCATCGTCCATTACCGGGTCAGCGAGGCGACCGACCGGATGCTCGGCCAGGGCGAGCTGTTCCTGGTCGATTCCGGCGCCCAGTACCTGGACGGCACCACCGACATCACCCGCACCATCGCCATCGGCGATCCGGCGCCCGAGATGCGCCGCCACTACACGCTGGTCCTCAAGGGCCACATCCAGCTGGCCGAGGCCCGGTTCCCGAAGGGCACGTCGGGGAGCCAGCTCGACATCCTGGCGCGCCAGGCCCTGTGGGCCGCCGGCCTCGACTACGACCACGGCACCGGGCACGGGGTCGGCAGTTTCCTGAGCGTCCACGAGGGCCCGCACCGGATAACCAAGGCGCCGAACACGGTGGCGCTGGAACCGGGCATGGTGGTCTCCAACGAGCCCGGCTACTACCGCACCGGCGAGTACGGCATCCGCATCGAGAACCTGGTCGCGGTCACCGAGCTGGACCGGCCGGCCGGCGCCGAGGCGGACGTCTTCGGCTTCGAGACCCTGACCCTGGCGCCGCTGGACCGCCGGCTCATCGACACGGACCTGCTCGGCGCCGGCGAGATCGATTGGATCGACGCCTATCACGCCCGCGTCGCCGAGACGCTGGCCGGCGACCTCGACGCGGCGGCGGCCGGCTGGCTCGACCAGGCGACGGCGCCGCTCGGCTGAGGCCGGCGCCCGCGGGCCTCATGTCGCCTGGAGGAATTCACGCCGGTAGGTCGCCGGCGGCGTATGGCCGACGCCTTCCAGCGCCGGAGAACGCCGCCCCGCCGCGCACGTCGTCGAGATCGACGGTTTCCGGTTCCGTCCCGCCGTCCTGCGGGCGCGCGCCGGCGACACCATCACCTGGATCAACCGCGACATCGCCCCGCACACCGCGACGGCCACTGACGGCACCTGGGATACCGGCGAGATCGGCGGCGGGCAATCGAGGACGCTGACGGTGAGCGGCGGCACCGGCGGCGCCTACTTCTGCCGCTTCCACCCGATGATGAAGGCGCGCGTCGTGTCGGTTCCGGACTGAGGCGGCGGCGCGTTATCCGCCGTTGGCCGCGACGATCCGCTCGAGGGCCAGGTGCACGACGACCCCGCCGAGGAACACGACGATCGCCATGAACAACAACAAAGTGTAGCGGTGGATATTGCCCTCGCGCCGTGACTTCAGGGCCCGAATCTCCTTGAACAAGGACGACAGGTCGCGCTCCATGCGGTCGATCTTGCTCGCCTCGTTGTGCATCCAGAACTGATAGATGAACAGCGTCGTGATGACCGAGCACCCGAGGAGGATGGTGATGGCCATCAGCTTGTTGACCATACCGGCGTCGGCTTTCACGAACCCGGCGATCATCACCATGCCGGCGTAGGCCAGGAGGGTCGCGCCGACCGTTTTCCATTGATGGTTCTTGACGAAGCGGGTCGTCTCGGTCGATTCGCGATAGAGCATGCAAACTTCGGCGTGGGTCTTCGCTTCGAGCTGCGACGGCTGGACCTCGGCGGAGGCTTCCTTGCCGTCATTGTCCAATTCTTGATCCGGTGCTTTGGCCATTGCTTCGCTCCTGAATGGCGGGACTGCCAAACCAAATGGGTGACACACTCATATTGTAGAGACCATTTCTTTCCTGAACATGAACGTTTTCACGCGCGCCGCGCTCAAACGGACGCCTCGCGTTCGTAGAGATAGACCGGGCTCTTGTATATGTCCTTCGCGGTGACCCGGTCCATGGGCTGCCAATCGGGAATGGCGAAGGTCGACGACACGACCAGCGCGCCCGGCGGCATCTCTCCAGCCAGCTTCGGCCCCAACTCGGCGAGCAGGTCGGCCGACAGGTAGCAGACCACCAACGCCGCGTCGGAGAGATCGGCCTTGCGGAAATCGCCGTAGCGAACGCTCAGGTTGGCGTGCCCGGCGACCGCGCCGCGCAGTTTCGCCACCAGCCACGGCAATGGCGAAACCTCGATGCCGACGACCGGCCGGTCCGGATACCGGGCCGCCAGCGCCACCGACAAGCCGCCCCATCCGGCGCCCAGTTCGTAGACCGGTTGGCTCTCGGCGCCGGGCAGCCGCGCCGGCAACAGGGCCATGATCGTGCGCCGCACCGGGGCCGAGGTCGGGGTCGGCGGGCTGCCCGTGATCAGGGTCCAAACGAACACCAAGGCGATGCTCGCCAGGCAGCCGATCAATACCGCAATGTCGACGCTCATCTATTACTCATAGCCTGTTGTCAAAGATGTGAATGTATATAAAATCCGGTTCGGGCGCGACGATCTCAGGTGTTTTCATGGCATTGTTCGGAAGGAAAAAGAAGAAGAAGGCGCCGATCGGCCCGCCGCAGGATCCGAAGTGGGTCCACGGCGAGGGCGGGCGGTTTCCCAAGTTCTTCGATCTCGATCCCGAGGCCGCGGGGTTGTTCAGCAAGTCCGCCGTGTTCGCCATCTGGCACACGGGCGTGCAGCCGGGCTGGGTGTTCATCGGCCGCAGCGACAACCTGGCCGAGACGTTCTTCGAGCTGGGCGAGGACGACGAGGTTCTCGCCTACCAGAACCGCGGTTCCATGTTCGTCTCCTGGTGCTACATCCGCGACGAATTTCAGGATGGCGCCGTCGCCTACCTGACGGCGGCGCTGAAACCGAAGGTCGACAACCCCCGGGCGAAGACAGAGGACGAGGTCGAATTCGTGCCCGTCTACCCGCCCGGCATGGCGCCCAAGACCGACGAGAACAGGGGCGCCAACGGCGGCGCCTAGGCCGCGTCGAGGCCCCGCGCGCCGACGATTCCGACGATTTCCCGCATGATCGCGTTCAGGTCGAAGTCCTTCGGCGTGTAGACGCGCGCGACGCCGGCTTCGATGAGCGTCTCGGCGTCCTCGGCGGGGATGATGCCGCCGACCACCACAGGCACGTCGCCGAGGCCGACGCCGCGGAGCCGGTTTGCGATCTCGGTGACCAGCGGCACGTGCGAGCCCGACAGGATCGACAGCCCGACCACGTGGACGCTCTCCTGCAGCGCCGCCGAGACGATCTCGTCGGGGGTCAGCCGGATACCCTCGTAGACGACCTCGAAGCCCGCGTCGCGGGCCCTGACGGCGATCTGCTCGGCGCCGTTGGAATGACCGTCGAGGCCGGGCTTGCCGACCAGCATCTTGATCCGCCGGCCGAGCCGCTCGGAAACGTCGTCGACGGCGCGGCGCACGTCGGCGATGTCGATCACGTCGGCGGCCCGGGCGCCGCCGACGCCGGTCGGCGCGCGGTATTCGCCGAACGCCTGGCGCAGGGTCTCGGCCCATTCGCCAGTGGTCACGCCGGCATGCGCGCAGGCGATCGACGGCTGCATGATGTTGGACCCGTCGCCGGCCGCCTGGGCGAGGCCGGCCAGGGCCGCTTCGACGGCGCCGGCGTCGCGGCCGGCGCGCCACGCGGCCAAGCTCTCGATCTGCCGGGCCTCGGCCGCCGGATCGACGCTGAGGAAGGAATCCTCGCTCGCCGCCAGCGGCGACGGCTCGGCTTCCTGGAAGCGGTTGACGCCGACGACGATCTGCTCGCCGGCCTCGATGGCGGCGAGCCGGTTGGCGTTGCTCTCCACCAGCCGGCGCTTCATGTGGTCGACGGCGGCGACGGCGCCGCCCATCTCGTCGATGGCGGCGAGTTCGGCGGTGGCGGCGGCCTTCAACTCATCGACCTTCCCGGCGATCACCGGCGAGCCGTTGAAGATGTCGGCGTATTCCAGGAGATCGGTCTCGTGGGCGACGATCTGCTGCAGGCGCAGGGACCACTGCTGGTCCCAGGGCCGGGGCAGGCCGAGCGCCTCGTTCCAGGCCGGCAACTGCACGGCCCGGGCGCGCGCGTCCTTCGACAGCGTCACCGCCAGCATCTCCAGCAGGATGCGGTAGACGTTGTTCTCCGGCTGCTGCTCGGTCAGGCCCAGCGAGTTGACCTGGACGCCGTAGCGGAAGCGCCGGAACTTCGGATCCTCGACGCCATAGCGCCCAGCCGTGATCTCGTCCCAGAGCTCGGTGAAGGCGCGCATCTTGCACATCTCGGTGACGAAGCGGATGCCGGCGTTGACGAAGAAGCTGATCCGCCCGACGACGCGGGCGAAATCGGCGTCGGGAACCTGGCCCGAGGCCTTGACCCGGTCGAGCACGGCGATCGCGTTGGCCAGCGAGAAGGCCAGTTCCTGGACCGGCGTGGCGCCCGCCTCCTGCAGGTGGTAGGGGCAGACGTTGATGGGATTCCACTTTGGGATCTCCTTGTAGGTATAGGCGATCACGTCGGTGGTCAGGCGCATCGAGGCATCCGGAGGGAAGATGTAGGTGCCGCGCGACAGATATTCCTTGAGGATGTCGTTCTGGATGGTCCCGGCGAGGTCGGCGCGGTCGGCGCCCTGGCGCTCGGCGGCGGCGACGTAGAGCGCCAGCAGCCAAGCCGCCGGCGCGTTGATGGTCATCGAGGTGTTCATCTCGGCCAGCGGGATGCCGTCCAACAGGGTCTCCATGTCGCCAAGATGCCCGATCGGCACGCCGACCTTGCCGACCTCGCCACGGGCCAGCGGATGGTCGGCGTCATAGCCGGTCTGGGTCGGCAGGTCGAAGGCGATGGAGAGCCCGGTCTGGCCGCGCGCCAGGTTCTTGCGGTAAAGCGCGTTCGATTCGGCGGCCGACGAATGTCCGGAATAGGTGCGAATCAGCCACGGCCGGTCCTTGGTCGGTGATTCCACCGTTTGTGCATTTGCGAAATTTTCTTTCATGCTCTTCGCCTTATTCCGGAAACGTTATTTCTAACAATTTGATATAAAACAATTCTATAAGTAATATTCTTTCGTTATCATCTGGCACCACGCAATTTAACAAATTGTGCATTGCGAAGAAAGACCCAAACGTCTATGACAGTGAACCTTTTGTTTCAGGGCCCCGGGGAACCGCGGTCCGTCGCCTGGAAGACGCCTAATCAAGGAGAGACCCATGAGCCAAGCTGCCCCCGCCGTTGACGGCGCCGAGACCGCCGAAGTGGTCGAGTTGCATCCCGGCCAGACCAAGAAGGACCTCTACGAACTCGGCGAGATCCCGCCGCTCGGCCACGTGCCGAAACAGATGTACGCCTGGGCGATCCGCCAGGAGCGTCACGGCGAGCCGGACACCGCCATGCAGGTCGAGGTCGTCGACGTCCCCGAACTGGACAGCCACGACGTGCTGGTCATGGTGATGGCCGCGGGCGTCAACTACAACGGCGTCTGGGCGTCCCTGGGCCTTCCCATCTCGCCGTTCGACTACCACAAAGCGGAATACCACATCGCCGGCTCGGACGCGTCCGGCATCGTCTACGCCGTCGGCTCCAAGGTGAAGCGCTTCAAGGTGGGCGACGAGGTGGTCGTGCACTGCAACCAGGACGACGGCGACGACGAGGAGTGCAACGGCGGCGATCCCATGTTCTCGACCTCGCAGCGGATCTGGGGCTACGAGACGCCGGACGGCTCCTTCGCCCAGTTCTGCCGCGTCCAGGACCGCCAGTGCATGCCGCGCCCGAAGCACCTGACCTGGGAAGAGAGCGCGTGCTACACGCTGACGCTGGCCACCGCCTACCGGATGCTGTTCGGCCACCGCCCGCACATCCTGCGGCCGGGACACAACGTGCTCGTCTGGGGCGCGTCGGGCGGCCTCGGATCCTTCGCCGTTCAGCTCTGCGCGGTTTCCGGCGCCAACGCCATCGGCGTGATTTCCGACGAAGACAAGCGCGACTTCGTCATGAACCTGGGCGCCAAGGCGGTCCTGAACCGCAAGGACTTCGACTGCTGGGGTCAGCTGCCCGAGGTCAACGGCGAGGGCTTCAAGGAGTACATGAAGGAGACCCGCAAGTTCGGCAAGGCCATTTGGGACATCACCGGCAAGGGCAACGACGTCGACTTCGTCTTCGAACACCCGGGCGAGGCGACCTTCCCGGTGAGCTGCAACGTGGTCAAGCGCGGCGGCATGGTCGTCTTCTGCGCCGGCACCACCGGCTACAACCTGACCATGGACGCGCGTTTCGTGTGGATGCGCCAGAAGCGCATCCAGGGCAGCCACTTCGCCAACCTGAAGCAGGCGAGCCAAGCCAACCAGCTGGTCATCGAACGGCGCATCGATCCGTGCATGTCGGAAGTGTTCTCCTGGGACGACATCCCGGCGGCGCACATGAAGATGATGCGCAACGAGCACAAGCCCGGCAACATGGCGGTGATGGTCCAGGCCCTGAAGCCGGGCCGGCGCACGGTCGAAGACTGCATCGAAGCCTGAGCTTCGGCGGATCAATTGAAGCCTAGGCGCGAAGGGAACCGCAGATGGACGGCACCGTGACCGGATCGAAGACGCCGGTTCTCGACAACCTCTTGGCATCCTGCGCCGACGCCCTGCCGGCGGCCGAGGACGTCCTTTTGGCGGCGCGCCACGCCGTTGCCGAGCGGGTCATG
This sequence comes from Magnetovibrio sp., assembly GCA_028817665.1. GTDB lineage: Bacteria > Pseudomonadota > Alphaproteobacteria > Rhodospirillales > Casp-alpha2 > UBA3470. The sequence continues at coordinate 7,677 of JAPPPF010000030.1, read as the reverse complement.
GCCGGCGGCCGGGTCGACGGCAAGCTGATGGACGCCGAGCAGTTCGCGGCGCACGGCTTCGCCTGGCTGACCACCTACGTCGAGGGGTTGCGCCAGATGCTCGGCTGGGCCGAACGGCTGAAGGCGGAGGGCAAGCTCGGCGAGCTCGAGCAGCTGATGGTGCAATCGGCCTTCGGCGAATACCTGAACCAGATCGCCGGCGGCATCGCGCTTTCCCAGGTCGAGATGGTGCGGCCCGCCGACATGGGCCTCACGGACGCCGATCTCAAACCGCTTTCCGAAGGCGCCGCGGCGCGGCTCCGCGCCGCGGGCAATTCGGCGGGCGTGCGGTCGCGCATCGCCGAGCTGATGGCCGACGGGCACTTCGGCGACTTGGGCCTCGGCGACGAGACGCTGGAGATGGTCCGCGACCAGTTCCGCCGCTTCGTCGACGAGCAGGTCATGCCGGACGCCCACGACTGGCACCTGAAGGACGAGTTCATCCCCATGGACGTGGTCGAGCAGATGTCGGAGCTCGGCGTCTTCGGCCTCACGGTGCCCGAGCACCGGGGCGGCCTCGGCATGGGCAAGACCGCCATGTGCGTGGTCACCGAGGAACTGTCGCGCGGCTACATCGGCGTCGGTTCGCTGGGCACCCGCTCGGAGATCGCCGCAGAACTGATCCGCCTCGGCGGCACCGAGGAGCAAAAGGAAACCTACCTGCCGAAGATCGCGTCCGGCGAGATCCTGCCGACGGCGGTGTTCACCGAGCCCAACACCGGCTCCGACCTGGGCAGCTTGAAGACCCGCGCGACCCTCGAGGACGGGGTCTACAAGGTCAAGGGCAACAAGACCTGGATCACCCACGCGGCGCGCACCGACATGATGACCCTGCTGGTCCGCACCAACGCCGACGAGCCCGGCTACAAGGGCCTCTCCATGTTCCTGGCCGAGAAGCCGCGCTCCGACGATCCCGACGATCCGTTCCCGGCGCCGGGCATGTCCGGCGGCGAGATCGAGGTCTTGGGCTACCGCGGCATGAAGGAATACGAGATCGGTTTCGACGGCTTCGAGATTCCCGAGAGCCAGCTCCTCGGCGGCCAGGAGGGCCAGGGCTTCAAGCAGTTTATGGCGACCTTCGAATCGGCCCGCATCCAGACCGCGGCGCGCGCCGTTGGAGTGGCGCAGAACGCCATGGAACTGGGCATCCAGTACGCCCAGGAGCGCATCCAGTTCGGCGGCCCCATCTACAAGTTCCCGCGCGTCTCCGGCAAGCTCGCCTGGATGGCGGTGGAGACCATGATCGCCCGCCAGCTCACCTACTTCGCGGCGCGCGAGAAGGATTCGGAACGGCGCTGCGACATCGAGGCCGGCATGGCCAAGCTGCTGGCCGCGCGGGTCGCCTGGTCGAACGCCGACAACGCGCTGCAGATCCACGGCGGCAACGGCTACGCGCTTGAGTATCCGATCTCGCGGGTGCTCTGCGACGCCCGCATCCTCAACATCTTCGAGGGCGCCGCCGAGATTCAGGCCCAGGTCATTGCCCGCGGCCTGCTTTCGGGCCGCAACTGAGCGGACCACGTTGCATGCCCACCATCCGGCCCGCCACCGACGCCGACGCCGACGCCGACGCGGTCATCGATATCATCGACGGCTGCTACAGGGAATACGACGGCTGCGTTTTGCTGGTCGACGAGGAGGAGCCGGCGCTCAAGGCCCCGGCCAGCGCCTTCGCCGAGATCGGCGGCGCCTTCTGGGTCGCCGAGACGGAGACCGACGGCATTATCGGCACCATCGCCGTGGCGCCCGCCGACGCGCCGGGATACGCGCGCATCCACAAGCTCTATGTCGCCAAGAAGGCGCGGGGCCGCGGCCTCGGCGCGAAGCTTTGCGTCCTCGCCGAGGAGATGGCGCTGGGTTTCGGCGCCGACCGCATGGTGCTGTTCACCGACGCGCGGTTCACCGAGGCGCAGCGCCTCTACGAGCGCCTCGGCTACCACCGGCTGCCCGGCGCGCAGAAACGCGCCGACGCCTCGCACAGCGTCGAGTATTTCTACTCGAAGTCCCTGAAGTAGCGCCATCCGCGCTCGATTTGGTGTTATCCTGCGGGCCGTCAGCAAGCGGCGCCGGGAGGGAACGCCATGGAAGTCTTGACCGCCAACATCAATTGGCCGGCCGTCGGCGGCGGCGGTGTTGTCGCGTTCCTCCTGGGCTGGCTCTGGTATTCACCGAAGCTGTTCGGCGTCAAGTGGGCGGAAGGCGTCGGCGTGTCCCTGGACAAGGCCGGCAACATGCCGCTCGCCGCCATGGCGACCCAGATCATCGGCACCTTCCTGCTGGCCTGGGTGATCGGCGTGGCGATGGGGACGGGCGGCGTCGCCGTCGCCGTCCTGATTACCGCGACCATCGTCTTCCTGTTGGTGGCGTCGGGCTATTTCTGCCAGAAGAGCAACTACGCGATCGCCACCGAGGCCGGCTTCGTCGTCGCCATGGCGGCGATCATGATCGGCGCGCAGGCGGCTTTATAAAATACGGGCTCAAATTTCGAACCCATTTTTAAATCTCTCATTGTTGTGCCAGTCGAGTAATTCCGCGGCAGGCTGTTTATTTTTCGCTCGCGGCACTGCAACTTCTCGGCCGTGAAGGGCGTAGTAATCCCTTCCATTCTCAAACTCTTCTTTGATGCGCCGGCTTACCTCAAAACGCTGTGACGGCGTGATCGTCACATATCCGAGATCAAACAGCCGGTGTACGTCGCGGCGAAGGAATATTCCGTTGCGAATTTCATGTTTTCCACCTTCAGCGAAAGGACGGATATGTGCGGCCTCTAGAGCAGGTAATGTTTTCTCACCGGTAACAGCGCATCGACGTTGATAGGCATCCATAACCACTAGCCTAAATGAGCCTTGTCCGAGACGAGGGGGAACCAACTGAGGCTTTCCGTACCGATCGGATTCACTAGGTGATAGCGAGTCCTGAAAATTATCAGATAAACCGCTACCGAAATTTCCGTATCGAGATTGAAAGCTATCCCATAAGTACTTTCCGTCGGGATCTTCCAATCCGAACTTCTTGCCAACCACTATTTGACGAGACCACGAATCTGGAATGGGAAGCCGGTTGACGGTGACGATGTCGACGGCGAACAGGGCGCGCTCGGCCGGAAACCGCATGACGATGGAGTTGTCGGAATGGCTCGGCCCGACGTAGGTCAGTTCGACCCGCTTGCCGCCGAGCTCGATGTCCATGCGCTCGGCGAAGGTGACGTCGGGCACCGCTGTCGGCCGCTTCTCGCCGATGATCGTCGCCTTGGCGTTCTCGTGGGCGACGAAGGTCGCGGTGTCGGCGAAAACCTCGCCGCCGGCGATGTGGTCGCGGTGGTCGTGGCTGTAGATCACATACTTCACGGGCACCTTGAACCGCTTGGCGATCTCCGCCTTCAGCCATTTCGCGGCGCCGGCGTTGATCGGGTCGGTGGCGATGACGCCCTCCGGCGTCACCAGGAAGACCGAATAGTGGAAGTTGTTCTGGAACCGGTAGAGATCGCCGGCGACCTTGACGATGGCGCGCTTCGCCTCTTGCGCCTCGGCCGGCGGCGGCGCGGCGATCACGCCGAGGGCCGCGATCGCGGCGAGTCCGAGCCTTGGGATCGACTTGTACATGACGAACCTCCCGTTGGAATGGTCATGGGAAAATGGTGACGCGGCCGGCGCCGCGGTTCAAGCGCCGGCCGATCACAACCACTCGATCAACAGTTTCGCCAGGGCGGCGGGCTTCTCCAGCGGCGTCATGTGGCCGCAATCGGCGATCACCTCCAGGCGCGCGCCGGGGATGCCGTCGGCCAGCCTTTGCGATTCCTCGAGGCTGCGCAGCCGGTCGGCGTCGCTGGTGACGACCAGCGTCGGACAATCGATCTCGGCGAGGCGGGCATGGCCGTCCGCGCGCTCAAGCCCCATCTGGCGCAGGAACACGTCGCGGCCGAGCCGGCGCGCCATCGCCTGGATGCGCTCGAGAAGCTCGGCGTCGGCCTCGCGGCCCGGATGCACCGCCTGCTTCACCGACGACATCGCCAATCCGGTGAAGGGACGGCCGCCGAGGGCCTCGACGATCCGCCGCCGCCGCGCCAGGTCGTCTGCATCGGACCCCTTGGCCGAGGTATTGACGAGGGCCAGCCGCTCGATCCGCTCGGGCGCCCGGTGGACGACCTCCCGGGCCACGTAGCCGCCCATGGAATAGCCGAGGAGCGCGAAGCGCGCCGGCGCCCGGTCGAGCACCCGGGCCGCCATGGCGGCGATGCTGTCGTCCCGGGAAAGATCGCCGAAGCTCAACGCCGCCGCCGGGCCGAGCTCGTCCCCAACCAGGTCCCACAGCCCCGCGTCGCACATCAATCCTGGCAGCAGGACCAGGTTCGGCCGGCCGCCGCTCATGCCGGGGCGCCGGGCCCATCGACGGCCGCCGCGACCTCGCGGACCACGCCGCGCAGCCACCGGTGCGCCGGATTGGCGCCGTGGCGCTTGTGCCAGTAGAGCGACCAGTGGAAATCGGCACCCTCGAAGGGCGCGTCGACGAATTCCAGGCCGTGGCTCTTCTTGAAATGCCCGGCGTGGCGCTCGGTCATCACCGCGATCAGGTCGGTCTTGCCGATGATCGCCGGCACCGGCAGCCAATGGGGCACGGTGAGCGCGATGTCGCGCTCGATCCCGAGCGCCGAGAGCTGGCGGTCGACGAAGCGGTCGTCGAGGGGGCTCTGGGCGACCCGGATGTGCTTCAGGGCGAGAAAGGTCTCGAGGCTGAGTTCGCCGTCGATCCGGGGGTGGCCGCGGCGGTGCACGCAGACCATGCGGCCGTCGAACAGGTGCTCCTCGACGACCGCCGCCGGCACCTGAAGCTGCGTGCTGACGGCGAAATCCAACGCGTCGCCGACCAGGGCGTCGACAGTGCCGGTCGGCGGCTGGTGCTGGATGTCGAGGCGAATACCCGGTGCCTCCTTCTCCAGGCGCCCGGCCAGCGCCGGCATCAGCAACAGCAAAAGCAGGTCCGACATGCGTACCCGATAGGCGCCGCTCGCCGTGCCGGGGTCGAACTGGGTGCCCTCCTCCACCAACCGGCCGACCTCGCGGAGGATGGGCGTCACCTTCTCGGCCAGTTCCAGGGCGCGCGCCGTCGGTTCCATGCCGGCGCCCGTGCGGACCAGCAGTTCGTCGCCGAACAGGAGACGCAGCCGGCCGAGCGCGCTCGACGCCGCCGGCTGGCTGAGCCCGACCCGGTCCGCCGCCCGGGTCACGTGGCGCTCCTGCATGAGCGCGTCGAAGACGACCAGCAGATTGAGATCGACGGTCCGGAGATTCATCTGCCTCGCGTGCCTCCCGGGCCGGCTTAGATCACGCCCTCGGCCTTCATCCGGGCGATGGCGCCGGCGTCGTATCCGGCCGCCGCCAGCACCTCCTCGGTGTGCTCGCCGAGGCGCGGCGGCGGTGCCGGCTGGGCCAGCCGGGTGCCGGTGAACTCGATGGGGTTGCCGATGGTCCGGACCGTGCCGGCGGTGGCGTGGTCCATCTCCCAGATCATGCCGCGCGCCTTCAAGGTCGCGCTCTCGCAGATCTCGTCGACCTTGGCGATGGCGCCGCAGGGCACGCCGTGGGTATTCATGGCGGCGATCCAATGGGCCCGGTCCCGGGTTTTCAGCACCTCGGTCAACAGCGGCATCAACTCGTCGCGATTGCGGACCCGGTCCGGGGCCAGGGCGAAACGCGCGTCGTCCTTCAATTCGGGCTTCTCGATGGCGTCGCAGAACTTGACCCAGAGCGAGTCGTTGGCGACGCCGACGTTGAGCCAGCCGTCGGCGGCCTGGATGGTCTCGTAGGGCACGATGGACGGATGCGCGTTGCCGCGCCGCCTAGGCGACGCGCCGGTCGCGTAGTAGTTGCCGGCCTGGTAGGTGAGCAGCGAGGCGAGCGCCTCCAGCATGGAGACCTTGACGTGCTGGCCCTTGCCCGAGGCGGCGCGGGCGTGCAGCGCCGCCAGGATGCCCTGGCTCAGCATCATGCCCGCGACCATGTCGGCGATGGAAGTCCCCATCTTCGTCGGCGGGCCGTCCGGGTCGCCGGTGATGTGCATCATCCCCGATTCGCCCTGCACGATCAGGTCGTAGCCGGGCCGGGCGGCCTCGGGGCCGGTGTCGCCGAACCCGGAGATCGAGCCGTAGATGATGCCGGGGTTGCGCGCCGCCACGTCGTCGTAGCCGAAGCCGAGACGCGCCGCGGCGCCGGGCCGGAAATTCTCGATCAGGATGTCGGCGTCCTCGACCAACTTCCAGAGCGCCTCCTTGGCGGCGGCCTGCTTCATGTCGAGCGTCACGCTCTTCTTGTTGCGGTTGACGGTCAGGAAATAGGAAGACTCGTCGCCCTGGTAGGGCGGCGCGAAGGCGCGGGTGTCATCGCCGGCGCCGGGCCGTTCGATCTTGATCACCTCGGCGCCCATGTCGCCGAGCATCATGGCGCAGAAGGGGCCGGAGAGCACCCGGGTCAGGTCGACGACCTTGAGCCCGGCCAGCGGGCCGGTGTTTCGGTTTTCAGCTGAGGGCATCGGCGAGTTCCTTGAAGTTGGCGACGATGAGGTCCGGCTGCTGGGGCTCCTGGCCGAAGGGCCGCTTGCGCCGGTCGATGAACGCCGTACGCATACCAAAGGACTTGGCCCCGATGCAATCGAAGGCGTGATTGGCGACGAACAGGATCGACGTGCGCTCCTCGGCCAAGATCTCTTCGGCCTTGGCGTAGGTCTTCCAGTGCGGCTTGAAATAACCGGCTTCCTGGACCGAGATGGTCGCGTCGAACTGGAACCCGATGTACGGCTTCGCCGCCTCCAGCATGTCGCGATCGCCGTTCGACAGGATCGCCAGCCGGTAGCCACCGTCGCGGAGCTTCTGCAGCGCCTCGATGACGTCCTGGAACGGCTTCAGCTTCTCGATCTCGGCGACCAGCCAGGCCACCTCGTCGGCGCTGTAGGCAATTCCCGAGCGGTCCAGGACGTGGGAGACGGCGCGGTGACCGATCTCGCGGTAGGGCGTGTGGCCGCGGTCGCAGAGCGCGTCGATCATCGAGTTCTCGAAATGCGTGCGGCGCCACCAGGTGACGAAGCGGTGCGCCTCGCCGTCCCAGCCCTTCTCCTTCAGGAACGGCGCCGCGATCTCGGTCAGGCCCGATTGCATGTCGACGACGGTGCCGTACTGATCGAACACCAGGACCTTGATGTCGCGCTTGAGGGTGGCGGTGGTTTCCATGGTAATCTCCTGTTCGACCGGATTTGCCGCGTCGCGGCTCGGGCGGGAGGATGGACGAAGGTGTTATATAATTCTAATCAATAATTACAATAGATGAATTGATTAAACAAATATTATTCCCCGCGAGGAGTCTCCCATGTCCGAAGCCGCCCGTTCCAACCTGCAACACGACAACGACCGCACCCGGGTCACGCTCTGGGAGTTCCCGCCGGGCGCCGCCACCGGCTGGCACCGCCACGAGATGGACTACGTCATCGTGCCGCTGGTCACCGGCCGATTGACCCTGATCGAAGGTGACGGCGTCGAGAACACGGCGGACCAGACCGCCGGCGGCTCCTACTTCCGAGAGGCCGGCGTCGAGCATGACGTGATCAACGCCAACGCCTTCGATTTCGCCTTCCTGGAGGTCGAGTTCAAAT
>JAPPPF010000027.1 GCA_028817665.1 Magnetovibrio sp. | reverse complement strand
CCGCTTCCGGCAGACACGGCCGCGGCAGCCGCGGAACTCGCGAAGCGACAGGACTAACTCGCGAAGAAGATCGAAGCGGCGGCGCAGAAGGCGGGATCGGATGACGCGGCCGATGTGAAAGCTCAGCAGCGGGAGCTCGACCAGCTGGCTACCGAGCAGGCGGCATTGCAGCGAGCGGCCGCGCGGCTGAGCGTGCCTCGCGACGCGCGGGACGAGCAGCAAACCGCTGTGAATAAAGCCAACCAGGCTTTGAACGATGTGATCGCGGCCGCCCGTCAGCAGGGTGAGGCGGCTCAGGCCGCGGCTGATGCCAGCAAACTGGCGGCGAATCCGGAGGGCGATGCCGAGGTTGCTCAGGCCAACGCAGCGGCACTCGAAGAGGAAGCCGCCGCGCAGCAGCAGGCCGCACAGGCTTCTCTCAACCAGGCAGCTCAGCAGAGTCAGGCAGCGGCCGATGCACTGAGGAAACTCGCCGAAGCCACTCCTTCCGATGCGGATCGCAAAGCCGACGCAGCTCGACAGCTGGCCGAGATCCAGGACGTCCAGCGCGAAGATGTCACCGAGAAACTTTTTGAGAATGGCAAGCCAAACGGGCAGCCAGCTCCGGAAGACGCCAGCTTCCTTCAGCGTGATGAAGAATTCGTCGCGAAGGAACTCGCGAAGCTGGACGCGCTGGGTGCGGAAAAAGAACAGCAGGACGCAATCAAAGCGGCAGCGGCCGCGGTCAACGACATCGCCGCCAACCGACAGGCGGACATTCCCGCCTCGCAGCAGCAGCTGCAGCAGGCGATGGCGGCTTTGGAGAATCGTCTGAACGGCGAGGCGACTCCGCAGGAGCAGGTTACCGAACTTCGCAAGCAGCAATCCTCGCTGCAGCGGCAAGCCGAGGAAGCCATCGAAGCCGGAAACGAGGACGCGGTCGAACAGCTCGCGAAGCAGCAGCAGGAGCTCGCCGAAAACGCTGCTCAGGTCCAGGCACCTGCGGCGAACAGTCAGCAAGCTGCGGCTCAGCAGGCGATGCAGCAGGCAGCCCAGGCTCTCGCCGAAAGCCAGAATGGAAACGCAACTCCGCAGCAGGCTTCGGAAGCGATGCGGCAGGCGGGCGAGGCGCTCAGCCAGATGGCTCAGGCGATGCAGCCAGCCGAGCGGGGTCAGCGGGCGGCCGACGATGTCGAACAATTGGCGAAGCAGCAGGAGAAACTCGCCGAGCAGAATCGCGATACGGCCGAGGAAGACGCCGAGAAGCTCGCGATGCTCGAACCGGATGTCGAAGCTGCCGAGCAGTTGACGAAGGCAGCCGACCAGCTCGAGCGAACTCGCGTCGGCGAGGGAGCTCAGGAAGAAAAACTGGAGGCGATCGAAGAACTCCGCAAGGCCCTCGAACAGCAGGATCAGCTGAACCGCCAGCTCGGTGCACCGGATCCGGCGAATCCGAACCAGCCGGCTCCGCAGCGGCCGGATGCCGAGCAGATTCAGCAGGCCCTCAACGATCTGGCCAGCCAGCAGGAAGAGGCGGCCGACGCGCTGCAGCGGCTCGAGAAGAAACTGCAGCCCGAGCCGGTTGAGCCGGGCGAGAATCCCGCCGGCGATCCGGAAGCGGATCCGAATGAGCCGAACGGGAACGAGCCGGCCGACCCGGACGCGGACCTCGCGCGGCAACTGGCCGAGGAGTTCGGACAGCAGCCTCGCGACGCGAGCGAGGTCGCCGACGCGGCACAGCAGCTGGCCGAGCAACAGGCCGCACTGCAGGAAGAGACCGAAACGCTCGACGATGAATTTATGCCCAACGCTCCGGAAGGCAGCCCGCAGGCTCAGCAGCAGGAGCGGCTTCAGGAGCAGCAGGCCAACCTGCTTGTGAATCTGAACGACCTGCCGCAGGACGTCGGAACGCGGCCGCGGGCCGAGGCTCAGCAGCAGATGCAGGCCGCCAGCGAGGCGCTTCAGCAGGGCAATCTGGAAGAGGCCGCGCAGGCTCAGCAGCAGGCCGGCGAAGCGCTGAACCAGCTGGCTCGCGAAGCGCAGGCACAGGCGCAGGCCGACCAGCAGGCGGCGCAAAGTCAGCTCGCGCAGAACGAAGGCCAGCCCGGTCAGAACCAGCCAAGTGAAAGTCAGCCGGGTGAGAACCGGCCGGGACAGCCTGGCGAACCGAACTCGCAGCCCGGCTCCGAGCCAGGCCAGCAACCGGGTTCCGAACCGGGGCAACCGGGTTCTGAACCAGGGCAACCGGGCGAACCAGGTCAGCAGCCTGGAGCGACCTCGAATGAGGATCTCGCCGCGGCGGCTCAGCAATTGGCGGATGCCCAGAGCGAACTGCAACAGCGCCTCGCCGAAGCGACTCAACAGAGCGGGCAGCAGCCAGGCTCCGAATCCGGATCACCGGAAGCGGGTCAGCCCGCCGGATCCGAACAGCAAAATGGAACCACTCAAGAGGGCTCGCCGCAAACCGGTCAGCCGGAGTCAGGCTCGCCAGAATCCGGCTCGCCAGAATCCGGATCGCCGCAATCTGGTTCACCTCAGTCTGGTGAGCAGCAAGCCGGGTCACCTCAGTCTGGTGAGCCGCAGGCCGGGTCACCTCAAAGCCAGCCCGGGTCGCAACCTCAAGGCGGGCAGCCGGAAGGCGGACAGCCTGAGTCGGGCCAGCCACAAAGTGGACAACCTCAGGGCGAACAGCCATCGGCTCAGGAGCTTCTCGAGCAGCAGCAAAGCCTCACCGCAGAAGCCGCTCAGCTGGCGGTCGAAGCGGCTCAGCAGGCGGGAGCGGATTCGCCGACGGCTCAGGCGGCGGCCCAGTCGGCTTCGAACACGAACGACGCCGGACAGCAGGCCCAAGCCGGGCAGTTTGATCAGGCGGCGCAGCAGGCTCAGCAGGCGGCGGCGGATTCGCAGCAGGCCGCGCAGGGTTTGCAGGAGAGTTCTCCGCAGCTGGCCGCGCGGGCCGAGCAGCTGGCTGAGCAGCAGCAGCAGCTGGCCGAGGGGTTTGAGGGGATCGCGGATTCGGCGGAGCAGCGGCAGGCGGCTCAGGCAGCCCGGCAGGAGGAGTTGCAGCAGCAGGCCGGCGAGCTGGCGGAGCGATTGAACGAAGTTTCCGAGCTGCTGGGTTCGGACGTGCTGGGCCTGGACGAGGAAGCTCAGCAGGCACAGCAGGCGGCCCAGGCCGCAGCCGAAAGTCAGCAGGCGATGCAGCAGTCGGCGGAGAACCTGCAGCAAGGCAACCCGGGAGCCGCGGCCGAAGCCGCGCAGCAGGCGGCGGAGTCTCTGCAGCAGGCCGCGCAGGCGGGGCAGCCGCAGGGTGGCATGCCGCAGAGCGGGTCGCCCGAGTCGGGATCGCCGGAAGGTGGATCGCCACAGTCGGGTGAGAGTGGCTCGCCGCAGTCCGGCCAGCCGGGCAGCGAGTCGGGAATGCCTGGCAGCGAAGGATCTCCGCAGAGCGGGTCGCCTCAGTCAGGCTCACCTCAAAGCGGAAGCCCTCAGTCAGGTTCACCACAAAGCGGCAGTCCTCAATCCGGCTCACCGCAGAGCGGGTCACCCCAGAGTGGAAGTCCTCAGAGTGGCTCGCCGCAGTCCGGTGAGTCTTCGCCGATTCCTGGTGACCTGGCGTCGCAGATTGCGCAGGCCGCGCAGCAGTTGCAGGACGCTCAGCAGGCTCTCGCCGATGCGCAGCAGGCAGCCGCCCAGCAGGCGCAGTCCGGACAGCCACAAAGCGGCCAGCCGGGTCAGGGCGAATCCGGACAACCCGGTTCGCAACCCGGACAGGGACAGCCGGGAGAAGGCCAGCCCGGACAGGGTCAAACCGGATCACAACCCGGCCAGGGACAGCCGGGAGAAGGACAGCCAGGCGAGGGACAACCCGGATCGCAACCTGGTCAGGGACAGCTTGGAGAAGGTCAACCCGGCTCCGGACAACCTGGGGAAGGTCAACCAGGCGAGGGACAACCAGGGGAAGGTCAACCAGGCTCGCAGCCGGGACAGTCGGGTGAAGGTCAACCGAGATCCGGTCAGCCTGGTCAAGGGCAGCCGGGACAGTCGGGTGAAGGTCAACCGAGATCCGGTCAGCCTGGTCAAGGGCAGCCGGGACAGTCGGGTGAAGGTCAACCGAGATCCGGTCAGCCTGGTCAAGGG
>JAPPPF010000167.1 GCA_028817665.1 Magnetovibrio sp. | reverse complement strand
GTCCAAGTCGTGGATGCCCGGGTCAAGCCCGGGCATGACGGCGCTGCATGATGTCGCCTCGCCCGCCCATCCTTCGACAAGCTCAGGATGAGGGACGAATCGGTCGCACAATCGGATTTTCAGGGTTTCGAAGAAACCCTCATGCCGGGCCCGTCGAAGCATGCGCTTCGGAGAAACCTCAGCCCGCGTCCGCCAGCGCCGCCTCGATGGCGGCGAGCGCCGCTTCGCCGTTGGCACCGTCGGGGCCGCCGGCCTGGGCCATGTCGGGGCGGCCGCCGCCGCCCTTGCCGCCGACGGCGGCGGAGCCGGCGCGGACCAGTTCGACGGCGTCGAAGGTGTCGGTCAAGTCGTCGGTGACGCCGACCACCAACGAGGCCTTGCCGTCGGTGTTAGAGACCACGGCGACGACACCGGAGCCGACCTGGCCCTTCAAGTCGTCGGCCAGTCCCTTCAGTTCCTTGGCCGGCATGCCGTCCAGGAACTTACCCGCGAACTTGACCCCATTGATCTCCTTGGCGGCGGGCTCGGCCGCGGCGGCGGCGCCGCCGCCGGTGGCCAACTGGCGCCGCGCCTCGGCGAGCTCGCGCGCCAGCTTGCGGCGCTCCTCGATCAGGCTCTCGACCCGGGCCGGGACCTGGTCGGGCGCCGTCTTCAGGACGCCGGCGACCTGTTGCAGCGCCGCGTCCTGGGCCCGCATGTGTGCCTCGGCGGCCTGGCCGGTGACCACCTCGATACGGCGCACGCCGGCGGCGACGGCGCTTTCCGAGACGATCTTGAACAGCCCGATGTCGCCGGTGCGCCGCACATGGGTGCCGCCGCAGAGCTCGGTCGAGTAGATGCCGCCCTGCTTCTCGGCGTCGTCGCCGCCCATGGAGACGACCCGGACTTCGTCGCCGTACTTCTCGCCGAACAGGGCCATGGCGCCGGCCTCGACGGCGGCGTCGGGCTCCATCAGCCGGGTCGAGACGTCGGAGTTGGCGCGGATGCGCGCGTTGACGTCGTCCTCGATCTGGATCAACTCCTCGGCGCCGATCGCCTTCGGGTGCGAGATGTCGAAGCGCATGCGCTCCGCCGCCACCAGCGAGCCCTTCTGCGTCACGTGGTCGCCGAGGCGCCGGCGCAGGGCCTCGTGGACGAGGTGCGTCGCCGAGTGGTTGGCGCGGATCGCGGCGCGGCGCGCGCCGTCGACGCGCAAGGTCACGTCGGCGCCGACTTTGACCTCGCCGTCGGCGACGGTGACCGCGTGCACGTGCAGGTCCTCGACTCGTTTCACGGTGTCGGTGACGCGGACCTCGGCGCCTTCCGCCGTGATCACGCCGGTGTCGCCGATCTGGCCGCCGGACTCGCCGTAGAACGGCGTCTGGTTGGTGACCAGGAACCCCTCGTCGCCCTTCGCGAGCGCCTCGACGCGCCCGCCGTCCTTGACCAGGGCGACGACCTGGCCCTCGGCCTGCTCGGTCTCGTAGCCGAAGAAGTCGGTGGCGCCCAGCTCGTCGCGGACGTCGAACCAGATGGCCTCCTCGGCGGCGTCGCCGGACCCGGCCCAGGCGGCCCGCGCCTCGGCCCGCTGGCGCTCCATGGCCTGCTCGAAGGCGCCGGTGCCGACACCGATGCCGCGCGGCCGGAGCGCGTCCTGGGTGAGGTCGAGGGGGAAGCCGTAGGTGTCATAGAGCTTGAAGGCGGTCTCGCCGTCGAGCTCGTCGCCGTCCGCCATCCCGTCGGTGGCCTCGTCGAGGAGCTTGAGGCCCCGGTCGAGGAGCTTCTTGAAGCGCGTCTCCTCGAGGTTCAGGGTCTCGGTGATCAGCGCCTCGGCGCGGGTGAGCTCGGGGAACGCCTGGCCCATCTGCTCGACCAGGGCCGGCACCAGCTTCCACATCAGGGGTTCCTCGCAGCCCATCAGATGCGCGTGGCGCATGCCGCGGCGCATGATGCGCCTGAGCACGTAGCCGCGACCCTCGTTCGACGGCAACACACCGTCGGAGATCAGGAACGAGCAGGCGCGCAGGTGATCGGCGATGACCCGGTGCGAGATGTTGTGCTCGCCGTCCACCTCGGCGCCCGAGTGCTCGGCCGACGCCGACATCAGCGCCTGCATCATGTCGATCTCGTAGTTGTCGTGGGTGCCCTGCATGACCGCGGCGATGCGCTCCAAGCCCATGCCTGTGTCGATGGAGGGTTTCGGCAGCTCGATGCGTTCGTCCACCGTCACCTGCTCGAACTGCATGAACACCAGGTTCCAGATCTCGATGAAGCGGTCGCCGTCCTCGTTCTCGGAGCCCGGCGGGCCGCCCTCGATGTGCGGCCCGTGGTCGTAGAAAATCTCCGAGCACGGGCCGCAGGGGCCGGTGTCGCCCATGGCCCAGAAGTTGTCCGACGTCGGGATGCGCAGGATCTTCGCGTCCGGCAATCCGGCGACCTTGCGCCACAGCGCCGCCGCGTCCTCGTCGGAGGAGTGCACGGTGACCAGGAGCTTGTCTTCCGGGAGCCCGTATTCCTTGGTCACCAGGTTCCAGGCGAGCTCGATGGCGTGCTCCTTGAAGTAGTCGCCGAAGGAGAAGTTGCCGAGCATCTCGAAGAAGGTGTGGTGGCGCGCCGTGTAGCCGACGTTTTCGAGGTCGTTGTGCTTGCCGCCGGCGCGCACGCACTTCTGCGAGGTCACGGCGCGCGAATAGTCGCGTTGCTCGAGCCCGGTGAAGACGTTCTTGAACTGCACCATGCCGGCGTTGGTGAACATCAACGTCGGATCGTTCAGCGGCACCAGCGGTGAGGACGCCACGACCTCGTGGCCGTTGGCGGCGAAATAGTCGAGGAACGCCTTCCTGATATCGTTGACCGTCTGCATGGTTCCGATCTGGTCCTTAACGCCCGAGAACACGACAGCTTCGGCGGATTTCCGCCGAGCCGCAAGGTTGTAGCCCCTCGCCGCGAGGCTGTCCAGGCGGGCGGACGCCGTTCGCGGCGACCCTTCGGCCCGTCTTCGCCGGGCTCGACCCGGTGATCCACGTCTTCCCCGGAGCGCCATGGGGAAAGTCGTAAGGAAAGTCGTGGATGCCCGGGTCGGGCCCGGGCATGACGGGAGACGGACACGGCGGCCTGACAGAGAAAACGCGGCCCCGGAGACCGGGGCCGCGCCGATCGCGTGGATATCGCGGGTTTGGGATTACTCGGCGGCCGCCTCGCCGTCGGCGGTTTCCGCCTCGCCCTCGGCGGCCTCGGCGATGGCGTCGTCGCCCATCTCGCCGGGGCCGGCCATCATCTCCTCGGACAGAAGCCCGGCGTTCTGGCGGATCTGGTTCTCGATGGCGGTGGCCACGTCGGGGTTGTCGCGGAGGTACGCCTTGGCGTTCTCGCGGCCCTGGCCGATGCGGGTCGAATCGTAGGAGAACCACGACCCGGACTTCTCGACGATGCCGGCCTTGACGCCGAAGTCGAGGAGCTCGCCCATCTTCGACACACCCTCGCCGTACATGATGTCGAACTCGACCATCTTGAACGGCGGCGCCATCTTGTTCTTCACCACCTTGACCCGGGTCTGGTTGCCGACCACCTCGTCGCGGTCCTTGATGGCGCCGATGCGGCGGATCTCCATGCGCACCGAGGAATAGAACTTGAGGGCGTTGCCGCCCGACGTGGTCTCGGGGTTGCCGAACATGACGCCGATCTTCATCCGGATCTGGTTGATGAAAATAATCAGCGTGTTGGACTTGGCCACCGACGACGTGAGCTTGCGGAGCGCCTGGCTCATCAATCTCGCCTGCAGCCCGACGTGGGTGTCACCCATCTCGCCTTCCAGCTCGGCGCGCGGCACCAGGGCGGCGACGCTGTCGATGACCAGGACGTCGACGGCGCCCGAGCGCACCAGGGTGTCGGCGATTTCCAGCGCCTGCTCGCCGGCGTCGGGCTGCGAGATCAGCAGTTCCTGGACGTCGACGCCCAGTTTCTTGGCGTAGACCGGGTCGAGCGCGTGTTCGGCGTCGATGAAGGCGCAGGTGCCGCCGGTCTTCTGGGCCTCGGCGACCACGTGCAGCGCCAGGGTCGTCTTGCCGGAGCTCTCCGGCCCGTAGATCTCGACCACCCGGCCGCGCGGCAGGCCGCCGATGCCGAGGCCGATGTCGAGGCC
>JAPPPF010000212.1 GCA_028817665.1 Magnetovibrio sp. | reverse complement strand
CACGAATACATGCCGTCGGTGAACTTGACCGTGGCGTGGGCGTACTCGTAAGCCTGACGCGCGGCGAAGCTGACGCCCAGGACGATCGTCCAAAACAGCCCGGTGGCGCACTTCTTGTGATCGCCGTGGACGATGGCATGGTGCGCGTAGGTGACCGTGGCCCCCGACGACAGAAGGATCAGCGTGTTCAGGAACGGCAAGGTCCAGGTCTCGAGCGGCACGACCCCCTCGGGCGGCCAAACCTCGTGCGCGTTGCGGGTGATGAACGGCACCGTCTGGTCGAAGAAGGCCCAGAAGAAGGCGAAGAAGAACATCACCTCGGAGGTGATGAACAGGACCATTCCCATGCGCAGGCCATGACGAACCGTCGGCGTGTGGTCGACGCCGCCTTGGGCCTCGACCACCACATCGCGCCACCAGCCGTACATGACGTAGAGCATCAGCATGGTACCAATCAGGAAAACCCAGAGCGGCCCACCCTGCATGTACCAGATACCGCCGGTTGCCATCGTGAACCCGGCAACCGACCCGATGAACGGCCACTTGCTCGGGTTGACCATGTGGTAGGGATGGGATTGTTCGGAACTAGCCATTAATGGTCTCCATTCAAATTCGCTAACGAATTAGCTTTTTCCCGGTTCGTTGACCGCCGCGTCGTCGATGGCCGCGGCGGATTTCGCCGGGTTGGTTTTCTTGCCTTCCGACTCGCTCGGATAGAACGTGTACGACAGGGTGATTTCCTTCAGATCCTTTGTATCCGGATCGGTGAAAATCTCCGGGTCGACGAAGAACTGGATCGGCATATCGACGGTTTCGCCGGCACCAAGGGTCTGCTCCGTGAAACAGAAGCAATCGATCTTCGAGAAGAACGGCCCCGCCTTGTACGGCGCCACGTTGAACAGCGCCGTGCCGGTCACCTTCTCGGTGCTGAGATTGCTCGCCCGATAGAAGGCCAGATTGGGTTCACCCAGGCGGACGGTCATCTTGCGCTCGACGGGCTTGAACCGCCACGGCAGCTTCCCGTTCGTGTTGGCGTCGAAGCGCACGGTGATGACCCGCTCGCTGACCGCGGCCGAGGCCTGGGCGACATCCGTCTTCGGCGTGCCGCCGTAACCCGTGACCTGACAGAACAGCTGATAGAGGGGAACCGCCGCAAAGGATACGCCGACCATGCCGGCGACGAACACGCTCAAGGCGATCGCCATCCGTCCATTGTGGCGGTTGCGGTTGGACATGCGTCCGCTCCCCTCTTCCCGCCCCTTACTCGGCCGGCGCCTTGCCGGTCATGTCGGGCAGCTCCTCGTGGGTGTGCCACGGCGCCGGTGACGCGACCGTCCACTCCAGCGTCGTCGCGCCCTCGCCCCACTGGTTGGCCGGCACCTTCTCCTTCGAGCGGAAGGTCATCCATACGACAATGAAGAACATGATCGTGCCGATCATGGTGATCAAAGCGCCGATCGAACTGACATAGTTCCAACCCTCATAGGGCGCCGGATAATCCGGAATACGGCGCGGCATGCCGGCGAAGCCGGAGAAGTGCTGCGGGAAGAACAAGACGTTCACACCGATGAAGAACACCCAAAACTGGAGCTTCGCGAACCCTTGCGGATACTGCCGGCCCGACATCTTGCCGACCCAATAGAAGTACCCGGCGAACATCGCCAGGATGGCGGCGATGGCCATCACGTAGTGGAAGTGGGCGACGACGAAGTAGGTGTCGTGGAACACCAGGTCGGCGCTGGCGTTGGCCAAGGTGATGCCGGTGACGCCGCCGACCACGAACAGGAAGATGAAGCCCATGGCATAGAGCATGGGCACCTCGAACTTGATCGATCCGCCCCACATGGTCGCCAGCCAACTGAAGATCTTCACGCCGGTGGGTACCGCGATGACCATGGTCGCCGCGGTGAAGTACGCCCGGGTGCCGACGTCGAAGCCGATGGTGAACATGTGATGCGCCCACACCACGAAGCCGACGACGCCGATGGCCGACATGGCGTAGGCCATGCCGAGGTATCCGAACACCGGCTTCTGCGAGAACGTCGAGACCACCTGGCTGATGATGCCGAAGGCCGGAATGATGAGGATGTACACTTCCGGGTGGCCGAAGAACCAGAACAGGTGCTGCCAGAGGACCGGGTCACCGCCCCCCTCGACGACGAAGAAGGTGGTGCCGAAGTTGCGGTCGGTGAGCAGCATGGTCAGCGCGCCCGCCAGGACCGGCAGGGCCAGCAAAAGCAGGAACGCGGTGATCAGGATCGCCCACACGAACAGCGGCATGCGGTGGATGGTCATGCCCGGCGCGCGCATGTTGAAGATGGTGACGATGAAGTTGATGGCGCCGAGGATCGACGAGGCACCGGCCAGGTGCAGCGACAGGATGCCGAAGTCGACGGACGGGCCCGGCTGGTAATCGACGTGGGATAGCGGCGGGTACACGGTCCATCCGGTCCCCGGCCCGTCGCCGATGACGGCCGACAGCAGCAGCAGGATGAAACCGGCGACCAAGAGCCACAGCGAGATGTTGTTCATCCGCGGGAAGGCCATGTCCGGGGCGCCGATCATCAGCGGCACGAACCAGTTGCCAAAACCGCCAATCATCGCCGGCATGACGACGAAGAACACCATCAGGAAGCCGTGCGCGGTAACCAGAACGTTGTAGAACTGGAAGTCATGGATGTACTGGACCCCCGGCTCCGCGAGCTCGAGGCGGATGTACCAGGACATGGCGCCGCCGAGAATCGCGGCGATGAAGGAGACCAGGATGTAGAGCGTCCCGATGTCCTTGTGGTTGGTCGAGCAGAACCACCGGGTGAAGAACCCCGGCATGTGGTGATCGTGATGATCGTCGTGATGGGCTTCCGCTGCGTTGGCCATTATCTAATCCCTCTCGAATAAACCTGATGACTGTCCGGGTAAGGCCGTTATTTGGCCGTACCCGCCTGCGCCACGCGCACCGGACCGTCTTCTTGTTCCTTGTTGTCGTTGCTCGCGAACTGTTCCTTCGCCTTGACCAGCCATTTCTGGAACTCGTCCTTGGGAAGGGCGCGGATATGGATCGGCATGAAGCCGTGGTTGACGCCGCAAAGTTCCGAGCACATGCCGTAGTAGTCGCCCGGCGCGTTGATGTGGGTCCAGGTCTCGTTGACCCGGCCCGGCGTCGTGTCGAGCTTGATCGCCAGCGACGGCACCGCCCAGTTGTGGATGACGTCGTTCGACGTCAACAGCAGACGGATGTTCGTGTTGGCCGGCAGGACCACCGGGTTGTCGACGCTGAGCAGCCGCGGCTGGCCCTTCTTCAGTTCGTCATCCGGGATGATAATGCTGTCGAAGGCGATGTCGCCGTGGTCGGGGTACTCATACGACCAGAACCACTGGTTGCCCTTCACCTTGACGGTCATCTCGTAGTCCTGGGTCCTGTCGGCGAAATAAAGAACCTTCAGGGACGGCACCGCGATGACCACCAGGATCAGGATCGGCACGGCCGTCCAAATGACCTCAAGGAAGGTGTTGTGGGTGGTCTTCGACGGCGTCGGATTGGCCTTGGCGTTAAACTTCACCATGATGTAGGCCATGATGCCAAGAACGAAGAGCGTGATCACCACCTCGATCCACAACAGGAAGACGTTCAGGTCGTAAACCTGCTCGGCCGTCGGCGACATGGGTTGTTGGAAGAACAGCTGCCACGGCTTCGAGCGCATTTCGACCATCTCGGCCATCGCCGTGTCGGCGTAAATCATGAACCCGAGGGCTACGGCCGGGATCACGGTGAACAGTCTTTTCAACATGCTTTCCATCCGATTGTGAGACCGAAACGATAAACAAATTCTCGCCGCTTAACCGATATCAATGCAGGTTCGCGGTATTCTTATTTGATAGCGCCTTTGTATCCGCAGATATCCGCCTAGGCAAGGCCCGGCGAAATTTGCTTTCGCAATTTCTAATATGTCTAATTCTCATTCACAAAACCGGTCCCGGCGAACCCGTTCCGGGTGGCAAATAATTGTCCTTGCAAGCGGCTTCGCCGTTGAAACGCCGGCGCTTCCACATTAATTATCCCTGGCAAATGAGGAAGGGACCAACACCGTGGAACGACGAAATTTGTTGCTTGCCGCCTTGCTCGCCGCCGCGGCTCTAGCCATGTACTTCGGCATCATGATCAAGATGCACTAGCCGCCGCGAGCCCGGCACCAGGGACGGAAAGCGCGCAACCATGCTCCAGGTTCAGGATCTCACGCACGTCATCGCCGGACTCAACGGCATTTCCGTGATGTGCCTGCTCGCCGGTTACGTCTACATCCGCCGCGGCGACCGGGACCGGCACCGCGCCTGCATGCTGGGCGCGCTCGCCGTGTCGGCGCTGTTCCTGGTCGTCTACGTCATCTACAAGGCGAACTCGGGATTCGCCAAGTTCGGCGGCGAAGGCTGGATCCGGCCCGTCTACTTCTCCATCCTGGCGGCCCACGTGATCGGCGCCATCGCGATCACGCCGCTGGTGCCGTGGACGCTCTATCGGGCCCTGAAGGGCCAATTCGACCGGCACAAACGGCTCGCCCGCTGGACCTGGCCGCTGTGGGTTTACGTCGGCGTTTCCGGCGTCGTGGTCTATGCCATGGCCGTTCACATGTTTCCCCACGTGCCGGGTTAGGGCGGACGCCGATGAACGCGTTCAGCCCCGCCCAGGCCCAACGCTGGAACATCTACGCCGGATTCGCGGAAGCCTTCGCGGCGCCTTCGGCGAAGGCCGAGCTTCGCGGCTGGTGCGGTCTGGCGTTGCTGTCGCTCGCCGTGGCCGGCGTGTTCGCGCTGTTGGTCGCCCTGTCCCGCGTGCCCGGAGCGGAAAAGGTCGCGGTGCTGCCCATCGATTTCTTCGACAAGGGCCTGGTCGTCCACGTCGTCTTCTCGTTCGTGGTCTGGTACCTGAGCGTCCTGGGGGCCCTGCTGTGCGTCGCCGCGCATCGCGTCGGCGGCGGCCGGCCGCCGGCCAGCGGGCTGGCGAAGTTGGCGCTGTGGTGCGGATACGCATCGGCCGCGCTGTTGTTCGTGCCCGGGTTCCTCGGCGGCGAGGCGAGCCTCAACAACTACGTGCCGGTCATCGTCGATCCGGTCTACTACGCCGGTCTCGCCCTGCTGGCCGTGAGCCTGATCCTGGCGACGCTGCGGTTCGGTCTCTGCCTGCCGCGACGCGCCGGACCGCTGGATCCGGTTTCGCTGGGCACCGTCAACGCCGCGATCCTCTACCTGCTGGCGCTGTTCTGCATGGCCATCGCCGCCGGCCACCTGCTCAGCGACCCCATCGACGGAACCTTCCACGAGAACCTTTTCTGGGGCGGCGGGCATATCCTGCAGTTCGTCAACGTGGCGATGCTGATCGGCGCGTGGTATCTGCTCGGCGGCCTGGCCCTGGAATGGCCCCTGACGCGGCCCAATCTGCTCAGCCTGGCGCAGGTCATCTTGCTCGCGGCGGCCGTCCTCGGACCGCTTTTCTACGTCCTCTTCGACGCCTTTTCCGCGGAGCAGCGCGCCGCCTTCACTTGGCTGCAATACGCCTTCGCGGCGCCGACGATATTCGTCGTCGCCTTCGCCGCCCAGACCCTGGTCGACCGGCGGCGCGACGGCGGATTGCCGTGGGCGCACCCGGCGTTGCTGTGCCTGGTGCTGTCCATCGCGGTGTTCGCGCTGGGCGGATTTCTCGGCATCTTCGTCGATGGCGCCGATACCCGCACGCCGGCCCACTACCACGGCGTCATCGGCGGCGTGAACCTGGCCTTCATGGGGCTGTTCTACTGCTTCTTCCTGAACCTGATGGGCCGCGGCCCCGAGCCCGGACGCGCCGTCCGGCTGTCGATCTGGTTCTATGCCCTCGGCCAGGCCTTGCATTCGCTCGGCCTGTTCCTCGCCGGCGGCTACGGGGCGCCGCGCAAGACCGCCGGCGCCGACCAGGGGATCGAGGCGCTCGGCGCCATGATCGGATTGTACGGCATGGGCGTCGGCGCGCTGGTCGCGGTCGCCGGCGGGGTCATGTTCATCTGGATCGCCGGGCGGCGGCTGCTGGCCCGCTGAACGGCCGTCGAAGGGACTGGCCATGGCCGGCCGGTTTGCCTATAAGATGGCGCACCGGATTGAGCGATTGGGGTCCCGGTGTCAGATACCGCAAACCAGCTTGAGAAAACCGTCGACGAGACGGCGGGCGAACGGGAGCACCGCTTCCGGCTGCAGGATTACGCGATCCTTCTGAAGCCGCGCGTCATGTCGCTGGTCGTGTTCACGGCGGCCTGCGGCTTGGTCCTGGCGCCGGGAACTGTGTCCTTGGACACGGCGCTGATCGCCGTCATCTGCATCGCCGCCGGCGCCGGCGCGTCGGGCGCCATCAACATGTGGTACGACCAGGACATCGACCGCCTGATGCGTCGCACCCAGAACCGGCCGATCCCGGCCGGCCGCATGCACCCGAAGGAAGCGCTGGTGTTCGGCAGCCTGCTCTCTGTCGGCGCCGTCGCCACCATGTATCTGTTCGTCAACTGGGCCGCCGCGTCCCTGCTGGCGCTGACCATCCTCTACTACGTGTTCATTTACACCATGTGGCTGAAGCGCCGCACGCCGCAGAACATCGTCATCGGCGGTGCGTCGGGGGCGTTTCCGCCGATGATCGGCTGGGCCGCGGTGACTGGCGACATCGGCCTCGGCGCCATCGCGATGTTCGCCATCATCTTCCTGTGGACGCCGCCGCACTCATGGGCGCTGGCGCTGTTCCGGCGCGGCGACTATGCCGCGGCCGACGTGCCGATGATGCCGGTCGTCGCCGGCGAACGCGAAACCAAGCGCCAGATACTGGTCTACACCGTGCTGCTCATCGCCGCGACCCTGTCGCCGGTGGCCATCGGCATGTCGGGCGCCGTCTACGGCGCCGTCGCCGCCGGCCTCGGGATCGAGTTCTGGCGCCGCTGCTGGCGGGTCTGGAAGGACGACGAGGCCGAGGAGCGGACGGCGAAACCGCTGTTCTTGTTCTCGATCCTCTATCTGTTCCTGATCTTCGTCGCGCTGTTGATCGACCGCTTCGTCTTCATCCCCGTCCTGTAGGAACCGGCCGTACCGGAACGCCGGCGGTCACGGCTTGGCGCCGGCGGCCTCCAGGATACGGATCATCTCGGTGTAGCCCCGGCGCCGCGCCAGGGCGAGCGGCGAAACGCCCTTCCCATCGGCCAGGTTGACCTCGGCGCCGGCCTCGACGAGGGCCCGCAACGTGGCGACATGGCGCGGGCCGCCGTCGCCGAGCACGATCGCCTCGATCAACGCCGTCCAGCCGAGATTGTTGACGTGGTCGAGCGGCGCCTCGGCGGCGATCAGGGCGCGGACCACCTCGACGTGGCCGAGATGCGCGGCGGCGATCAGCGCGGTGCCCTCGTAGGGGCTGGTGATCAAGGTCGCGTCGGCGCCGAGCGAGGCCGCGAGTTCGATCATTCCGGGGTCGTCGAGGACTGCGGCGATGGTGAGAACGTCGTAGCTTTGCGAATCGAGCGCGTTCAGGTTCCCGCCGCCACGCACTAGGGCGCGGACGGCGTCGCGGTCGCGGCCGTAGGCGGCGACCATCAGCGGCGTGCGGCCGTGCGTGTCCGTCGCGTTGACGTCGGCGCCGGCCAGGATGAGCCGCGCCATCCGGGCCAGGTCGCCCGCCGCCACGGCGGCGTGGAGGCCCTCGTAGGCCCGCATCTCGGCGGCGCTCGGCGGCGTCTGGGCATGGCCGGCGGCGGGGACGGCGAGGCTCGCGGCGGCAATGCCGAAGGCGAGGACCACGGACCGCGGGTTCATTCCGCGCCCGCCCCGGCCGCGGTGGTCATCTCCGCGCGCGCCTGGCGGGCGATGCTGATCGCGCCGGACAGGAACAACACCGCCATCGCCGCCGCGACGATGAGGTCCGGCCACGGCGACGCCAGCCACGCCACCAGACCGGCGGCGGCGATCACCGCGACGTTGCCGATGGCGTCGTTGCGGCTGCAGATCCAGACCGAGCGCACGTTGGCGTCGCCGTCGCGGATCCGGTAGAGCAGCAGCGCACTGACCAGGTTGGCAAAGAGCGCGAGGACGGCGATGGCGCCCATGGTCAGGGGTTCCGGCATGCCGAGGTACAGCGTCCGGTAAAGCGTCGCGCCGAGCACCCAGCATCCGAAGACGCCGAGACTGAGCGCCTTGACGAGCGCCGCGCCGGACCGCCAGGCCATCGACCGGCCGATCACAGCGAGGCTGACGCCGTAGGTCATGGTATCCCCGAGGAAATCCAGGGCGTCGGCCTGCAGGGCCATCGACCCAGCCAGATATCCCGCACCGGTCTCGACCGCGAACATCACCGCGTTGATGCCGATGACGACCCACAGCACCCGCTTGTAGGCCCTGGAGGCGCCGTCGAAGGACGGCTGGCCGGTGCAGCACGAGGCGCTCATCTCGATCCCATGGCCCTTGCCGATTGGAGACGATGGTGTGATCCTAGAACCTCTAGCCACTATAGGTTCAAGCGGAAACCGTCATGCCGTCGAAAAACTTCACCATCGGGCACCTGGCCCGCGAGACCGGCACCAAGGTGCCGACGATCCGTTATTACGAGAAGATCGGGTTGCTCCCCGAGCCGTTCCGTTCGGCCGGCAATCAACGCCTCTACGGCGCCGATCACATCGACCGCCTGGCCTTCATCCGCCACGGCCGCGACTTGGGCTTCGGGCTCGACGCGATCCGCGAATTGCTGTCGCTGACCGACGAACCGGAGCAGACCTGCGAGCGCGCCGACGCCATCGCGGCGCAGCACCTCCGCGAGGTCGAGAACCGGATCGCCCGACTGCAGGCCCTGAAGGCGGAGCTTGAGCGCATGCTCGACCACCAATGCGACGGCGAGCTCGCCGATTGCCGGGTCATCGAGGTTCTCGCCGATCATCGCCATTGCCTGCACAGCGACCATCAACGCATCGACTGACGGGTCCGGCATGCCTATATGAGATAGCCAAATAGAATCCGAAGGAAACCCCATGCCCAACACCGCATACGCCGACCTCGAGGCCCGTTTCCGCCGCATCGCCCTCCTGGGCGAGACCGCCTCGGTGCTGCATTGGGACACGGCCGCGATCATGCCGTCCGGCGCCGCCGGCGCACGGGCCGAGCAGTTGGCCGAGATGATGGCCGTCATTCACGGCCTGAAGACGGCGCCGGAGGTCGGCGAACTGCTGGGCGAGGCCAGTGCCGACGCCGGCGCCCTCGACGATTGGCAACGCGCCAACCTGGGCGAGATTGAGCGCCAATGGACGAAGGCGACCGCGGTACCCGAGGATCTCGTGGTGGCGCTGTCACGGGCCTGCTCGGCCTGCGAGACGGCCTGGCGGACGGCCCGCCCGGACGCCGACTACGGCGCCGTCAGGCCGCTCCTGCAGGAGGTCCTGGACCGCACCCGGGAGGCCGGCCAGGCGAAGGCCGAGGCGACCGGACTCGGCCTCTACGACGCGCTCCTCGACGACTACGAACCGGGCGGCCGAATCGCCGAGATAGACAAAATCTTCGACCAGCTCGCCCGGTTCCTGCCGGCGTTCCTCGAGGAAGCCCTGGCGGCGCAGGCCGCCCGCCCCGCTCCCGTGCCGCCGGAAGGCCCCTTCGACGTCGCCGCCCAAAAGGCCCTCGGCGAGACCTTCATGTCGGCGCTCGGGTTCGATTTCAACCACGGCCGGCTCGACGTCAGCCTGCATCCCTTCTGCGGCGGCACGCCCGACGACGTGCGCATCACCACCCGCTACGACGAAGCCGATTTCACCTCGAGCCTGATGGGCGTCCTGCACGAGACCGGCCATGCCCTCTACGAACGCGGCCTGCCGGAACGCTGGCGCCGTCAGCCGGTCGGCGAGGCGCTCGGCATGAGCGTCCACGAGAGCCAATCGCTGTTGATCGAGATGCAGGTGTGCCGGTCGCGGCCGTTCATCGGCTGGGCCGCGCCGGTCATGCGCGACGCCTTCGCCGGCGAGGGCCCGGCCTGGGAAGAGGAGAACCTCTACCGGCTCCATACCCGGGTGAGGCCCGATTTCATCCGCGTCGACGCCGACGAGGTCACTTATCCGGCCCACGTCATCCTCAGGACCCGGCTGGAGAAGGCGTTGCTGGCGGAAGACATGTCCCTCGACGACCTCCCCGCCGCGTGGAACGACGGCATGAAGGAGTTGCTCGGGATCGTCCCGCCGAGCGACCGCGAGGGCTGCCTCCAGGACGTGCACTGGTACGACGGCGCCTGGGGTTACTTCCCGACCTACACGCTGGGCGCGATGACCGCGGCGCAACTGTTCGCCGCGGCGAAGGCCGCCGATCCGGAGATCGAGCCCGGTATCGCGGCCGGCGATTTCCAGCCGCTGATGGCCTGGCTCCGCGCCCACGTGCACGGCAAGGGCCGGCTCAACAGCGCCCGCGACCTGCTCACGGAAGCGACCGGCCAACCCCTCGATCCAAAGGTGTTCGAGACCCATCTCAGGGACAGATACCTCCATTAGCCGGCGAGGATGTGCAATTCCGGCGGCGCTTCGATAAGGTTTCCGCTCGAAGGGGAGGACGCCAATGACCGAGCTGGATCCGATCACGCTGGAAATGTTCTGGCGACGGTTTAATTCCACCGTCGACGAGCTGGCCGCGACGCTGAAGCGGACGTCGTTCTCGACGGTGGTGCGCGACGTCAACGACTATGCCGCGGCGATCTTCGACGCCGAGCGCCGGCTGCTGGCACAATCGCCGGAATCGACGCCCGGTCTCTGCGGCCCCCTGGGCAACATGCTCCGGCACATGCTCATCGACAACCCGCCTGAGGAACTCCGGGACGGCGACGTCCTGATCGGCAACAACCCGTGGCATGGATCCGGTCACCACAACGACATCACCGTCGCCACGCCGATCTTTCTGAACGGCCGGATCATCGCCTACACGGTGACCTGCTGCCACCACGTCGACATCGGCGGCCGCCGCGCCACCATCGAAAGCCGCGACAACTACGAAGAAGGCCTGCGCATCCCGCACCTGAAAATCTACAAGGCCGGCGAGCTCAACACCGACGTCCTCGCCTTCATTCAAAACAATGTCCGCTCGGCGGACACGGTCCTCGGCGACCTTCGCGCCCAATTCGCCGCCAACCACGTCGGCGGCGAACGCATCCGGAGCATGTGCGCTGAGCGTGGCTGGGACGACCTGCAACTCGTCGCCGACGAGATGATCACGCGCTCCGAGGCCCTGGCCCGGGCCGAGATCCGGAAGATCCCGAACGGCGTCTACGAGAGCGTCTCGCCCATCGGCATCGATGACGGCGAGGAAGTCACCATCAAGTGCAAGGTGACGATCGCCGATGACGAGATCGAGATCGACTTCGCCGGCACCTCGGCGCAGGTCCGAACCGCCATCAACTGCACCTACACCTACGCCTGCTCGTACACCACCTTCGCCGTCAACGCGGTTCTCGAACTGCCGATCAAGATGAACGAGGGTACGTTGAAGCCGCTGACCATCAAGGCGGAAGAAGGATCGATCCTGAATTGCACGTTCCCGGCGCCTGTGTTCGCCCGCACCTCGATCGGCAACTACATGGCCGAGGTGGTGTTCGCGGCGATCGCCCGGGCGGTGCCGGATCGGATCTGCGCGGGTGCCGGTTCGACGCCCATGTGGGGTCAGTATTTCTTCGGCAAGCGCCGCGACGGCGGCGGCTTCGCGCCCCTGAACGTCGTCAACGGCGGGCTCGGCGCGCGGCCCGACCGCGACGGGGTGAGCTGCCTGTCGTTCCCGGTCAACGTCGGCAACACCCCCATCGAGGTGCTGGAGAACGATGTGCCGATCCTCATCCGCCAGCGCGCGCTATGGGTCGATTCGGCCGGCGCCGGCGAGTATCGCGGCGGCTTCGGCCAGCTTTTCGAGGTCGAGGTCCTGGACGACGAGCACGGCCCCGACGGCGATATCCTGGCGAGCTTCCGGGCCGGGCGTTTCACCTATCCCGTTCCCGGGTTCCTGGGCGGCGGGGAGGCGCCGAACGGCGAACTCTACGTCAACGGCGAGGCTCAGAATTCCGGCATTCAGCGATCGCTGAAACCGGGCGATCATTTCCTCTGCCGGATTCCAGGTGGCGGCGGTCTCGGCGATCCCGGCAAGCGCGATCCAGCGCTCGTCGCCCGCGACGTCGAGTACGGCCTGATCTCCACCGACTTCGCCGTCCGGCACTATGGCTTCGAGGGAGCGTGAGCGATGACGCGTAGCCTCGGCAGCGATATCGGCGGCACCTTCACGGACTTCGCCCTCGTCGACGACGTCACCGGCGCGGTGCGGATCCACAAATGCCTGACCACGCCGGAGGATCCGTCCAAGGCCGTGGCCGACGGTGTCGCCGCGTTGGATCCGGAGGCGCTTGAAGGCCTCACCTATCACATCCACGGCACGACGCTGGTGATCAACGCGGTGATCGAACGCAAGGGCGCGCGGACCGGATTGATCACCACCGAGGGCGCGCGGGACGTCCTCGAGATCGGCCGTGAGAAACGCTACGACGGCTACGACCTGAAGATCGGCTTTCCCGAGCCGCTGGTGCCCCGGCCCCGGCGCCTGGAAATCCACGAGCGCCTGTTCGCCGACGGCACGGTGAAAACCGACCTCGACGAGGCATCGGTTCGCCGCGCCGTGACGGAACTGGTGGAAGGCGGGGTTGGCTCGATCGCTGTCTGCCTCCTCCATGCCTACCGCAACCCAGTCCACGAGCAGCGCGTCGGGGAGATCATCGCCGAACTGGCACCCGGGATGCCGGTGTCTCTGTCGTCCGACGTGTTGCCCGAGATGAAGGAGTACGAACGGACCTCGACGACGGTGGTCAACGCCTACGCGAAGCCCGCCGCCGACGCCTATCTGAACCGCCTGAACCAGCGCATGGCCGACGCCGGCGCCGCGAGCGAGCTGTTGTTGATGCTGTCGAGTGGCGGCACGACGACGTCGGCGACGGCGCGCCGCTATCCCGTGCAGATCATCGAATCGGGACCGGCCGCCGGCGCGCTGGGCGCTGCCCACTACGCCAGGCTCGCCGGCCTCGACGAAGTCCTGGCCTTCGACATGGGCGGCACCACGGCGAAGATGTGTCTCGTCAACGGTGGTAGCGTCGCGAAGACCACGGAGTTCGAGGTCGCCCACGTGCACCGCTTCAAGACCGGCAGCGGCATTCCGGTGCATATCCCCGTCGTCGACCTGATGGAGATCGGTGCCGGCGGCGGATCCATCGCTCGGATCACCGAGGTCGGCACCGTCCAGGTCGGCCCGGAAAGCGCCGGCGCCAAACCGGGACCGGCGTGCTATGGGGCCGGCGGCGAGGAGCCAACGGTCTCGGACGCCGACCTGGTGCTCGGCTATCTCGACGCCGGCCATTTCCTCGGCGGCGGCATGGCCCTCGATCTGGAAGCGGCACGCACCGCCATTCGATCGCGCCTGGCCGAACCGCTCGGCCTCGGCGTCGAGGACGCCGCCTGGGGCGTGCACGGCATCGTCAACGAGAACATGGCGGCCGCCGCCAAGGTCTACGTCACCGAGCGTGGCGAAGACCCGGCCCGCTACACCATGGTCGCCTTTGGCGGCGCCGGGCCCGTCCACGCCGTCGATTTCGCCAGGCGCCTCGGCGTCAAGCGGGTGCTGATCCCGCCCCACGCCGGCGTCGCATCGGCGCTCGGCATGATCGTCGCGCCGATCTCCTTCGACACGGTCCGCACCCAGCCGGTCCGGCTCACGCAGGCCGACCCGGACCATCTCCGCGAGCTGTTCGCCGAAATGGCGGCGGAGTGCCGGGCCCGCATGCCGGCGGAGATCGATCCCGCCGCGATCACCGACCAGCCGAGCTTCGACATGCGCTACGTCGGCCAGGGCTATCATGAAAACATTCCGATCGACGTGAGCGCGCTTGGCCCCGACTTCCCCGAGACCATTGTCGCCGCCTTCAACGCCGCCTACACGAAACTCTACGGACGGGTCTACGACGACCTGGAGCTCGAGATCATCAATCTCAGGCTCAGCGCCTCGACCCCGGCGCGGATCGGAGAATTCGGCGTTCGCGTCGCGGCGCCCGCCGACGCCGTCCCGACGTCAACCCGGTCGGCGTACTGCCCGGTGGCGGGCGGCTTCGTCGACCACGCCGTCTACCGCCGCGACGCCCTGGCGTCCGGTTTCGAGACCGACGGCCCGGTGATCATCGAGGAGGACGAATCGACGACCGTCGCCGGTTCGGGCTGCCGGGTCCGCGTTGACACTCAAGGAAGCCTGACGGTCGAACTGAGATAGGCCCGGCGGGCCTCAGCCGTCCCCGTACCTGGCCAGATGCTGGCGGAACCGCGCCGCCAGGTAATCACTTTCGGCGGGACCGGCGAGGATGTCGCGGCGGCGCCCCTCGCCGTCAAACAACAAGAGCGTGACGTTGCCGACGCCGTGGGCCCGGGCAAGTTCGGCGCCCTTGGCGCTCCTGATATTGGCGACCACGAACTGCAGCTTGTCGTCGCCGAGCTCGCAGAGCGCGTCGCGGGTCTCGCGCTGAAGCGCGACGCAGCGCGGGCATTCCGGGTCGTGAATCTGGACAACCGTCGGGGTGCCGTTGCCGATCTGGGTCAGGTCGTGTTCGCGCATGGTCGCGCGGACGTCGTTGACGACGAACCAGCCACCGCCACCGGCGACGACCGCGATCAGCGCGCCCTTCCTGGCGGTCCTCAGGAAATCGCGCCGCGTCGGTTCGGCCGCCGCTTTCACGGCGGGCGGCGGTGATTGCGGGTTGGGCTGGCGCTTGGCCTTGTGTTTCTTGCGTTTCATGGTCGGCTGGCTCTCCCTTCGATGATCGTCGGGGAGCGAGTATCGAACGCCGGACCCGGACCTGTCTCCCAACGGCTGCTCACGTTTCGGTTACCGCGGCGGCCATCTTGAGCGGGCCGCCATGTTTGTTAAGGTGCTCGCAGTCACACGGAGGCGGATTATGCCCATCAACGCCAGCGCCGTCGGCGCCGACATCGGCCCTTACGAACACCACATCACCACCCGCCAGTGCCTAGCCTACGCCGCCGCGCTCGGCGAGACGGCGGCCATCCATTTCGACGACGCTCGGCCCGGCGGCATCGTCGCCGTCCCGGCCATGGTGGTGGCGCTGGAATGGCCGCCGTCGCGCGACCTCCGCGAGACGCCCGGGTTCGGCGCCACCGACGCCGAGCGCCTGCGCGTCGTCCACGCCGAACAGGACACGCTCTTCCACGCGCCGATCCGGCCCGGCGACCACCTGCGGGCGGCGGGCCGGCTGGTCTCGGTCGAGCGGATCAAGCCGGGCGCCAAGACCGTCAGCAAGCTGACCCTGACGACCGCGGCCGGCGACGCGGTGGCGACCAGCTACTCGACGGCCATCCACCGGGGCGTCGAGGTCGACGGCGGCGATAGGGTCGAGGAAACCGCGCCCCCGTGGCCCGAGGGCGAGGCGGCGGCGGACTGGTCCGAGACGGCCGTGCCGGTGGCCCGCGAGCTGCCGCACGTCTACACCGAATGCGCCGACATCTGGAGCCCCATCCACACCGAGCGCGCGGTCGCGCTGGCGGCCGGGCTTCCCGACATCATCGCGCACGGCACCTCGACCTGGGCCCTGGCGGCGAAGGAGATCGTCGCGGCCAGGCTCGGCGGCGACCCGGGGCGCCTCGCGCGCCTCGCCGGGCGGTTCACCGGCATGGTCATCCCCGGGACGACGATCACCATCCGCCACGCCGCGGCGTTGGGCGGCGCGCGCTTCGAGGTCCTGGCCGCCGACGGCTCGAAGGCCATCAGCCGGGGCCGCGCGGCCTTCGCCTAGGGCGTCACTCGGGCGTCAGACGTCGCCGGGCATCGCGGCGCGGCCGGCGGCGCCCAGTTCGCGGATCAGCTCGGAATCGACCTCGCCCCGGGAATCGATCCTGAGCGACGTCGAGGTGCCGTAGCAGCGCACCCGGTCGCCCAGTTCGACGAACCCCGCGCCGAGCACCGCCATGCCCGGGAACAGCCCGGCCACGTAGGCATGGTAGAAGCTCCGCGGGAACACCACCGGCGCGGCGCCGCCCGGCGCGTCGAGGACGATGTATTTGAGCGACATGGCGGGCCGTCCGGGTTACTGCCGGATGCCTTCGACGTGCAGTTCCATCTCGACCACCCGGGACGCCGGGCCCAGGTCCTTGGGAATGCCGAAATCCGCCATCTTGAAGCTGGTCGTGCCGGCGAACCCCTGGCGGAAGCCGCCCCACGGGTCGTCGCCGCCGCCGATGTACTCGGCCTGGATGGCGATCTCCTTGGTGATCCCGCGCAGCGTCAGGTTGCCCGTGATGACGCCGGTCCGCTCACCGGTCTTCTTCATGGAGGTCGAGACGAAGCTCGCCTTCGGGTACTTGTCGGTCTCCAGGAAATCGGCGCTGCGGATGTGCTTGTCGCGCTTCGCGTGGTTGGAGTTGACGCTTTCGGCGACGATCTCGACGCTGATCTTCGAGGCCTCGGGGTTGGCCGGGTCGAAACTGAAGCTGCCCGAGAACTCGTCGAAGCGGCCGGCGAGCCAGCTGAACCCCAGGTGCTTGACCTTGAAATTGATCGAGGCGTGGGCCCCCTTGGTGTCGATGACGTAATCGGCGGCGCCGGCCGGTCCGGCGGCCAACAGGAACGCGCCGAGAGCGGTCGCGAGAAGTGTCTTCATGGTCATGATCGTTCCTCCGTGGGGTTGGTTTCCCGTGATGGACGGCCCGGCAGCATGCGCCGGAGCGAGCCGCCGCCGTCGATGAAATGATGCTTGAGGGCGGCCGCCGTGTGCAGGGCCGCGATGGCGATGACGACATCGGCGAGGATCTCGTGGATCTCGCCGGCGACGTCCTCCTGGTGCCGGCCGGTCAGCGTCGCCGGCACCTCGAACCAGCCGAACACGGAGACCCCCCGCCCGTCGGCGGTCGAGATCAGGTAGCCGCTGACCAGCACCGCCAGGATCAGCGGATAGAACCCCCAGTGCACGATCTTGGCACCGGTCCGCTCGTAGGGCTTGAGGTCGTCGTCCCGGGGTTCGGTGTCCCAGAGCCGCCAGGCGAACCGGAAGACCAGCGCGGCGACCAGGATGATGCCGATGCTCTCGTGGATGTGCGGGATGGTGTTGTAGAGCGGGTCGTTGTAATCGAGGTCGTCGATCCAGAGCCCGAGGCCGTACAGGGCGAGGATGGCGAGCGCCATCAGCCAGTGCACCGATTGGCTGACCCAGCCATATCCCTCGTTCGTGTTCCGGGCGGTCATTGGCTTCCCGTTTCCTCGCGCGATGCCGAGATCATAGTCCGACAATTCCACACCTGCCATCGGCGGCCGGCTTCCTCAAGCAATTGTTATCGCGGCGCGCCGGCGTTGACGCGGGCCGCCCCGAGCGGCTTCAATCGGCGGATGAGCGAGAGCCCGCCAACCGAACGCGTGATCCTCGTCACCGGTGCGTCGAGCGGCATCGGCGCCGCCGTCTGCCGGCGCCTGGCCGCGCCGGGCGCCAGGATCGTCGCGCACGCGCGGAGCGGCCTCGACGAGACCGTCGCCCATCTCCGCGACGCCGGCGCCGAGGCCGAGGCCTGCCTCGCCGACCTCGCGGAACCGGGCGCCGCGGCCCAGCTGGTCGGCTTCGCCGCCGAGACCTTCGGCGGCCTAGACCAGATCGTCTCCAACGCCGGGTTCGCCGACCCGACGCGCTTCGGCGAGGTGAGCCGCGGCGAGCTCGACCGTTCCCTCGCCACCATGACCGGCGCCTTCTTCGACCTAGCGACGGCGGCCCTGCCGCACCTCAGGAAATCCCGCCGGGGCCGGGTCGTGGCGATCTCGTCGTTCGTCGCCCACGCCTTCCCGGCCGACTACCTGTTCCCGGTCACCGCCGCGGCGAAGGGAGGGCTCGAGGCGCTGGCCCGAACCCTGGCCCGGCAACTGGCCGCCGACGGCGTCACCGTCAACTGCGTCGCGCCGGGCTTCACCCGGAAGGACAAGCAGGGCCATTCGTCGCTCGGCGGCGACGCCTGGCAACGGGCCGCCGAATTGACGCCCATGGGCCGGATCGCCGATCCCGACGACATCGCCGCCCTGGTCGCCTTCCTGCTAGGGCCCGAGGCCCGCCACATCACCGGCCAGGTGATCCACGTCGACGGCGGCCTGGGGCTCGGGTGAGCGCGTTCCACTTGCCGAAACCGACGCCGTCCGGCGCTGGACGCCCGTCCGTTCCCGGATAGACTGGGCGGCCAGGGCATCCGGGGAGGGAAAAGCGTGAGCGACGAGGACTGGAGCGACGAGCTCGCCGAGCTGCGCCGCCGGCAGGCCGAAGTGCGGCGCATGGGCGGCGCGGAACGCCTGGAGCGCCAGCGCGCCGGCGGCCGGCTGAACGTCCGCGAACGCATCGAGGCGCTGGTCGATGCCGATAGTTTCCATGAGGTCGGCAGCGCCGCCGGCATGGCCGAATACGACGCCGACGGCGATCTCGTCGAGCTCAAGGCGTCGAACTGCGTCATGGGCCGCGCCACCGTCGACGGCCGGCCGGTGGTGGTGTCGGGCGACGACTTCACCCAGCGCGGCGGTTCCGCCGACGCCACCATCCGCGAGAAGGCCGCCTACCCCGAGGAGATGGCCCGCGAGCTCAGGGTGCCGATCATCCGCCTGATCGAGGGTTCCGGCGGCGGCGGCTCGGTGAAGACGATCGAGACGACCGGCCGGCCCAACCTGCCGGGCGGCGTCGGCACCAAGTACGATCTCATGCTCGCCAACATGAGCTACGTGCCCGTGGTCGGGCTCGGCCTCGGTTCCGTCGCCGGCTTGGGCGCGGCGCGGCTCGCCGCCAGCCACTACTCGGTGATGGTCAAGGAGACCTCGGCCATGTTCGTCGCCGGCCCGCCGGTGGTGAAGGGCCTGGGGGAGGACCTGGAGAAGCAGGAGCTCGGCGGCTGGCGAATCCAGTTGGCCGCCGGCGGCGTCGACGCCGCCGCCGACAGCGAGGAGCACGCCTTCCAACTGACCCGGCGCTTCCTCTCGTATCTGCCGTCGTCCGTCGACGAGGTCGCGGACCGCGGTCCCGTCGCCGACGACCCGGCGCGCGCCGACGAGAGCCTGTTCTCGCTGGTGCCGCGCGACCCCAAGCAGGTCTACAAGATGCGCCGCGTCGTCGAGGCCGTCGTCGACAGGGGCAGCTTCTTCGAGATCGGCGAGCTGTTCGGCCGCCCCGTCATCACCGGCCTGGCGCGCCTCGACGGCTGGCCGGTGGCGGTTCTGGCCTCCGACCCGTTCTTCTCCGGCGGCGCGTGGACGGCGGACGCCTGCGAGAAGATCATCCGCTTCACCGACATGGCCGAGACCTTCCACCTCCCCATCGTCTACCTGGCCGACTGCCCGGGCTTCGCCGTCGGCCTGGCGGCGGAGAAGGCGCGGACCATCCGCTTGGGCGTGCGCGCCATGGCGGCGATCAGCCAGACCAGCGTGCCCTGGTGCTCGATCATCGTCAGGAACGCCTTCGGGGTGGCCGGCGGCGCGCACCGCCCGGCCGGGCGTTTCTCCCTGCGTTACGCTTGGCTCTCGGCGGCCTGGGGATCGCTGCCCCTGGCCGGCGGCATCGAGGCCGCCTACCGGGCCGAGATCGAGGCCGCCGACGACCCGAAGGCGAAACTCCAAGAAATCGAGACCCGCCTGGAGAAACTCCGCTCGCCCTTCCGCACCGCGGAGACCTTCGCCGTCGAGGAGATCATCGACCCGCGCGAGACCCGGAAGCTGCTCTGCGACTTCGCCAACCTCGTGGCGAAACGCCGTAAGCCCGGCATGACCGGTTTCGGCATGCGGCCCTGAGGCCGAGCGTTTCATAGTCTTCGTCCGCCGATGTACGCATTTGTCCGCGTTTTCCGGGGCGGCGGCGGATGATCGTTTGATATCAGAGACCTAAAC
>JAPPPF010000269.1 GCA_028817665.1 Magnetovibrio sp. | reverse complement strand
CCACGACTTTGTCTGACAGGCGCGACACCGTATGAAGTCGTGGATGCCCGGATCAAGTCCGGGCATGACGGCGGGGCGGGGGGTGTTTGCTTCTTGTCGTCACAACTAGGCTCGACCCGGTCCCGGCGTCCGCATGCTTCGACAAGCTCAGCATGAGGATTTCTTCGAAATCCTGAAGGTGCCGGCGGCGCAACCAATTCCACCCTCATCCTGAGCCTGTCGAAGGATGGGCGGGCGACGGCTGCCTACTACTTGGCGTCATCACCGGGCCCGACCCGGTGATCCACGGCTTTGCCTGAAAGGCGAAACACCTCGTGAAGTCGTGGATGCCCCGATCAAGTCCGGGCATGACGGCGGGGCGGGCGGGAGTGTCCCGTTTTTTTAACCGCCCCTCACAACGCTGACAGGTATGACAGCCTCGATCCCGGCGGCGCTATCGAAGGGAACCGTGGCGCCTGATGGCGCCGCGCAAGTCCCGGAGATCCCCCGGAGGGAAGCGCCGTTCCTCCGCCTTCGACAGCCCTCTTCACAGTGTCAAATAGCGCGCGACGGCCGATGGTCGGGCCATGCGAAAAATAGAACATATCATGAATTAGCAGGATTATCAACCGTTATTGTTGATTATTCCTATCCCGCCCGCGCCGACAGCAACCGCTCGACCCGGGCCAGGTTGTTGCGGATGACCTCGGCGCGTTTCGCGGCGCCGGAGCTCTCGTAGACCTCGACGGCGCCCTCGAAACACGACGACGCCTCGCGCAAGAGCGCCGCCTCGGCGTTGCGCTTGGCCAGCGCGAAGCACGCCGCGCCCAGGTTGTTGGCGGTCTGCGCCCAGAGCAAGGGCGCGCGGTCGCGTTTGCGCGCGCCCAGGACCTGGCGGAACCGCTTCACCGCCTGCTCGAGGGTGGCGTTGCCGCTGACCTGCTCGCCCATGGCCAGGAGGATCACCCCGTACTGGTTGGTGACCTCGGCCCAGCGCGCCGGCATCGCCTCCTTGGTGTAGACGGTCAGCGCCTCCTCGAAGGCCTTGGTCGCCTCCTGCAGGTAGGCGGCGCGGCCCGACCGGCCGCTCAGCCGGTAGAGCACCAGGCCGTGATTGATGTGGGCCAGCGCCCAATCGAACGGATGCGCGACGCGGCTCAGGGTCTCGGTGATCTTCTGATAGGCGACGGCGGCCTGCTTCAAGGAGTCGGTGGCCGCCTCGTCCTTGCCCTCGCCCTGCGCCTTCAGCACCGCGGCGTAGTGGCCCTGCGCCACGGCCCAGGCTTCCGGCGCGTTGTCGGCGGAGATCTTCTTCAGGGCCTTGCGGTACAGCGCCCCGGAGTTGGTCAGCTTCTTGGCGCCGCCGCTGAGCCGGTAGGAGGCGCCGAAGGCGTTGCCGGCGGCGACCAGGAAGGTCGCGTACTGGTCGGCGCTGAGCTCCTCGGGCTGCGCCTGGATTATCTCCTTGATGCCCTGCAGGGCCGTGTTCAGGGCCTCGGCGGCGCGGCTCTGCATGCCCTTGAAGGTCGGGCCGACGGCGGCCAGGACGGCGGCGTGAAGCGCCGGGTCCAGGGTGGTGCCGAAACCCGCCGGCAGGTCCAGGGTGTCGCCGAGCCCGACGGCGCCGGGCAGGTTGTCGACACTCGGCAGCATCGGCAGGAACCGGAGCCGGACCGTGTCGTCGCGGAGTTCGCCCCACAGCACCATGTCGGCGGACTGTTCGTGCATCCATCCGCGGCCTTCCTCGGCGGCGGTCATCAGTTGCAGGACGATGTTGCCGTCCCTGGGCAGCTTCAGGACCTGGTTGGCGCGGTACACCTCGAGACCGGCGGCGCGCCCCAGCGCCTCGGCGATGTGCGCCGTCGCGGCGCCGCCCTTGTCATTGGCCAGGTCGGCGACCAGGATCTTCGGGTCGCCACCGCCCTCGGCGTCGGTGGGCGCGAAATTGGCGCCGCCGACCTTCTCGGCGGTCTACATCCTGCGGCGCGGCCTGCGGGACCGGGCACCCAGGCCGGGAACAAAAAGACCAAGTAGATTGCGGAGCATGCCACCCTCAAAAACGACCGGATCCGGAGCTTATGGCCGCTCCATTAAGCCAGCCTGACGAACTTTCCTATTACATCAAAATTCCGCCGGCTGCGGAATTCAAAAATCGATGCACCGGCCCTTGCGTTCCCAATCTCCATAGCGGGTCGGATCGGGGCCCTCGGGACCGCCGATCTCGCCGGTTTCCGCCGCCGCCGCGTCATCGCCGGCCGGCCGGGCGCCGTCGCCGGGCGCCGCCGGGCCTTCGCCGTCGAGCGCCGCGAGGCTGCGTCCGAGCCGGCCGGCGCGGGCCGCCGGAAGCGGTCTCGGCTTCTCCGGTTTGGGCGTCTCCGTCGTCATCCCGTCATGTCCCTCGGTTTCCCATGCCTTAACTGATGGCCCGGTTCGGCGGTTTTTTCAAGCCTCGGCGCTTGCCGGTGCGAGCCAAGTAGGGCATGAGAACACCATGGCCGATCCCGTATCGCTCGCGCCCCGGCGGATCGCCGCGGACTTCCTCGACGGCGTGTTGCGCCAGCGCCGGACCCTCGACGCCCTGCTCGGCGGGCATCCCGGCCTGGCGGCGTTGGCGCCGCGCGACCGGGCCTTCGCGCGCAACCTCGTCACCACGACGCTGCGCCGGCTCGGCCAGATCGACGCTCTAATCGACCATTGCCTGACGAGCCCGTTGCCGCGCAAGGCCGCCGGCGTCTCCATGGTGTTGCGCCTCGGCGTCTGCCAGCGGCTGTTCATGGGCGTCGCCGATCACGCCGCCGTCGCCACCGCGGTCGACCTGGTCCGCGACCTGGGCCTGCACGGCTACGCCAAGCTGGTCAACGCGGTGCTGCGGCGCCTCGGCCGCGAGGCGGAAGAGCTTCTCGGCGCCCAGGACGCGGCGCGGCTCAACACGCCCGGCTGGCTCTGGGACTCCTGGCGGGCGGCCTACGGCGACGAAACCGCTGGGCGCATCGCCGCGGCGCATCTCGCCGAAGCGCCCCTGGACATTTCCGCGAGGGACGACCCGTCGGCCTGGGCCGGGCCGCTCGAGGCCGAGGTCATCGGCGCCGGAACGCTGCGCCGTCCGGCCGGCGGCAACGTCGCCGAGCTGCCGGGGTTCGCCGACGGCGCGTGGTGGGTGCAGGACGCGGCGGCCCGGGCCGTCGCCCGGATGCTCGGCGACGTCGCCGGGAAACGGGTCATCGATCTGTGCGCGGCGCCGGGCGGCAAGACGGCCTGCCTGGCCGCCGCCGGCGCCGCCGTCACCGCCGTCGACCGGGCGCCGGGCCGGGTCCGGAGATTGCGCGAGAACCTGGCCCGCCTGAACCTCGCGGCCGAGGTGGTGACGGCCGACGCGGCCGCGTGGCGGCCCGCCGCGCCGGCCGACGCGGTGCTGCTCGACGCGCCGTGCAGCGCCACCGGCACGATCCGCCGGCACCCGGACATCCCATGGACCAAGTCGCCCGACGACGTGGCCAGGCTCGCCGCCCTGCAGGGACGCCTCGTCGACGCCGCCGTGGGCATGCTGAAGCCCGGCGGCGTCCTGGTCTTCGCCACCTGCTCGCTGCAGCCGGAAGAGGGGCCGGACCAGCTGGCCGGCGCGCTGGAACGCCACCCGGCGCTCGCCCTCGACCCGGTGCGCGCCGGCGAGCTCGGCGATCTGGCGGTCTGTCTGGATTCCGGCGGCGGTTTCCGCAGCTTGCCCTGCCACCTTGCCGAACGGGGCGGCGTCGACGGATTTTTCGCGGCCCGCCTGAAGCGCGTTTGAACCAACCATTTCCTTTGCCTTTCAGGGCATTCGGCGCTAAACACGGCGCGAAACGGAATTGGCCCAAATGACACGACAAGACGGTTTTCACGAGAATTTCCAACAGGGTGATGAGGTCCGCGCCGGCTCGGAGCGAAGCTTCGGCCTGGTCTTCGCCGTGGTCTTCGCGATCATCGGCCTGTGGCCGCTGATCAACGCCCTGCCGGTCCGGATATGGGCGCTCGCCATCGCCGCCGGGTTCGCCCTCGCCGCCTTCGTCGCGCCGAAGCTGCTCGGGCCGTTGAACCTGATCTGGTTCAAGTTCGGCATGCTGCTCCACAAGGTCGTCAATCCGCTGGTCATGGGCTTGCTGTTTTTCCTGACGGTCACGCCGATCGCGCTGATCATGCGCGTCCTCGGCAAGGACCCGCTCCGCCGGTCCTTCGACAATACCGCGGCGTCATACTGGATCGAGCGCGAACCGGGTGATCCGGCGCCCGAGTCCATGCGCAATCAGTTTTGAGGCCCTGAATGAGTTTTCTCGCCGAACTTTGGACTTTCCTGAGGGTCCGCAAGAAATTCTGGCTGCTGCCGATCATCGTCATGATGGTCGTGTTCGGCGGTCTCGTCGTGCTGTCCCAAGGCTCCGCCGTCGCGCCGTTCATCTACACGATCTTCTAGGGAGTCCGGCGCTTGCGCATCCTCGGGGTATCCGCCTTCTACCACGATAGCGCCGCGGCGCTCATCGACGGCGGCCGGATCGTCGCGGCGGCCCAGGAGGAGCGGTTCACCCGCAAGAAGCACGATTCCGGATTTCCCGCCCGGGCCATACAGTACTGCCTCGACGAAGCCGGCGTCGCCATGGCCGACGTCGATTACGTCGCCTTCTACGACAAGCCGTTCCTGAAGTTCGAGCGCTTGCTGGAGACCTACGTGGCCTTCGCGCCCCGGGGTTTCAAATCCTTCAAGATGGCGATCCCGGTGTGGCTCAAGGAGAAGCTCTTCCAGAAGGACCTGCTGCGCAAGCAGTTCCAGGGGTTCGACCCGGAATTCGATTGGCAGGGCAAGCTGTTGTTCGCCGAACACCATCAGAGCCACGCCGCCTCGGCGTTCTTTCCGTCGCCCTTCGAGGACGCCGTGGTGTTGACCATGGACGGCGTCGGCGAGTGGGCGACGACGTCGGTGGCCATGGGCCACGGCAACGGCCTGGACGTGGTCAAGGAGATCCATTTCCCGCATTCCCTGGGCCTGCTCTATTCGGCCTTCACCTACTACACGGGCTTCCGGGTCAACTCGGGCGAATACAAGGTCATGGGCCTGGCGCCCTACGGCGAGCCCGCCTACAAGGATCTGATCCTCGACAACCTCCTGGACCTCAAGGAGGACGGCAGCTTCCGCCTCGACCAGGGCTATTTCGACTACTGCACGGGCCTGCGCATGACCAACGCCCGGTTCGACGAGCTGTTCGGCGGCCCGGCGCGCGGCGCCGACGAGCTGCTGACCCAGAAGCACATGGACCTGGCCGCCTCGGTGCAGGCAGTGACGGAGGAGGTGGTGCTGCGGCTGACCCGAGGGCTGGCGCGGGAAACCGGGTCGAGGAACCTGTGCCTGGCCGGCGGCGTCGCCTTGAACTGCGTCGCCAACGGCAAGGTCCTGCGCGACGGCGCCTTCGACAATATCTGGGTGCAGCCGGCGGCCGGCGACGCCGGCGGCGCGCTCGGCGCGGCGCTGACCGCGCATCACGTCTTCCAGGGCCAACCGCGCCAGGCCGACGGCGCCGCCGACAGCATGCGCGGCTCCTACCTGGGGCCGGCCTTCGAACAGGCGGACATTGAGGCCCGGCTGACGGCGGCGGGCGCCGAGTTCCGGGTCCTCGACGACGACGCCGTCCTCGACGCCACCGCCGAGGCGCTCGCCGACGGCAAGGCGGTGGGCTGGTTCCAGGGCCGCATGGAGTTCGGGCCGAGGGCCCTGGGCGCGCGCTCGATCCTCGGCGATCCGCGCTCGGCCTCCATGCAGAAGACCCTCAACCTGCGGGTCAAGTACCGCGAGTCGTTCCGGCCCTTCGCGCCCTCGGTGCTGCGCGAGGACGTCGCCG
Organism: Magnetovibrio sp.; assembly: GCA_028817665.1. Classification (GTDB taxonomy): domain Bacteria; phylum Pseudomonadota; class Alphaproteobacteria; order Rhodospirillales; family Casp-alpha2; genus UBA3470. The sequence goes on along the minus strand of JAPPPF010000269.1, from coordinate 14,093 downwards.
AGTGGTTCGAGATCGACGCCGACAGCCCCTACATGCTGATGGTCGCCGACGTCGTCGCGAACCGACGCCGGACGATGACGGCCGACGAGGACGCGCTGTTCGGCATCGACAAGCTGAACGTGCCGCGCTCCGACATTCCGGCGGTCACCCACGTCGACTATTCGGCCCGGGTGCAGACCGTGCACGCCGACACCAACCCGCGCTACCACGCGCTGATCAGCCGCTTCAAGGAACGCACCGGCTGCCCGGTGCTGGTCAACACCAGCTTCAACGTGCGCGGCGAGCCCATCGTGTGCACGCCGGAAGACGCCTTCCGCTGTTTCATGGGAACCGACATCGAGGTGCTGGTCTGCGGCAATTGCTTCCTCGAGAAGGACCGGCAGAACCCCGAGCTCGAGCTTGATTACAAGAACGCCTTCGAACTGGATTGAGCGCACCCTCGCGACGGCCCGCCAGGCGCTGTTTCGAAGCCGCCCCTATGATTTGAGCCTGAACGGCGGCGACGCGGCGCCGCAACGGACGCCGCCGGACCTCTGGGCCGGCACCGAGACCGCGCGGGCCGGCCAGCCCGATGCCTTCCATTGGCTCGGCCGGGGCGCCGGGACCTCTGCCGAGGAGGCCCGGGCCCGGCTCGCCGCCTGGCTCGACGCGCACGGGACCTGGTCGGCGGCGGCCTGGCGCCTCGACGTCCTCGGCGACCGCTTGGTCAACTGGCTCGTCCACTTCGAGGCGCTCGCGGCGGACGCCGACGCCGGGTTCCGCCACCGTCTCGCCGCCGCCCTGCACCGCCAGGCGCGGCATCTCGACCGCTGGGCGCTCCGCCCGGAGCCGGACGCCGACCCCATCGCGGTGATCCGCGCCGCGGTCATCACCCGCCTCGCGCTCGCCGGCGACCGGGCCGGGGTGGCGCCGCTGCTGTCGGCGCTGGAAAACCGGATCCAGACCCAGATCAATCCCGACGGCGGCCATTGGGAGCGCAACCCGGCGCGTCACGCCCGGACGCTGGCCAACCTGCTCGACATCCGCGCCGCCCTGGCGGCCCAGCACCGCGAGGTGCCGACGGTGCTGCAGGGCGCCGTCGACCGGATGGCGCCGGTGCTCCGCATGCTGCGCCACGGCGACGGCGGCCTGGCCCTGTTCAACGGCGCCGGCGAAGGCATCGGCGCCGAGATCGAGCGGATCCTGGAAGCCTCGGAAAGCCGCGGCAGGCCGGCGGCCAGCGCGCCCCATACGGGGTTCCACCGCCTCAACGCGGGGCGCACCATGGTGCTCATGGACACCGGCGCGCCGGTCGACGCGTTCCCCTTCAGCGCCGGGCACGCCGGCACGCTGGCCTTCGAGATGAGCGTCGGCAGGCAGCGCGTCATCGTCAATTGCGGCGGCGCCGGGGGCGGCCTCGGCGAGGCGCTTCGGGCGACCGCGGCGCATTCGACCCTGACCCTGGACGATACGCATTCCGCCGATCTCGCCGACGGCGCCGGGTTCGGCGCGCTGCGGCCGGTCAACGTCCAGGCGCGGCGCCGCGAGGCCGAACGCAACGTCCTGGTCGAGGCCAGTCACGACGGCTACGCCGGCCCCCACGGCGTCGTCCATCACCGCTCCCTGTTCCTGGCCCGCGACGGGCTCGACCTCCGCGGCGAGGACGTCCTGGAGGCACCGGCGCGGACCGGCCGGCCCTTCGCCATCCGCTTCCATCTGCATCCCGACATCCGCGCCTCGGTCGCCGAGGGCGGCCGCACCGCGCTGCTCCAGCTGCCGACAGGACGCGGCTGGAAACTCGCCATCTCGGACGGCGGCCTGGAGCTCGAGGACAGCATCTACACGGGTCACGGCGAAGTCCGGCGGAGCCAGCAGATCGTCGTTTCGGGCCGTCACGCGCGGCGCCGGACGGTGGCGAAATGGCGGCTCGCCCGCGAAGGGTGACCCGGCGGCGACCGGGGGCCGGGCCGGGCTTTCGGTTTGGCATCGGCCGCGCAACGGACGTATAGTCGCTCCAGCCATCGCCGACCCTCCGTCCGAACGAGGCGCCTCGCCGACATGTCCCAGAAGGTTCCGCTCCACGGTCTGATCTTCGCGGCGGCCACGGGCGTCGCCATTCCGATTCTGTTCTACGGCCGCGCGCTCCTGGCGATCGCCATGGCGGTCGCCCTGCTGGCCCTGCTCGCCGGCCCGGCGCCGCGCCGCCTCGTCGCCCGCGCCCAGGGTCTCGTCACGACCCCCGTCGGCGTCCTCTTGATCCTGACTTTCCTGGCCTGGCTGCCGAACGCCTTCCATTCCCTGGAGCCGCTCAATTCGGCGACCACGGTCACCCGGACCTTCGCGCTGTTGTTCCTGGCCTATCTCGTCTGGTACGGCCTGCAGGAGAACGCCGATCTTCGCCGGATCTGCCGGCGCTTCCTGATCGCCTCGATGCTGATCACCGTCTGCTTCGCCCTGGTCTCGAAGCTCGGCCATCCGGGCGTCTACTGGCTGATCCGCCAGGAGCCCTGGCAGGACACGCCGATGCTGACCGAGCTGAAACCGGTGGCCGCGCTCGCGCCCTTCCTGGTGCCGCTCGCGCTGCTCGTCGGCAGGGAGGACCCGAGGAGCTGGCGCTGGGCCGCCTGGGCCCTGTCCGCCGGCTTGATGTTCGTCATCTTCGTCGCCGAAAGCCGTTCCTCGTTGGCCGGCATGCTCGGCGGCGCGGCCTTCATCGGCGCGGCCCTGGCCTGCCGCGCCCGCATGCGAAACGCGCTGGTCGTCGCCGCCGGACTGGTCGTCGGCATCGTCGCGACGGTCATCTGGCTGAAGGCGTCCCGCCATATCGAGGCCAGCATGGGCGAGTGGTTCTTCCCGCTCTGGCTGATCGACTTCCCGCGCCAGGCCATCTGGCAGTTCGTGCTCGAACAGTTCGCGCGCCATCCCTGGATCGGCCTCGGGGTCAACACCATCAACCTGGTGCCCGGCGCCGACGCGGTGATTCCCGCCGCCGACGGCCTGCACCTGGTCCCCAGCCACCCGCACAATTGGGTCGTCGAGCTCCTCGCCGAGACCGGCGTGGTCGGTTTCGGTGCCTACCTGGCGCTGGTCGGCGTGACCCTGTGGACCGTGATGCGGCGATACCTGCGGTCCGGCCATCCCGGCCATCTCGCCGTCATCGCGATGATCGGCGGGTTCCTGACCTCCGGATTGTTCAACTTTTCCTTCTGGTCGAGCTGGTGGCAGGCGTCGGTCCTGCTGTTCGGCGCCATGGCGCTCGCCAGCACGGCATCCTCGAGCGAGTCGGTCTAGCCGGGCGGTATGGGCGAAGCGCGCCCTAAAGCTGCCAGTACCCGACCTCCGGCGGGAGCGCGTGGTGCCGCCAGATGCCCTTCAAATCGGCGCACAAACCCGCCGGCTTGATCAGGGCCATGACCTCGTCGACACCGAGGTTCCTGTACTCGTCGTGAGCGACGGCCCCGACGACGGCGTCGAACTCCCGGCAATCGGCGAGGTCGCCGGTCAATTCGATTCCATACATCTCTAGGGCCTCTGCCCTGTCGGCCCGGGAATCGTGGACCTCGACCGCGTGGCCCAACGCGCTGAGCGACGCGATCAGCTCGGCGACCTTGGAATTCCTGAGGTCCGATACGTTTTCCTTGAACGTCAGCCCGAGCACCAGCACCCGGGCCGATTCCGGCAAACGGCTGGAGATCCGCTCGGCCGCGAAGCCCGCCATCCCGTCATTGATCTGACGGCCCGCGAGGACGATCGCCGGATCGTGCCCCGCCAGGCGCGCCGCGTGCGCCAGGTAATAGGGGTCGATGCCGATGCAATGCCCGCCGACCAGGCCGGGCTGGAAATCGAGGAAGTTCCATTTCGTCGCGGCGGCGGCCAGCACGTCGTGCGTGCTGACCCCCATCTTCTCGAAAATCATCGCCATTTCGTTGATGAACGCGATATTGATGTCGCGCTGTGCGTTCTCGATGATCTTGGCGGCTTCGGCCGTGCGGATATCGCGGGCGACGAACACATTGCCGTTGGTGATGGCGCCGTAGAGCTCGGCCAGGAACTGGGCGACTTCCGGGGTCTGCCCGGCGACGACCTTGGTGATCTTGTCGACGGTATGCTCGTGATCTCCCGGATTGACGCGCTCCGGCGAGTATCCGAGGAAGAACCCGTCGCCACAGGCCAGGCCCGAGGCCTGCGCCAGCTCGGGGCCGCAAACCTGTTCGGTGACGCCGGGGTGGACGGTGCTTTCGACGATCACGACGGCACCCTCGGAAAGCACGCCGCCGACCGTCCGGCATGCGGCGAGAACCGCGGAGAGATCCGGCTGGTTTTCCGCGTCGACGGGCGTCGGCACGGCGATGATGAAGACGTTCACGCCCCGCATGTCGTCGGCCCGGCTGGTCCACCGCACGCCGCAGCCCTCGAGCCCGGCAGCCGGCACCTCGCCCGTCCGGTCGACGCCGACGCTCAGTTCGGCGACCCGGTCCGTGTCGAGATCGAACCCGACCACCGGGAACCGCGTCGACAGGCTGACGGCCAACGGCAAACCGACGTAGCCAAGGCCGATGACAGCAACGGAGATTTCTTCGAGATCGGGCAAGGACATGTACGCTGAACCGCTTTCGGGAGACAATAGGAACGGTCGGGCCGGCAGTCAAAAGCATAGTGCCTCATCGGGTGCCGAAAGGCCCGCGCAAACTGCCGGCGCGGAGCCAAAATTCTTTGCGAAGCCAGGCGGTTAGAGATAAACATGCAGGCGGCGGCCCGGAACCTGGAGGCCGCCAAATCGAACCGTCCAGTTTTCCGGAAATCCAATTTGCCATGACCAGCGTCGATCCATCCATCGAGAACCGAGATCGATTGGCCATGGCCTTCGCGCTGCTCATGGGATTCGCCATACCGGCGCTCATCCTGGGCCGGTCCGTGTTGGCCGCGGCGGTGGGCGTCGCGCTCATCTGCGTCCTGCTCTCCGGCGAGTTGCGCCGGCGTCAGAAGGGCGTGCTCGACGATATTCCCCGACTCGGCCTTGCCTTGGTCCTGCTCACCTTTCTCGCCTGGCTTCCCAACTTGGTGAATTCCCTCGACCCGCTCCGGTCTTTCGAGGCCGCCTTCCGCACCATCGTGTTCATCGCCATCGCCGTGCTGGCCTGGTCGAGCTTCGGCACCGACAACACGTTGATCAGCTATTGCCGACGCAGCCTCATCGTCTGCGGGGTCGTCTGCGCGCTGCTTGGGATCGCCGCCAAGCTGGGGCATCCGGGCATATATTGGGTGATGCATCTGAAGGGCTGGCGGGACGTGCCGCTGTTGACGGAGTTGAAGCCCCTCAGCGCGCTGGCGCCGATGCTGATCCCGGCGTTCGCATGGTCCGTTTGCAAGGAGCGCGGCATCTGGCAACGACTCGCGATCATCGCCATCGCCTGTTTCCTGATCTTGTTGTTCGTCACCTATAACCGCGCCGCCATGGCCGGATTGCTCGGCGCCGGCGTGTGCGTGGCGGTCGCCGTCGGCACCCGGCGTTCGGTCCGACAATCCCTGATTATCGGTTTGGGGGTCATCGTCGCGGCCATCGCCGTCGTCGTCCTGCTGAAGGTCACGAAATACGTGCCGCCGACGGACCGCGACCTATTGTTGCCGCTGTGGCTGATCGACAGGGAACGCCAGATCATCTGGGAATTCACCTGGAGGGTGTTTCAGTCCTATCCGATAGCCGGGCTCGGGATCAACACCATCAACCTGATTCCCGAGGCCTCCGCGATCATGCCCTTCAGCGCCGCCACCCATATCATCCCCGGACATCCGCACAGCTGGTTCTTCGAGATCCTCGCGGAGACGGGGGTCATCGGGACGCTGTCGCTCCTGACGACGGTCTGTTGGCTGATGGTGCGATTGCTCAGGATGTACGCCCAAACCGGCTCGGTTGCCTGCCTGGCGGCGATCGCCGCATCGGGCGGATATTGGGCGTCGGGCCTGTTCAATTTTTCCTTCTGGTCGGCTTGGTGGCAGATGTCTTACTTCGTCATCATGGCCATTCTCCTCGCCGGACATCGAGCCCACGGACATGCAGGCGGCGGCCGGGCGGCGGAAGCCTAGGGCGGCCGGGCGGCGGAAGCCTAGGGCGGCCGGCGCGGCGCCGAGCGACGCGATTAGACAATGCGCACCGGCCACCTGATAATGCGCTCGTTGTTGTCATTCGGGCGGAACCGAGCATGGGACTGACCTACGGCCCGCAACCGGCTTGGCGCGATCTGATCGCGGGTTTCCTCGGCGCCGTCGCCGACGACCGGAGCCTTGCCGCGCCGTGGACGGGCGGCCGGTCCGAGGCGCGCTGGTACGGTCGATCCGCTTGGGCGCTCGCCGACACGGTCGCGGATTGGCGCCGGCGGCACGGCGAACAGATGCCGAGTTTCTGGGTCCCCAGCTATTTCTGCGACAACTCCCTTCAACCGGCGCGCCTGGCCGGCATCGACGTCGTCCATTACGAACTGGGTGAGGACCTGAATCCGGATTGGCCGGCCTTGCGGCGAGCGGCCGAACAGGGCCGGCCCGACATCTTCATCCTCGTCCATTACTTCGGCCACCCGGCGGACGGCGCACAGGCGCGGCGGTTCGCCGACGATACCGGCGCCTTGCTGGTCGAGGATTGCGCCCACGTCCTCCGGCCCGAGGCCGATATCGGCGCGCACGGCGACGTCGTTTTCTTCAGTCCGCACAAGTTCCTGCCGGTTCCCTGCGGAGCGGTCATGACGGCGCCGGCGATCTCGGAAGCGCCGCCGCGGCGCACCCAGTCCGTGACGCCGTGGGCCGTCAAGCGGGCGGTGCAGAAAATCCTTCCCGGGCCCCTGCAACGGTCCCGGACACGGCGCCAGACATTGGCCTTCGATGAAGATCCCGCGGTGGCCCCGGCGGCGGCCGGCGGCCCCGGCGCCTACGCCAAGCGGGCCATCGGCGCCGAGATGCGGAACGCCGAGAGCATCGGCGCGCGGCGCCGGGCCAATGCCGCGATCTACCGGCGATGGCTCGAAAACGCCAACGACGCGAAGCCGTTCTTCGACACCAGCGCCGCGGAAGGCGCCGCCCCCTACCGGTTCGTCGCGCGCTGCCCGGACCACGCCGGCGCGGTGAAGCTCTATGGGGAATTGCGGAGGAAAGGTCTGCCGGCCGAATCGTGGCCCGATCTCGCCCGCGAGGTGGCCGCCGAGCCCGATCGATTTCCCTTGGCGAACAGGTGGCGCCAAACCCTGCTGATGCTGCCGGTTCACCAATCGATCGATGCCGATGAACTTGAGCGGCTGCTGCGAGCGCCCTAGAGCCGCCGCGCCGTGAACACCGCGTTCAATGCCGGAAGTGGCGCATCCCGGTGAACACCATGGCCAGGCCCTGTTCGTCGGCGGCGGCGATGACCTCGTCGTCGCGCATCGAGCCGCCCGGCTGGATCACCGCCGTGGCGCCCGCCTCGGCCGCCGCCAGGAGACCGTCGGCGAAGGGGAAGAAGGCATCCGAGGCGACCACGGAACCTTCCGCCCAGGAGGTCCCGTCACCGGCCACCCGGGCCGCGTCGGCGGCCTTCCAGGCGGCGATGCGGGATGAATTGACGCGGCTCATCTGGCCGGCGCCGACGCCGACGGTCATGCCGTCCTTGCAGTAGACGATGGCGTTCGACTTCACGTGCTTGGCGACCGTGAAGGCGAACTTCAAGTCCGCCATCTCCCGGTCCGAGGGTGCGCGCTGGGTGACCACCTTCAACTCCTCGAGGACCCGGTCGTCGCGGCCCTGCAGCAGGTAGCCGCCGGCCAGCGAGCGGACGGTCATACCCGCTTCCGCGGGATCGGGCATGGCGCCGGTGGCGAGCACGCGCAGGTTCTTCTTCGCCGCCAGCACGGCCTTCGCGTCGGCGTCGATCTCCGGCGCGATGATCACCTCGGCGAACAGCTCGGCGACCTCGGCCGCGGTGGCGGCGTCGAGGGCGCGGTTGAAGGCGATGATGCCGCCGAAGGCGCTCTCCGTGTCGCAGCTCAAGGCCCGCTTGTAGGCGTCGATCAGGTTGTCGGCGACGGCGACGCCGCAGGGGTTGGCGTGCTTGACGATGACGCAGGCCGGTCCGTCGGTGAACTCGGCCGCCAGCTCGAAGGCGGCGTCGGTGTCGTTCAGGTTGTTGAAGCTGAGCTCCTTGCCCTGCAGCTGCTCGGCCGTGGCGATGCCGGGCCGCGCCGCGCCGCCGGTGTAGAAGGCCGCCTGCTGATGCGGGTTCTCGCCGTAGCGGAGGGTCTGCGCCAGCTCGCCGCCGAACACGGCGCGGGCCGGGAAGGTCTCACCGGTCTCGCCGGCGAACCAGCCGGCGATGGCCGCGTCGTAGGCGCCGGTCCGCGCGTAGGCCTTGGCCGCCAATCCCTTGCGGAATTCATCGGTGGTGGCGCCGCCGTTGGCCGTCATCTCGTCGGTCACCCGGGCGTAGTCGGCGGGATCGACGACGACGGTGACGAAGGCGTGGTTCTTGGCGGCGGCGCGGATCAGCGCCGGGCCGCCGATATCGATGTTCTCGATGCAGGTGGCGAAATCGGCGCCGCCGGCGACGGTCGCCTCGAAGGGGTAGAGATTGACGGCCAGCAGGTCGATGGGCTGGATGCCGTGCGTCTCCATGGCCGCCTCGTGCTCGGCGTTGCCGCGGATCGCCAGGAGACCGCCGTGGATGGTCGGCTGCAGGGTCTTCACCCGGCCGTCCATGATTTCCGGGAACCCGGTGAAATCCGAGACCTCGGTCACCGGCACGCCGGCGTCGCGGAGCGCCTTCGCCGAGCCGCCGGTCGACAGGATCTCGACGCCCTGGTCGGCCAGGGCCTTGCCGAAGTCCTCGAGGCCGGTCTTGTCGGAAACGGAGATCAGGGCGCGCTTGATGGGGGATGTCATGATCGGGACCTCTTGGCTCTGGTTTCTTCAGCCCGAGGCGGCGCTGCGCTGATCCTCCTTGTGGCCGGTGAACTCGGGGACCATTTCGTGGATCACCCGGAAGACGCCGTCCTCGTCGAACTGCTCACAGTGGCCGCGCAATCGTTCGATCGCCTCGTTGACGGCGTTTATATCAGCGGTTCTCGGAGCGGCAAGAAGAATCCCGGGGCAATCCGTGGCGACCAGGGGCTCGGCCCCGTGGAACACTTCCTCGAACAGTTTTTCGCCGGGACGGGCGCCGATGATCTTGATCTCGACGTCCTTGTCCGGGGTCAATCCGGCCAGCCGGATCATCTGCTTGGCCAAGTCCAGGATGCGCACCGGCTCGCCCATGTCGAGGACGCAGATGTTGCCGCTCGGCACCTCGGCCGTGCCGGTCGTCGTCCCGGCGGCCAGCGCCGAGGCCTGCAACAGCAACTCCACGGCTTCGCGGATGGTCATGAAGTAGCGGGTCATGTCGGGGTCGGTGACGGTCAGCGGTCCGCCCCCGGCCAGCTGCTTCTGGAACAGCGGCACGACCGAGCCCGTCGAGCCGAGCACGTTGCCGAACCGGACGGTGGCGTACTTGGTGCCGCTGGTCTCGGCGGTCTGGCGGTCCAGGGTCTGGCAGTAGGCCTCGGCGATCCGCTTCGACGCGCCCATGACGCTGGTCGGATTGACCGCCTTGTCGGTGGAGATCAGGACCATGACGCCGACCTCGTGGCGCCGGCAGGCCTCGGCGACGGTGATGGTGCCGAAGACATTGGTGCCGACCCCCTCGAAGACGTTGTGTTCGACCATCGGCACATGCTTCAGGGCGGCCGCGTGAAACACCAGCTCGGGCTTGAAATCGCCGATCAGCCGGTCGATCCGTGCCGCGTCGCGGACGTCGGCGATCACCGAGCGGCGGTCGAGCTCGGGAGCCGTCTCGGCGATTTCCATGTCGATGTTGTAGAGCGCGAACTCGGAATGATCGACGAGCGCGATCTCGGCCGGGCCGAACTCCGAGATCTGGCGGACCAACTCGCCGCCGATCGAGCCGCCGGCGCCGGTGACCATGACCCGGCGGTCCGCGACCAGGCGCTGCATGGAAGCGCGGTCGAGCGGCACCTGCGGTCGGCCCAGCAGGTCCTCGACGGCGACCGGCGTGATCTTCAGTTCGTCGCCGATACCCGAGCGGAAATCGGTCATCCGCGGCAGCCGCGCCAAGGTCATGCCGAGCGCATCGGCCCGGTCGAACAGCGCGCGGATCATGCCGCCGTCCATGTCGTCCTTGGTCAGGATCAGGCGTTGCGGCGCGTTGCCGCCGCGCCGCAGTTTCTCGACGACGCGGTCCAGCTCGTCCGTGGTCCCCATGACCTGGACCCCGTGGATCTCGCGGCCGACGCGGTCGGCGTTCTCGGCGACGATGCCGACGGCCCGGTAATTGGAATTGTCCGATTGGCGGAGCGCGCGGATGAACAGCTCGGCGCCGTCGCCGGCGCCGACCAAAAGCACCGGCACCCGTTTGGTGTCGGTGATCCCGTTGCTCACGTCGAACCGACGGTCCTTGATCAGCCGGTAGAAGAACCGGGGGCCGCCGAGCAGCGCCATCAGCACGAACCAGTTGATCAGCAAAACCGAACGCGGCAGCGGCTCCAGGCGGACCCAGATGAACATGACGAAGGCGAACACCAGCGTCGCCACCGAGACCGCCCGGGTGATCGCCCAGAGGTCGTTGAGCGAGGCATAGCGCCAGACACCGCGGTAAAGCCCCGAGGCCCAGAAGACGATCGCGCAGATCACCGTGAACAGGGCGCCTGCGCTGGTCCACATTTCCGGGTAGTATTCGAAGACCCAGACCCCGAGCCGCAAATAAACGGCCAAGGCGAACGAGACCGCCGCCATGACGATATCGTGGCCGTAGGCGATCCAGCCGCGGGATTGGATTCTATGGAACATCGAGGTCGGGCATCCCCTTGAACGGCGGTCGGCGGACGGTCATTCGCTCCGGCTCTTATACCATGCCGCGGTCCGTTCCAACCCTTCATTCATGGTGAACGGCGGGCGCCAGTCGAAATCCGCGCGGAAGCTCGTATCGTCGACCTGGAGGGAATCGCTAACCCTTTGAACCGACGCCGATTTTCCCGTAATCCGGCTGACCAGGCGTAAAACGCCGACGGGCACGGGAAAGAGCCGAGGCGGCCGGCCCAGGGCAGCCGCCATGCGGCGGATCAGCTCCGCCGTCGAGACGTCGTCGCCGTCGCGGACGAAATAGGTGCCGGCGGCGGCGGGCGCCGCCACGGCGCGCGCCACGGCGTCGCAGAGGTTTTCCACGTAAACGAAGCTGCGCCGGTTGTCGACCGCGCCGAGCGGCAGCGGACGGCCCCCGGCGACGGCGCTCAGCAGGGTCAGCAGGTTGCCCTTGACCCCGGGCCCGTAGACCAGCGGCGGGCGGATGATGACGGCTTCCGTGCCGGTGCCCTCGGCGGCCAGCCGCAGCGCCGCCTCGGCGTCGAGCTTGGTGCGGCCGTAGGCATCCTCGGGGCGGGCCTCGGCGTCCGGCGTGAACGGCGCGTCTGCGGTCCGTTCGCCGACCGCCTTCACCGAACTCAGGAAGACGAACCGGCGCACCCCGGTGCCCACCGCCTCCTCGGCCAGGCGCCGGGTGCCTTCGACGTTGGTGCGGACGTAGCGGGCCTCGGCGTCGGCGGCGTCGCGCATGACGTGGGCGCGCCCGGCCAGGTGCGCCACCGCGTCGACGCCGTCGAGCGCCGCCCGCCACGCCGTCTCGGGACCGATGTCGCCGACCGCGACCGGCGTGACGCCGTCGGGCAGTTCGGCGAGGTCGCCGCGCAGCGCCGCCACCACGCCGTGGCCGCCCGCCACCAGGGCCCGGCAGAGGTGGCGGCCGACGAAGCCCGACGCGCCGGTCACCAGGACCCGCATCACGGCTTCTCCGGCGCCGGCACGGCGATCCCGGCGGCCTCGCCGCCGCGCCCCGCGGCGACGGCGTCGAGCACGGCGATCATGTGTGCGGCCTGGGTCTCGCGGCTGTAGCGCGGCGCCGCGGCGAGGCTATGCCCGGCGAGGTCGCCGAGGCGCCGTCGGTCGTCGCAGAGCCCGGAGACCGCGTCGGCCAGCGCCGCCGGGTCCTCGGCGGCGACGTGGACCCCGGCGCCGGCCTCGGCCAAGATCCCGCTGGCCTCGCCGGCCGGCAGCGCCAAGACGATCGGCAGCCCCATGCCCATGGCCTCGAACATCTTCGACGGGATCACCTCGGCGAAGGCCGGCGTGTCGCGGAGGTGCACCAGGGCCACGTCGCAGAGCGACCAGACCGCCGGCATGCGCTCCTTCGGCTGCGGGTCCATGAACACCACGTTGGCGAGGTTCCGGCGCCCGGCCTCGGCGATCAGCTGGTCGCGCTCGGCGCCGGCGCCGGCGAGCAGGAAGACCACGTCGCCGCGGCCCTTGAGGCGGTCCGCCGCGTCGAGGACGTTGCGCAGCCCGTGCGCCATGCCGTGGGTGCCGACGTAGCCGACGACGAACTTGTCGTCGAGCCCCCACTCGGCGGCGAGGCCGGCGTCCGGCGGCCGCGGGCCGTAGCGCCAGAGATCGACGCCGTTGACGACGACGGCGATCTTGTCGGGCGGGATGCCGCGCGAGACCAGGTTTTCCTTGAACGCCCGGGTCAGGGCGACGACGGCGGCGGCGCGGCGGTAGAGGAACAGTTCCAAGCGCTCCAGCCAGCGGATGGCCGCGCTGTCGCGCATGGCGCCGACGGCGACGATGGAGGTCGGCCAGAGATCGCCCAACTCGAACACGAACGGCACCCGGCGGACCGCGGCGAGGGCCCAGCCGCCGACCGCGGCGAAGAATTGCGGCGAGGTCGCGCAGACCAGGTCGGGCCGTTTCTCGAACAACCCGGCGGCGAAGGCCGAGACCATGAAGCTGACGAAATCGAGGCTGCGCCGGAGCGTGCCCCGGTTGGCGGCGATGTAGGTCTTGACCCGGACGACGCGCAGCCCGTCCATGGTCTCGACCTGGTGCCAGCGGTTCCGGTAGCCGTCGAAGAGCCGGCCGTGCGGAAAGTTCGGCGCCGAGGTCAGGACCGTGACCTGGTGCCCCCATTTCGCCCAGTAACACGCGCGTTCGTAGACGCGGGTCGCCGCGGCGTTGGTTTCCGGCGGGAAGTTCTCGGTGAGGAACAGAATCCGCATGGCGCCGTTCTAGTCCGTCGGTCCGCCCTTGGCCAGCAGCACCAACAGCAGCGTGATCGCGGCCGCGGCGCCGAGCAGCGCGGCGATGGGCTGGCCCCGCATCGCGACCAGCGACAGCATGACCAGGAACATGTTGGCCACCGCGATGATCCAGGTGACCTGGTCGTGGCGCAGCCCGCTGTCCACGGCGCGCTGGTAGAAGTGCTCGCGGTGCGCCTCCCAGATCCGCCGCCCCTGCAGGCCGCGGCGCGCCAGGGTCCAGGTCGCGTCGGCCAGGAAGTAGAGCGGCAGGATCAAGGCCGGCGCCCAGGCGCCGGCGGCGGCCAGGTTGAGGAGCAGCCACCCGGTCAGGAAACCGAGGGGAATGCTGCCGACGTCGCCGAGGAAGATCTTCGCCGGATGCCAGTTCCAGCGCAGGAAACCGAGCGCCGCGGCGGCCAGGGTCAGGGCCAGGGCCATCTGCGCGCCGCCGAGGCCGAGCTTGCGGGCGACGACGAAGGCGCCGACGCCGATGGCCAGGGTCTCGACGCCGGCGAGGCCGTCGATGCCGTCCATGAAATTGTAGAGATTGACGAACCAGAGCCAGATGAGGCCGGCGGCCAGGTGATCGAGGGCCGGCGGCAACAGGCCGCCGAAGACCGGCGCCGTCGGCGGCGCCAGCGTCATCACCGCGGCGATGGCCGCGGCCTGCACGCCGATGCGGACGAGCGGGCTCAAGCCGCGCAGATCGTCGATCCACGAGACCACGGCCAGGACCAGCGCCATGCCGGCGACCAGGAACAGGGGTTCGGTGAGCTGGCCGGTGACGGCGCCGATCAGCGCCCACGCCGGCAAAAGCGCGCCGACCACGGCGATGCCGGCGCCGCGCGGCGTCGGCGCGGTATGGCTGGAGCGGTCGTTGGGGTGATCGAGGATGGCGCGTTCGGAGAGACGCCGGATGAGGGTCCGGGATCCGAACATGACGGCCAGGAAAACGGCCAGCGGGAAGATCAGGAGGGC
>JAPPPF010000145.1 GCA_028817665.1 Magnetovibrio sp. | reverse complement strand
ATCAAGGCGTCGCGCAATCCGACCGGCCAACTCGGACTCAGCGTGCAGCCCGGCTGGTACGCCAAATCGAAGGGCTACGACGCCACCGTCGACTGCCGCTAGGCCGCCGGCCTACTTGAAATCCCTGGAATCGAGCGCCGGTGCCTGCGCCGGCGCGATCTTGCCGTTGTTGATCAGGAACTGCCGGTGCTGCTCGTAGGCGTCGCGTTCGACGATGTAGGGATCGAGCGAGCCTTTCGAGACCGCGTTGACGTCGTCCTGATTGCCGGAATACTGGACCGAGCCCTGCGCGACCTTGCCGATCAGCGGCAACGGCGACAGCACGCCGGTGATGATGTCCCCGGTGGCGTCGCGCATGTTGCTCGGCCCGAGGATTGGCAGCACGATGTGCGCGCCCGCCTCGCCGCCGCCATGACCGGCCGCCTGCCCGAGATCCTCCTGGCGTGATTCATAGCCCATTTCGGTCGCCTGGTCGTTGAGGCCGCCGATGCCCAGCGTCGAGTTGATCAGGAACCGCTTGGTCGCGTTGCCGGCGTTTTCCGTGTCGCCCTGCAAGAAGCTGCTGACCGCGGTGACCGGCTCGTTCAGGTTGGCCGCCGCCTTGCCCAGCGCGTCCTGCACGGGCTCCGGCGTGATCGCCTGGTAGCCGTCGACCAGCGGATCGACGATGGCGCCCCGGAATATCCGGTTGAACCCGGACGTGAAGCGGTTGATGCCCTCCAGCGGATCCTCGACCTTGTCCGCGGCCGCCGGCGGCGGTGACGTCGTCGAGTTCTCGTCGGCCGCGGCAATGCCCGGCCACCACACCGCGCCAGCGAGCACCGCCGGCAACAGCATCCGCGACAGCGAAATTCCCTTTGAACTCCTCATCACCCTACTTCCAGGAACAACCCGACATATTATTTTAGGCAACTCTAACACATTCACCGCCGCCAAATAAATATCGGCTAATCGGCGAGCGGCGCGCGGCGGTAGTATTGCCACAGCATGATCGCCGCCGCGGTGCGCCGCGGGCGCCAGCGTTCGGCGATCTCACCCAATTGCTTCGCCGTCGGGCGCTCGGCCAGTCCCATCAGCCGCCCCGCCGCCACCTGCAAGGCCAGATCGCCGGCCGGCATCACGTCGGGACGGCCCAAGGCGAACATCAAATAGATCTCCGCCGTCCAGGTGCCGATGCCCTTGATCGCGATCAGGGCCTTGGCGACGTCGGCGTCGCTCATCTCCTCGAGGCCGTCCATGTCGAGATCGCCCGAACGGATGGCCCCGGCCAGGTTCCGGGCATAGGTCATCTTCGACTTGCTGAGCCCGCACTTCTGCAGGGTCGCGGGACGCACCGCCATGACGCGGTCCGGCGTGACGTGGCCGAGCCGGTCCTCGAGCCGGCGCCAGATGGCGGCGCCGGCGTGGGTCGAGATCTGCTGGTCGACGATGATCCGGAGCAGCGTCGCGAAACCGCCGGCCCGGTCGCGGGGCGGCGGCATGCCGCCGATCTCCAGCGCCTCGGCCATGTGCGGGCAGGTTTTCGCCAGGGCCCGCACCTGGCGGCGGAGGCGCGCCGCCTCGCGGCTCACCTGAGCTCCTCCACGGGCGTCACGCCGAACACCTCGAGCCCCGACGCGATCACCAGGGCGACCCCCTGCACCAGCGCCAGGCGCGCGCGCGTCAGCCCGTCGTCGTCCTCGTGGATGAAGCGCAGGCGCACGTCGTCCTTGCCCTTGTTCCAGAGCGCGTGGAAGCTCTCCGCCAGATCGTGCAGGTAGTAGGCGACGCGGTGCGGCTCATGCGCCTCGGCCGCCGCCTCGACGGCGCGCGGCCACTCGGCCATGCGCTTGATCAGCTCCAGCTCGGACGGGTCGTCCAGCGCCGCGAGATCGGCGCCGGCCAGATCGGCCGCCGAAACCGGCCCGCCGAACAGTTCGGCCGCGGCCCGCAACACCGAGCGGCAGCGGGCGTGGGCGTACTGCACGTAGAACACCGGATTATCGCGGGTCTGCTCGACCACCTTGTCGAGATCGAACTCCATCTGGCTGTCGTTCTTGCGGGTCAGCATGATGAACCGGACGACGTCCTTGCCGACCTCGTCGATGAGGTCGCGGAGCGTCACGAAATTGCCGGCCCGCTTGCTCATGCGCATGGGCTCGCCACCCTTCTTCAGGTGCACCATCTGGCAGAGCTTGATGTCGAGGTCGGCGCCGCCGTCGCTCATCGCCGCCACCGCGGCCTTCATCCGCTTGACATAACCGCCGTGATCGGCGCCGAAGATATCGATCATCGTGGTGAAGCCGCGCTGGTACTTGTCGTAGTGATAGGCGATGTCGTTGGCGAAGTAGGTCCAGCTGCCGTCCGACTTCTTCATCGGCCGGTCGACGTCGTCGCCGAAATCGGTGGCCTTGAACAGGGTTTGCGGGCGCGGTTCCCAGTCGTCGGGCTTCTTGCCCTTCGGCGGCTCCAACACGCCCGTATAGATGAGGCCGCGCCCCTCCAGGATTTCGAACACGGCGTCGACGGCGCCGGCGTCGACCAGCCCGCGCTCGGACGTGAAGACCTTCTGCTCGACCCCGAGGGCGGCCAGGTCGGCGCGGACCGTCTCCATCATCATCTCGATGGCCCGGTCGCGGAACCGTTCCAGCCATTCGGCCTCCGGCGCGTCGCGCCAGGCGTCGCCCCCCTCCGCCGCCAGCGCCTCGCCGACCGGCACCATGTAGTCGCCGGGATAGAGGCCCTCCGGAATCTCGCCGATCTCGTCGCCGAGGGCTTCGCGGTAGCGGAGATGCGCGGATCGCGCCAGGGCGTCGACCTGGGCGCCGGCGTCGTTGATGTAATACTCGGTGGTCACGGCGTAGCCGGCCTTGGCCAAAAGGTTGGCGAGCGCGTCGCCGGTCACCGCGCCGCGCGCGTGGGCGACGTGCAAGGGGCCGGTGGGGTTGGCCGAGACGTATTCGACGTTGACCGGCGCGCCGCCGCCCATGTCCGAGTTCCCGTAGGCGGTCCCGGCTTCGAGGATGGCGGCCAGGCATTCGTGCCATACCCCCGGCGCCAGCGTCAGGTTGATGAAACCGGGCCCTGCGACGGACGCATCGGCGACGGCATCCAGGGCCCGCAGCGGCTCGACCAGCATCTCGGCGATATCGCGCGGCTTCATCTTCGCCGGCTTCGCCAGCAGCATCGCGGCGTTGGTCGAGAGATCGCCGTGGCCGGCCTCGCGCGGCGGCTCGACGCCGACCCGGGCCAGGTCCATGTCCGCCGGCAGCCGGCCGGCGGCGGCGAGACCGTCGATGGCGGCGAGGACGTGCTGGCGGAAGGTTTGATGGATGTTCATGAACGGGCTTTCTCGTGGCGCGCAAGCTGGATGGGCGGGTGATACGCCATCCCCGAGGCCCGTTCAAGCGGGGTTGCCCCTTGAATCCATCCGTGCCACGCTTTTGTCGGAACCGGATCGATATGGCGAAATTGAACACGAAGAATTTCCGCGAACGCCTCCAGGCCCTGCGCCGCGAGATCAAGGCCGACTCGCAGAGCACGGAAAGCGAGCGCCAGCCCGTGGAACTCGACCAATCCATGGTCGGCCGCCTGTCGCGCATGGACGCGCTGCAGAACCAGGCCATGGCGTTGGAGGCGGAGCGCCGCCGCACCGTCGAGATCCAGCGCATCGACGCGGCGCTTCAGCGCATCGAGGACGGCGAGTTCGGCTACTGCGTGTCCTGCGGCGAGGAGATCGAGCCGAAACGCCTCGAACACGACCCGACCCTGCCGGCCTGCATCGACTGCGCCCAGCAATCCGATCATTGAACCCTGAGCGCGTGGATCGCGAACCGCGTCGCGTCGTCCGTCCACACCCTTTCCGACGCGTAGCCTGCGCGCCCGGCGAGATCGGCGAACTCATCGATGGCGTACTTGTATGAGTTCTCCGTGTGAATGGTCTCGCCGGCGGCGAAGTCGAAGACCGTATCGCCGACGCGCACCCGCTGCGCCTCGAGGCTTTCCAAGTGCATCTCGACCCGGCCTTCGTCGGCGTCGTAGAGCGCGCGATGGCGGAACCGGCCGAGGTCGAAATCCCCCCCGAGCTCGCGATTGATCCGCGCCAGCAGGTTGAGATTGAAGGCCGCGGTAACGCCTTCGGCGTCGTCGTAGGCCCGCTCGATCACACCAGCGTCCGTCTTGGTG
>JAPPPF010000199.1:10571-20061 GCA_028817665.1 Magnetovibrio sp. | reverse complement strand
GTGCCCGACGGGATCGCACGGCGACGCTGCCGACGAGGTGCGGAGACGCTTTTGACCCAGAAGAATAGCTACAGTTTCGAGGATTTGCTGGCCTGCGGACGCGGCGAGCTCTTCGGTCCCGGCAACGCGCAGCTGCCCCTGCCGCCGATGTTGATGTTCGACCGGATCACGTCAATCACCGCCGACGGCGGCGCCTACGGCAACGGCCAAGCGGTGGCCGAACTGGATGTCAAACCGGACCTCTGGTTTTTCCCCTGTCACTTCGAGGGCGATCCGGTGATGCCGGGTTGTCTCGGTTTGGACGCGCTCTGGCAGATGGTCGGGTTCTTCCTCGGCTGGACCGGCGCGCCCGGGCGCGGCCGGGCACTCGGCGTTGGCAGCGTGAAGTTTACCGAACAGGTGCAGCCCGGCGCCTCGCTGGTCTCCTTCGTCGTCGATATCAAGCGTGTGATGAGCCGCAAGATCACGCTCGGCATCGCCGACGGGAAGATGCTGGTGGACGGAACCGTGGCCTATGTCGCGGAAGGGCTGAAGGTGACGCTGTTCACCGAAGACGAAAATTAAGGATGGAATTTAAATGCGACGTGTAGTGGTCACCGGCATTGGCATCGTTTCGTGCATCGGTAACGACAAGGACGAGGTTCTCGACTCGCTGAAGAACGGCCGGTCCGGCATCACCTTCAGCGAGGAATACCGGGATATGGGCTTTCGCAGCCATGTCTATGGGATGCCGAAGATCGACCTCAACGAGGCCGTCGACCGGCGCTGGCGCCGGTTCATGGGCGACGGTGCCGCCTACAACTACGTCGCCATGGACCAGGCAATCGCCGATTCCGGCCTCGAGGAGGCCGACATCTCCAACGAGCGCTCGGCGATGATCATGGGCTCTGGCGGCCCGTCGACCTCGAACCAGGTTCATGCCGCCGACAACGCCCGCAACCGCGGCCCCAAGAAGGTCGGTCCCTTCGTCGTGCCGAAGGCCATGTGTTCGACCAATTCGGCGACGCTGGCCACCGCCTTCAAGATCAAGGGCCTTAGCTATTCCATCAGCTCCGCGTGCTCGACCAGCGCGCATTGCATCGGCAACGGCGCGGAATTGATCCAGATGGACAAGGCCGATGTCGTCTTCGCCGGCGGCGGCGAGGAACTGCACTGGAGCCTCAGCGTGCTGTTCGATGCCATGCCCGCCCTGAGCTCCAAGTACAACGACACGCCGGAAAAGGCGTCCCGGGCCTACGACGCGGACCGTGACGGCTTCGTCATCGCCGGCGGCGGCGGCGTGGTTATTCTCGAGGAGCTGGAGCGCGCCAAGGCACGCGGCGCGAAGATCTACGGCGAACTGACCGGCTACGGCGCGACCTCGGACGGCTTCGACATGGTGCAGCCGTCGGGGGAGGGCGCCGAGCGCTGCATGCGCATGGCCATGAAGAACCTCGACAGGCCCGTCGACTACATCAACACCCACGGCACATCGACGCCCGTCGGCGACATCAAGGAACTGGAGGCGATACGCGCCGTGTTCGAGGACCGCAACCGGATCCCGAACTTCAGCTCCACCAAGTCCCTGACCGGGCATTCCCTCGGCGCCACCGGCGTTCAGGAGGCGATCTATTCGCTGCTGATGATGGAGAACAACTTCATCTGCGCCTCGGCCAATATCGAGAACGTCGATCCCGACGTCGGCGACATGCCGCTGGTGACCGAACGCATGGATGACGCCGAGGTCAACTGCGTGTTGTCTAACAGCTTCGGTTTCGGCGGCACCAACGCGACCCTCGCGTTCAGCCGCTACGAACACTGATCACCAACTTTCCAAACACGGGAGGTTGCGCGTGGCCGAACAATTGAAACCCAACAACGACGAATGGAACGTGCCGGCGGCCGGACCGCTGATGGCCGGCAAGCGCGGCCTGATCATGGGCGTCGCCAACCACAACTCGATCGCCTGGGGCATCGCCCGGATGCTGCACCACCACGGCGCCGAGCTCGCCTTCACCTATCAGGGCGAGGCGCTGGAGCGCCGGGTCAAGCCACTGGCCGAGCAGGTCGGGTCCGGGCTCGTCGAGCACTGCGACGTCGAGGACATGGCCTCGCTGGACAACGTCTTCGACCGTCTCGCCGGGCAATGGCAGGCGATCGATTTCGTCGTTCACGCCATCGCCTATTCCGACAAGGAGGAACTGAAGGGCCGTTACGTCGACACGACCCAGGAGAACTTCCGCCGCACCCTCGACGTGTCTTGTTATTCGTTCACCGCGGTGGCGCGCCAGGCCGCGGCGATGATGCAGGGCGGCGGCAGCCTGCTCACCCTCAGCTTCTTCGGTGCCGAGAAGGTGATGCCCAACTACAACGTCATGGGGATCGCCAAGGCGGCGCTGGAGGCCAGCGTCCGCTACCTTGCCAGCGACCTCGGCCCCGACGACATCAGGGTCAACGCGATTTCCGCCGGCCCCATGCGGACGCTCGCCGGCAGCGCCATCGGCGGCGCCCGGGAGATCCTCCGGCGTTCCCAGGAGGCAGCGCCGCTCAACCGGCCGCTGCAGCAGGAAGACCTCGGGGGCGCCGCGCTCTACCTGCTCTCAGATCTTTCGCGCAGCGTCACCGGCGAGGTCCATCACGTCGACAGCGGCTACAACGCCATCGGGATGTCGGCCCGGTCGCCGGACGCCGGGAAGGCGTGATCGCGGACCTGGGCGCCACGCCGCAGTTTAGAAATCTTACAACAAAGTATTGACGTTTCCGTCCGGCGACCCTATTTTCCACAAAATAATTATGGGTTTGGGCGAGACTTTCAAACCCGTTGGTCATCACTATATGGAAGCGACGATGGACCCGAGACCTTATAGTCATGTGATCGAGAAACTCCGCGCCGCCGGACTGCGTCCGACCCGTCAGCGGATTGCCCTGGCGAAGCTTTTGTTCGAGGGCGGCGACCGTCACGTCACCGCGGAAAGCCTGCATGCGGAAGCCCAGGAGGCGTCGATCAGGGTCTCGCTGGCGACCGTCTACAACACGCTCCATCAGTTCACCTCAGCCGAATTGCTGCGCGAGATCGTCGTCGATTCCCAGCGCTGCTATTTCGACACCAACACCACCGACCACCACCATTTCTTCTTCGAAGGCTCGAACCGTCTGGAAGACATTCCGGGCGACGACGTCGTGCTCTCGAAGCTGCCGGCGCCGCCGCACGGGAAGACCGTCAAGCGGGTCGATGTCGTCGTCCGTTTAGAAGAATAATATTGATCTAAATCAATGAGTTGTTTGCCTCTTTAGAATAGGTGAAAACTGCTTGACTCTTCATCAACCCCTCATCATATTTAAGATCGAGGGTGGGGTCCGTTCGGGCCGCGGCCGTCCATTAATCCATTTTGACAACGACACCCAGAACGGAGACCAGATATGAGCTTGCAAGGGACCAAGACCGAACAGAACCTGAAGGATGCCTTCGCCGGCGAATCCCAGGCCAACCGCCGTTACCTGTATTTCGCCCAAAAGGCCGACATCGAAGGCTACAACGATGTCGCGACCGTGTTCCGGTCGACCGCCGAAGGCGAAACCGGCCACGCCCACGGCCATCTTGAGTTCCTCGAGGAAGTCGGCGATCCGGCCACCGGCCTCGCCATCGGTGGCACCTCCGACAACCTGAAGGCGGCGATCGCCGGCGAGACCCACGAGTACACGGACATGTACCCGGGCATGGCCAAGTCGGCCCGCGACGAAGGCTTCGACGAGATCGCCGACTGGTTCGAGACCCTGGCGAAGGCCGAGAAGTCCCACGCCGGCCGCTTCCAAAAGGCCCTCGACAGCATGGACTAAGGCCCCGGGCCCGACCGAGACGGATACGGGGGGCGGCGCGGCCGCCCCCCGACGCCGGTTCCCGCGCCGGTACTCCCCCGACGGAGGAAGAAACGATGAGCGAAGGCAGCCTCGAGGCGCCCGAACGGCACCCCATACCCTGGCAGGACCCGGCGTTCACCGACGCAGACGCCCTCGACGCCGAACTGCGCCGCCAGTTCGACATCTGTCACGGCTGCCGCCGCTGCTTCAACCTCTGTGACAGTTTCCCTCGGCTCTTCGACCTCATCGACGAGTCCGAGAGCGGTGAACTCGATACCGTCGACAGCGCCGATTTCAAGCCGGTCATCGACGCCTGCACGCTCTGCGACATGTGCTTCATGACCAAGTGTCCCTACGTGCCGCCGCACGAATTCAACCTGGATTTCCCGCATCTGATGCTGCGCGCCCGCGCCGCCGAGGCGAAGAAGACCGGCGTGCCCTTTGGTGTCAAGCAGCTGACACAGACCGACCGCAACGGCCGGTTGGCGTCGCACGTATCGGGGCTCGCCAACTGGGCGTCGAAATGCGGCAACCACGTGACCCGCCCGGTCATGGAGGGCGTGCTCGGCGTGCACCGCGACGCGGCGCTGCCGAAGTTCCAATCGAAGACCCTGATGGACCACGCCAGCCAAGCGCCGGAGATCAATGCCGACGCGCCCGCGCACGGCCGCAAGGCGGTCCTCTACGCGACCTGCTTCGCCAATTTCAATAACACCGATATCGGCCTCGCGGCGCGCCGGATCCTGGCCAAGAACGGGGTCGAGACCGAAGTCGTCTATCCACGCTGCTGCGGCATGCCGAAACTCGAACAGGGCGATATCGCGGCCGTCGCCGACGCCGCACGGCAGACCGCCGGCGAGCTCAAGGCCTGGATCGACAAGGGTTACGACGTGATCGCCCTGGTGCCGTCCTGCGCCTTGATGCTGAAGTTCGAATGGCCGCTGATCGTGCCCGATGACGATAACGTCAAGGCCTTGAGCGGCGCGACTTCGGACATCACCGAGTACATCACCGACATCGCCAAGAACGAAGGGCTCGCCGACGGCCTGCGCCCGCTCGAGGGCGGCGTGACGGTCCACATCGCCTGCCACGCGCGAGCCCAGAACATGGGCCAGAAGGGCGCCGAGATGTTGCGCCTGATCCCCGATACCGAGATCAACGTGATCGAGCGCTGCTCCGGCCACGGCGGCTCCTGGGGGATCATGAAGGAAAACTTCGAGGTCGGCCTGAAGGTCGGCAAACCGGTCGCCCGCCAGGCCGCCAAGGCGGCCAGCGGCCACGTGGTTTCCGAGTGTCCGCTGGCCCGCGACCACATTCTCCAGGGCATCGAGAAGCTCGGCGAAAGCACCGAGGCCGTCAGCGCCGCCCAGCACCCCGTCGAACTCCTGGCCCGTGCCTACGGGATATGATCGAAGCGAGAAAGCCATGAGCCCGAAAACCGAAATCCGCCGCGACGACATCATGTCCATGGACGACTACGCCCCGGTGCGCGCCGAGCGCCGCAAGCGCATGACCGAGGTCAAGCGCGACCGCCGCCTGGCCCTCGGCCCCGACGCGACCTTCTATTTCGAGAACTACGAGACCATGTGGCATCAGGTCCACGAGATGCTCTACATCGAGCGCGGCGGCGAGGAACAGATCGCCGACGAACTGAACGCCTACAACCCGTTGATCCCGAAGGGCCGCGAACTGGTCGCCACCTTGATGTTCGAGATCGACGACGCGGAACGCCGCGAACGCTTTCTCGCCGGTCTCGGCGGCGTCGAGGAAACCGTCACCCTGAGCCTCGGCGACGATGTCATCCGCGCCGTTCCCGAGGCCGACGTCGACCGCACCAGCGCCGACGGCAAGGCGTCGTCGGTGCAGTTCCTGCATTTTCCCTTCACCGACGCGCAAATCGCCCGCTTCCGTGACGAGGCCGTCAAGGCGGTGCTGGCGATCGAGCACGAGAAATACGGTCACATGACCGTCCTGCCGCCGCAGACGCGGCGCGCCCTGGCCGGCGATTTCAGCGAATAGCCGTCCCTATTCCAGGGTTTCGTGGCGGTAGACGCCCCAAATCTCGACTCGCCGAAGCCAGCCTTCCCGGCCTTCCGCCTCGACCTTGCACCAGCCGGAATCGGCCGGACAGCCGAGTATCCGGCCGATGACGCCGGGCTCGAGGCGGGCGACGGCGCCTGAGTTGGAATCCGTCCGGCTCCGGAGCGTCCGCACGGAATCAGTGACCACGAAGGTGCGCCGTCCGGCCAGCATGCTTTGATGCACCCATCCCTGCGTCGCCTGCCAGTCGCGGACCTTCCGCCAGGTGCCGTATTCGGCGATGATCTCGACCGGCAGGTGCTGGCGCCGGTAAACCCATTCGACGGGGTACTGGACGCCCGGCCCGGTCCGCATGTTGACCTCCGACGCCCTGAGGCTGACATAGCGCGGCAGCGGCAGGCCGGTGCCGCGGTTCTGCGCGACCGCCGCGTCGGCGAGGGCGATTGCCAGGGCCAGGAAAAGTCCGAAAACGATGATTGGACGGAAGTTCTTGAGGCGCATCAAGATGGACCGCGTTGATGTTGGTGAGCGTATTATAGGGCGCTCCGCGGCCGGCGCCAACGCAAGCTCGACGTGATGCTGGACAAGCCCGGGGCGGATTGCTATGGCCTGGGTACCAGCAGGGAGGAATCCATGGTTCAGAGCAAACCGCGCGTGGTCGTGACCCGGAAGCTACCGGATCCCATTGAAACGCGGATGATGGAGCTCTTCGACGTCCAACTCAATCTGACCGACGAACCGATGCCGAAGGCCGAGATCGTCGAGGCGGTGAAGACCGCCGACGTGCTGGTGCCGACGGTCACCGACCGCATCGACGCGGCGGTCCTGTCGCAGGCCGGCGAGCAGCTCCGCCTGGTCGCCAACTACGGCACCGGCATCGACCACATCGACCTCGCCACGGCGCGCCAGCGCGGCATCACCGTGACCAACACGCCCGACGTCCTGACCGAGGACACGGCCGACATGACCATGGGCCTGATCCTCGCGGTGTCGCGGCGGTTGACGGAAGGCGAGCGCAAGTTGCGCAGCGGCGAATGGAGCGGCTGGTCGCCCACCGGCATGCTCGGCCACCGCATCTATGGCAAGCGCCTCGGCATCGTCGGCATGGGCCGCATCGGCCAGGCCCTGGCGCGCCGGGCCCGGGGCTTCGGCCTCTCCATCCACTACCACAACCGTCACCAGGTCCACGCCGAGGTCGAGGAGGAGCTGGAGGCGACCTTTTGGGAGAGCCTCGATCAGATGCTGGCCCGGGTCGACGTGGTCTCGGTGAACTGCCCGCACACGCCGGCCACCTATCACCTCTTGTCGGCACGCCGCCTCAAGCTGCTGCAGCCGCACGCGGTGATCGTCAACACCTCGCGCGGCGAAGTCATCGATGAGAACGCCCTGACCCGGATGCTGGTCGGCGGCGAGATCGGCGGCGCCGGCCTCGACGTGTTCGAGCACGAACCGGCCGTCAATCCGAAGCTCCTGGCGCTCGACAACGTCGTTCTGCTGCCGCACATGGGATCGGCCACCTTCGAGGGCCGCAACGACATGGGCGAGAAGGTGCTGATCAACATCAAGACCTTCATCGACGGCCACAATCCGCCGGACCGGGTGCTCGGCGAGGGATTCTAGACGCCGCCCGGCCGGGGGGCCAGTCATGGCGATCTCGCCGCTCAGCCGACCCATCCCCTACGACGATCCGATCCGCGTCTTCGCGGCGCTCGGGGGCGCCCAGCCGGACGGCCCGGTATCGGCGCTGTTCGACAGCGCCGGCGAGGTCGGCGGCCGCGGCCGCTACAGCTACATCGCCGTCGACCCCTGCGAGACGGTTCCCAACGACGGCGACCCCTTCGCCGCCCTGGCCGAGGCCCTCGGCGCTTGGCGGCTGGTTCCGGACCCCGGCCTGCCGCCGTTCCAGGGCGGCGCCGCCGGGTATCTGGGTTACGAGCTGGGCGGCCACCTCGAGCGCCTGCCGCCCTCGGCGTCGGCGGGCTGTCGGCTTCCGGAGATGGTCATGGCCGTCTACGACACCGTCGTCGCCTTCGATCACCAATCCCAATCGGCCTGGGCGGTGGCGGTCGACGTGCCCGGCGCGGAGGCGCGGGTCCCGGCCGCCGTCCGTCTCGACGAGATCGCCGCGCGGATCGAGCGCGCACCCGAGCTGCCGCCGTTGGACTGGACGCCGCAGGGCGCCTGGCGCCCGGAAGTGGCGCGCGCCGACTTCGAGGCGATGATCGCCGAGACCGTCGAGTACATCCACGCCGGCGACATCTTTCAGGCCAATATCACCCAGCGCTTCCTCGGCGAGCGGCCCGCCGATTTGCCGCCGTTCATGCTGTACCGCCGGCTTCGCGAGCTGTCGGCCAACCCCTACGGCGCCTATCTGCAATGCGGGCCCGACGCGGCCGTCGCCTCGGCGTCGCCGGAGATGTTCCTCGATCTCGATCATACGGGGTCTGTGGTCACCCGGCCGATCAAGGGCACGCGCCCGCGCGGCGGCACGGCGGCCGATGACAGGGCTCTTTCCGAAGCGCTGCTGGCCAGCGAGAAGGACCGGGCCGAGAACCTGATGATCGTCGATCTGATGCGTAACGACCTCGGTCGCGTCTGCCGCATCGGCAGCGTCGGCGTCACCGAGCTCTGTGGGCTCGAGACCTTCGCCAGCATTCACCACCTGGTTTCCGAGGTGACGGGAACGCTGATGCCCGGCACGGGCCCCGTCGACTTGCTGCGCGCCGCCTTCCCCGGCGGATCGGTGACCGGGGCGCCGAAGGTCCGGGCGATGGAGATCATCAACGAGTTGGAACCGGCCCGCCGCGGGCCCTATTGCGGCGCCATCGCCTGGATCGGGTTCGACGGCGCCATGCACGCCAGTATCGTGATCCGCACGCTGGTCGTCGACGGTACCGAGGTGGTTGCCCAGGCCGGCGGCGGCATCGTCGCCGATTCCGACCCGGCCGCGGAATACGCCGAGAGCCTCGACAAGGCGGCCGTGTTACTCTCCAGCCTGGATCCCGATTGGCGGGACAGGGGAACGGTGGTGTGACGGTCTATGTGAACGGCCAATGGCTGGCGGCGGACGCGCCCGGCGTACCGGCGGGCGACCGGGGCGTGATGCTGGGGGACGGCCTGTTCGAGACCCTGGCCGTGCGGTCGGGCGCGATCCGGCGTGTCCCGGCCCACCTGGTCCGACTCCGCGACAGCGCCCGCGCCCTCGAAATCGGCCTGGCGCTCGACGACGCGGCGCTAACCGATATCCTCGCCGAGGCGGTGGCGCGGAATGGCGTCGCCGACGGCATGGTCCGCCTGACGATTACCCGGGGCGCCGCGCAGTCCGGCCTGGCGCCCATGGGCGAGGCGCTGCCGACGGTCATCGTCACGGCCACGGCGCGGCCGCCGCAGGTGGCGCCGGTGCGGGCCGTCATCTCCCGCGTCACCCGCCGCAACGAGCATTCGCCGCTGGCCCTGCTGAAGACCACCAATTATCTCGACAACATCCTGGCGGCCGGCGAGGCGCGAGAGCGGGGCGCCGACGAGGCGGTTCTGTTGAACACCGCCGGGCGCCTCGCGGAGGCGACCATCGCCAACCTCTTCGTGGTCATCGACGGCCGACTGGGCCCACCGC
>JAPPPF010000199.1:0-10561 GCA_028817665.1 Magnetovibrio sp. | reverse complement strand
ACGGCCGCCTGGTCACACCGCCCATCGCCGAAGGCGCGCTGCCCGGGATCATGCGGGCCCAGGTGATCGCCGCCGAGGACGTCGACGAGCGGCCGCTGGATCCGGCCGTGATCGGCGACGCCAGCGAGGCGCTGCTCACCAATTCCGGGGCCATCCGGGCCCTCGTCGCCATTGATGGCGCGCCGGTCGGTTCGGGTACGCCGGGTCCGGTCCATCGCCGTTTACAGGAAATCGTCTAAATGGGGAGCCACCGACATGACTGAGTTCGCGAAGATGTGGGAGGACCGCTTCGGTCTCGAGGCGGATACCGCCGCCAAGCACCTGAACCCGACGATCGAGGGGCTGCTGACACGCCGCGTCTGCCGGACCTTCGCGGAGAAGGACATCGACGGCGGTCTGCTCGACCTGCTGCTCGCCTGCGCCCAGTCGGCGCCGACCAAGTCGAACCTGCAACAGTATTCCATCGTCGCCGTCCGCGACCCGGCGACCCGCCGGAAGATCGCCGATCTCGTGCCGAGCATGCCGTGGATCGCGGACGCGCCGGTGTTCCTGGCCTTCCTGGGCGACGTCCGGCGCATCCGCCGCCTCGCCGCCCTGCGCGGCCACGACTACGCCAACGACAACGCAGATACCTTCATGAACGCCTGCGTCGACGCGGCGCTGGCCATGCAGATGTTCATCGTCGCGGCGGAAAGCGCCGGGCTCGGCTGCTGTCCGATCAGCTACATCCGCAACCGCATCGCCGACTTCGCCGATCTCCTCGGGCTCCCCGACGGCGTCTTCCCGATCGCCGGGCTCTGCGTCGGTTGGCCCGCGAACGACGGCTACGTCTCCATGCGCCTGCCGCCGGATGTCGTCGTGCACCGCGAGACCTACGACGATTCGGACCTGGAAGCGGGCGTCGGCGATTACGACGAGCGCAACCACGCCCGCTTTCCGCTGCCGCCGGGCAAGCAGCGCCACACCGAGCGCTACGGGGTGTTGGAGAAATGCACCTGGTCGGAGAACGTCAGCCGGCAATTGTCGCTGCCGGAACGCGACGGGTTCGCCGCGTTCCTGAAATCGAAGGGCATTTCACTGGGCTGACGGGCCGCCGGCGCCCTCAGATGAATACGACGGCGCCGTCCTTCGAGGCATCGGTCAGGAAGGTGACGACGCCGCCTTCCTCGATGGCGATGTCGCCTCGGAGATCGGCGCGCGCGAGCCCCTTCGCGCGAAGCCCCATCTCGCAGACCAGGAATTTCACTTCCATCGCGGCGCAGGCCTCGAGAAGCTCGTCGAAGGTGGCGACCTTCCGGGACGCGTACTCGGCGTCCCGTTCTGCGCCGGTGCCGCCGCCATCGCTCAGCGGCAGGGCCGCCCAGCCGGACGGTCCGCCATCCGTCGACACCAGTGCGCGGCACGCCTCCATGGTGAAGAAAAGGGTCACCGGCGTGCCGATGGCGGCCGCCGCCGAAGCCATGACCAGGGCGTAATGGACCTTGTCGAAATGCCCGTCGTAGACGACGACGGAGAGTTTCTCGGGGCCCCGCTCACCCATGGACCGAGAGATCCGTGATCGTCGGCGCGTCGCCGCAGAGCGGACAGCCGGGGTCGGGCTTCACGGCGATCTTGCGGAACGTCGTGCCGAGGCCGTCGAGGACGACCAGCGAGCCGGCCAGGCTCTCGCCGATACCGAGGATCTCCTTGATCACCTCGGTCGCCTGGAAGGACCCGACCATGCCGCAGAGCGCGCCCAGCACGCCGGCCTCGGCGCAGGTCGGGATCTGGCCGTCGGGCGGGGCCTCGCGGAAGATGCAGCGGTAACAGGGCCCCGGCGCTTCGCCGTCGGGGCCGGGGAAGGGCCGGTAGGTGGCGACCTGGGCGTCGAACCGGAGGATCGCCGCCGACACCAGGGTCTTGTTCAGGAAATAGCAGGTATCGTTGACCAGGAACCGGGTCGCGAAGTTGTCGCAGCCGTCGGCAACGATGTCGTAGTCGCCGATGACCGCCTCGGCGTTCGCGGCGGTGATCCGCTCGGCGTGGGCGACGATTTGGACGTCGGGGTTGATGGCGGCCACGGCCTCGCGGGCGCTCTCGACCTTCGGGCGGCCGATGTCATCGGTGCCGTGCAGGACCTGACGCTGCAGGTTGGAGAGGTCGACCGTGTCGTCGTCGACGACGCCGATGGTGCCGACGCCGGCCGCCGCCAGGTAGAGGATCGAGGGGGACCCCAATCCCCCGGCGCCGACCACCAGGACCTTGGCGTCGAGCAGCTTCCGCTGTCCCTCGCCGCCGACTTCGCGGAGCAGGATGTGGCGCGCGTATCGGTTGATCTGTTGTTCGCTGAAATCCAAGAATTTCGGTCCCTCGGTCCTATCCCTCGAGGCCGTCGAAAAGCGGCGTCGACAGGTAACGTTCGGCGAAGCTGGGCAGCACGGCAACGATGCATTTCCCCGCCATCCCGGGCCGGCCGGCGACCTCGAGCGCCGCGGCGATGGCGGCGCCCGACGAGATGCCGACGGCAAGGCCTTCCAGCTTGGCCGCCTTGCGGGCCATGGCGAAGGCGGTCTGATTGCCGATCTTCAGAACCTCGTCGATGGCGTCGCGGTTCAGGATATCGGGCACGAACCCGGCGCCGATGCCCTGAATCTTGTGCGGCCCCGGCGTGCCGCCCGACAGCACCGGGCTGTCCTCTGGCTCGACGGCGATCATCTTCAGTTCGGGCTTGCGCGCCTTGATCACCTCGGCGACGCCGGTCAGGGTGCCGCCGGTGCCGACGCCGCTGATCACCACGTCGACGGCGCCGGCGGTGTCGGTCCAGATTTCCTCCGCGGTGGTGCGCCGGTGAATATCCGGGTTCGCGGGGTTCTCGAACTGCTGCGGCATCATCGCGCCGGGGGTCTCGGCGATGATTTCGTTGGCCCGGTCGATGGCGCCGCGCATGCCCTGGGCGGCCGGCGTCAGCTCGATCTCGGCGCCCAGCAGCATCAGCATCTTGCGGCGCTCCAGGGACATGCTCTCGGGCATGGTTAGGATCAGCCGGTAGCCCTTGGCGGCGGCGACGAAGGCCAGCGCGATGCCGGTGTTGCCCGAGGTCGGTTCGACCAGCGTCGCGCCGGGGGCCAGCCGGCCGTCCCGTTCGGCGGCCCCGATCATCGCCAGGCCGATGCGGTCCTTGACCGACCCCAGGGGGTTGAAGAACTCACACTTGCCGAGGACGTCGGCGTCGACGCCGGCGTCGGTGGCCAGGCGCCGCAGGCGGATCAGCGGCGTCGCGCCGACGGTATCGACGATGCTGTCGTAGATCCGGCCGCGGAATTCAGGGTTCGGTTGGTCGTTCATGGAGGTCCTTCGGCCGTCGCCGGCTGTTCGGTCAAATGGTGAAATCCAGGGTTTGGCGGCCTTCGCTGACGATGCCGACGCCGTCTGCTTTGTCGCAAAGCTCGTCGATGCTGGTCGCGTCGAGGCGCGTCATCAACTGGTCCTCCATCTCCGCCCACAAGGGCTGGACCACCTTCTCGCCGAGCTCCGATCCGCCGATCTCGTCGGCGGCCGGCTCGCCGGCCTCGACGGCGCGGACGACGCGGACGATGTCGCCGACGCTGATCCGGCGCCGTTCGCGTGCCAGCCGGTACCCGCCGCGGGGGCCGCGCACGCCGATCAGAATGCCGTTGCGCACGAGTTGCTGGAGGGCTTGCTCGAGATAACGCCGCGGGATGCCCTGGCGGCGCGTGATCTCGCGGCTCTGTACCGGCTCGGCGCCGGCGTGATAGGCGATGTCGAGCACCGCCTCGATGGCGAACAGCGCTTTTTTCGATAATCGGAACACCGCCTAGTTTCCCCCCTTCACACCGGTCGAGCCGAAGCCGCCGTCGCCGCGCGCCGTCGCGTCGAGTTCCTCGACCTCCCGCCACGCCGCCCGGCTCACCGGCGCGACGACCAATTGGGCGATGCGCATGCCGCGCTCGATGACGAACGCGTCCGCGCCGTGGTTGATCAAGATGACACCCAATTCACCACGGTAATCGGCATCGATGGTGCCGGGGCTGTTCAGCGCGGTGATGCCGTGCTTCGCGGCCAGCCCGGATCGTGGCCGGACCTGCGCCTCGAAGCCGGCCGGCAGGGCGATGGCCAAGCCCGTCGGCACCACCGAGCGTTCGCCCGGCGCCAGGGTCAGCGGCGTCTCGACGGCAGCCAGCAGATCGGCGCCGGCGCTCATCGCCGTGGCATAGGCGGGCAGTGCCAGGCCGGCGCCGTGGGGCAGGCGTTTGACGGCGACGTCGACGTCAGTCATGGGCGGCATCCAGGGCGTCGGCGATGCGCGCCGCGAGGCGCGCGCCGACGGCCTTCTTGGTGAGTTCGGGCCAGTCCTCGACGCCGTCGGCGGTGACCAGATGCACCGTGTTGGCGTCGCCGGCGAAGGTCCCTGTTTCCGGCGAGACGTCGTTGGCGACGATCCAATCGCAGCCCTTGCGGGCGAGCTTGGCGACGGCGTTTTCGATGACGTTCTCGGTTTCCGCCGCGAACCCGACGACCAGGCCGGGCCGCGCGTTGCCGGCGTTCGAAAGCGTGTGCAGGATGTCCGGGTTCTCGGTCATCTTCAGCGGCGGCGGCTCGCCGCCCGGCGTCTTCTTGATTTTCTCGCCCGCTTCCGTGGCGACCCGCCAATCGGCCACCGCGGCGGCGCAGACGGCGATGTCGGCGGGCAGCGCGGCCTCGCAGGCGGCCAGCATCTGGCGCGCCGATTCGACGTGCACGACGTTGACGCCCGGTGGGTCGGGGAGGCGCGTCGGACCGGTCACCAGCGTGGTTTCCGAGCCCAGCCGCCTCAGCGCATCGGCGATCGCGTGGCCCTGTTTGCCCGACGAGCGATTGGCGATATAGCGGACCGGGTCGATGGCTTCGTAGGTGGGACCGCTGGTGACGAGCGCACGTCTCCCACTCAAGCGGGCGCCGTCATGAAAAAAAGAGGTCAGCGCCTCGGCGATCTCCAGCGGTTCCGACATCCGGCCCATGCCGTATTCGCCGCAGGCCATGTCGCCTTCCTCCGGTCCGATGACGGTGACGCCGCGGTCCTTGAGCACGGCGATGTTGGCCTGGGTGGCGGCGTGCTCCCACATCCGGACGTTCATCGCCGGGGCGACGACGACGGGCTTGTCGGTGGCCAGCAGAACCGTGGTCGCCAGGTCGTCGGCGGCCCCATGCACCATCTTGGCCAGCGTGTTGGCGGTCGCCGGCGCGACGAGCAGGACGTCGGCCTGGCGGCTCAGGTTGATGTGGCCCATCTCGTGCTCGTCGGTGAGGGAGAACAGATCCTGATAGACCTTGTCCTCGCTAACCGCGCCCAAGGCCAGCGGTGAGACGAACTCGGCGCCGCTCTGGGTCAGGACGCAGCGCACCGCGGCGCCGCGCTCGCGCAGCCGGCGGACCAGGTCCGGACATTTGTAGGCGGCTATGCCGCCCGAGATGATCAGCAGAACTCTTTTCCCGGCGAGCACCGTAAAAACCTCGAATTTAACGCTAATTAAGTGTGATTAACCTAGTGACTTGGCCCCCCGGGTGCAAGTATTGTCTCGGTCTCAATTCACCGGCTTTTGGAGCCCTCCTTGCGCCTCATCGCCTATCCGACCAGTGCGACCCAGCCGGAAATCCGCGCCGCCACCCGCGAGCGCGACTGGATGGAGGCGCTGCCCGACCAGTTCGGCTACCGCTGCCTGCCGTTGGTCATCGCCAACTGCCACGGCTGGGAGATCCTCTGTCCTGCCGGGTTCGAGGCGACCTGGAACGGCGGCACCGGCAAGGACGACATCAGCATTCGCCGCCTCGACGCCGGCGACCTGCTGCCGACCACCCATTTCGGCTCCGGCATCCTGACCTTTCACACGGGCTATCTGTTTCAGACCGAGCCCGGTCACAATCTCTGGGTTCAAGGCCCGACCAACGCGCTGAAGGACGCGATCCAGCCGTTGACCGGGGTCATCGAGACCGACTGGTCGCCCTACACCTTCACCATGAATTGGAAATTCACCCGATCCGGCCAGGCTGTCCGCTTCGAGAAGGGCGAGCCCTTCTGCTTCCTGTTCCCGCTGTCGCGCGACCTGATCGACGGGACCGAACCGGAAATCCGCAACCTCGACGACTCACCGGAACTCAGGGACCGATACAGGGCCTGGACGGAATCGCGGAACTCATTCAATACCGGACTGCTCGAGCCGGGCTCCGAGGCGCAGAAGGCGAAATGGCAGAAGATCTATTTCCAGGGTGATCATCCGGACGGCGCCACCGGCGCCATCGATCACAAGACCAAGCTCACGCCCAGGGAATTCGCCGACAAACGCCCGGACGGCGATGGCGACTAGCTCGCCTCAGGACCATTTCACCAGCGCGATGGCGACGGCCAGCACGGCGAGGACCATCCACACCGTTGGCATGATCGAGGTGCGCCCGGCGTCCTCGCGGAGCGCCCTCACGGTGTCGGGATGCAGCTTGACCCGGCCGTCGGCGATCATGCCGGTGCTCTGCTCGATGCCGTCGAGCATGCGCGGCAGGCGCTCGACGGCCTCGGCGATGCCCTCCACCGCGTCCTTGACCCGGGCCTCCGGGCCGAGCGTCTCTGTCATCCATTCCTCGATCAAGGGCCGGGCGAGCAGCCACATGTTGGCGTCGGGGCTGAGCTTCCGTGCCGTGCCCTCGGCCACCAGCATGGTCTTCTGCAGCAACAAGAGCTGCGGCTGGGTTTCCATCTTGAAGGTTTCGGTAATCTGGAAGAGCTGGCCCAGCAGGCGGGCGATGGAGATCTCGTTCTGCGGCTTGTCGAGGATCGGCTCGGCGATCGAGCGGCAGGCCTGGGTGAAGGCATCGACGGACTTGTCGGCCGGCACCCAGCCGGCCTCGAAGTGGACCTCGGCGGCGCGGCGGTAGTTGCGGGTCAGGAAGGCGAGCAGCATTTCGCCGAGGATGCGCCGGGTCCGCACATCGAGCCGGCCCATGATGCCGAAATCGACGGCGCCGATCTTGCCGTCGGCGGTGACGAACAGGTTGCCCGGATGGACGTCGGCGTGAAAGAAGCCGTCCCGGAACACCTGCCGGAAGGTCGCCCGGGCCGCCTTCGCGGTGATCTCCTCGGGGTCGAACCCGGCGGCGACGATGCCGTCACGGTCGTCGAGCGAAAGCCCGTGCAGGCGTTCCGTCGTCAGCACGCGCTGGCCGGTGCGGCCCCAATCCACCTCAGGGACGACGAAATCCTCGTCGCCCTCGAAGTTCTCCGCCAGTTCCGCCGCCGCTGCCGCCTCGAAGCGGAGGTCCATCTCGAGTTCCACCGTCTCGGCGAGGGTCTCGACCACCTGGCGCGGTTTCAGGCGGCGCAGGTCCGGTCGGGCGCGCTCGATCAGGTCGGCAACCCAGTGCAAGAGGTCGAGATCGCGGGCGAAGGCCGCCTCGATCCCCGGCCGCAGCACCTTCACGGCGACCTCGCGGCCGTCCGAGGTCTCGGCGAAGTGCACCTGGGCGATCGACGCGGCGGCGACCGGGACGTCGTCGAAGGCGCTGAACATGTCATCGAGGCTTTCCTCGAACTCGGCCTCGATGGCGGCGCGGGCATCCGTGCCCGGGAACGGCGGCAGCCGGTCCTGGAGCTCCGAGAGATCAGCCGACAGTTCCTCGCCGAGCAGGTCGGACCGGGTCGCCAGGATCTGGCCGAGCTTGATGAAGCTCGGCCCGGCCTCGTTGAGCGCCCGGGCGAGCCGCTGCCCGGGCCGGCCCTCGGCGTCGCGGCGCGACATCCATTTGGCGGCGCCGACGACGACCGGCGCGACGTCGAGGTACTCCAGCGGAAACAGGGCGTCGTGACGGGCCAGCAGGCGGGCGATGGCGAGCAGCCGCCGGGCGTTTCGGAGCGCGCGGAACATGGGCGGCGGTCCTATATCCGCCAGGCGGAATGAATGGCCGCGATGCCGCCCGAAAGGTTGCGGACCCGGACTTGGTCGAGGCCGGCGGCCTCGATCATTGCCCGGAAGGCATCCTGGTCCGGAAACCGTCGGATGCTCTCGGCGAGGTAGACATAGGCGTCGCGGTCGCCGGCGACGGCCTGGCCGAGGGCCGGCAGGACGGAAAATGAATAGGCGTCGTAGACCGCCCGCAAGGCCGGCAGGGTGACGTGGGAGAACTCCAGGCAAAGGAACTGCCCGCCGGGCTTCAGCACGCGCCTGGCCTCGCGGAGCGCGCGGTCCAGGTGGGTGACGTTGCGGAGGCAAAAGGCCGTGGTGTAGGCGTCCACGGACATGTCGTCGAGGGGCAGCGCCTCGGCGTCGCCAGTGATCCATTCGACGCCGTCCAGGAGGCCCCGGTCGACGGCCCGGTCGCGGCCGTGGGCGAGCATGTCCTCGTTGACATCGATCACCTGCACGCCGCCGCCGCCGCGTTCCAGGAACCGGAAGCCGATGTCGCCGGTGCCGCCGCCGACATCGGCGAGCGCCATCCCGGGCCGCGGCCGCAATTGGTCGATGAGGGCCTCTTTCCACAACCGGTGCACGCCGAGGCTCATCAGATCGTTCATCAGGTCGTAGCGCGGCGCGACGCTGTCGAAGACCTCGCGGACCCGCGACGCCTTTTCCGCCTCGGGCACCTGCTGGTAGCCGAAATCCGCGGTCGGACCGCCGTCGGCGCCGCCGCCGGCGCCATTATTTGTCGCTTGTGCCGACATGGCCCGGACATTAGCCCATGGCTTCCCCGGAAACCAGCCTGTGGACAGCGGCCGCCGTTCACGCCATATCTTATGGCGCCACCTGCGAACGCGAAGGATTCCACGAGAGATGCCCGAACTTCCCGAGGTCGAAACCGTGCGCCGCGGGCTGGCGCCGGCGCTCGAGGACCGGCGCCTCGCCCGGGTGATCATCCGGCGCCGCGATCTGCGTTGGCCGCTGCCCGACGATTTCGGCCAGCGGCTGACCGGCCGCCGGGTCCGGGACGTCGGCCGCCGCGCCAAGTTCCTGACCATTACCCTCGACGACGGCACCGTCTGGATCGCGCACCTCGGGATGTCGGGCCGGTTCCGGATCTTCCACGGCGACGCGCCGCCCGAGGAGCCCCACGACCACGTCATCGTCGAGACCGAGGAGGGCGTCGTCGTGCGGTTCAACGACCCGCGCCGGTTCGGGTTCATGGACCTCGCCGACGCGGTCGAGGCGGACGGCCATCCGATGCTGCGCGACCTCGGGCCCGAGCCGCTCGGCGACGGCTTCGATGCCGGCGTCCTGGCCGATCGGCTGGCCGGTCGGGCGGCGCCGATCAAGGCGGCGCTGTTGGATCAGCGCACGGTCGCCGGGCTGGGCAACATCTATGTGTGCGAGGCGCTGTTCCAGGCCGGCATTTCGCCGCGGCGCAAGGCGCGGACGGTGCAGGGCGGCCGCGCCGGGCGCCTGGCGGCGGCCATCAAGGACGTGCTCGGCCGGGCTATCGAGGCCGGCGGATCGTCGCTCCAGGATCACCGCCAGACCAACGGCGAACTCGGTTACTTCCAGCATGATTTCCAGACCTACGGCCGCGCCGGCGAGCCCTGCCGGCGATGCGGCGACGGCCACCCGGTCCGCCAGATCGTGCAGTCCGGGCGCTCGACATTTTTTTGCCCGAACTGTCAGCGCTGAGGTATAAGCGGAGATGGTCTTGCGACACGCCCTCGTCATCGCCGCGATCCTCGCCGCCCTGGCCGCGCCGGCGGCCGCCGGCGCCAAGTTCCTGAGCGTCATCGAGGATCTGCCGTTGATGCCCGGATTGGTCGAGGATACGGCCTCGGCAATGAGTTTCGACGGGCCCACGGGCCGGATCGTCGAGGCCTATGCGGCCGGCGGGGTCGACGCCGGCGCCATCGCGACGTTCTATTCGGAAACCCTGCCGCAGCTGGGCTGGCGTGCTGGGGCGGCCGGCGAGTACGGCCGCGACGGCGAGGTGCTGAGGATCGATATCGGCCCGGCCGAGGCCGCCGGGAACGGTGCCGGGGTGCGCTTCACCCTGCGCCCGCAAGGCCGCTAAGCAGGTCCTCAAATCGGGCGCAACGGGACGCTTGACCTGAACCGCCAGCACTTATATAAGCCTGCCTTCCGACGACTGTACGAACGAGATTGAAAAGGGGTGTGAGGCCATGGCCCACTCTCTGCAAGCCAAGAAACGCATTCGCCAAACGGCCACCCGCACGGCCGTCAACCGGCGCCGCCGCGGCGACATCCGGACCCACATCCGCCGGGTCGAGGAGGCGATCGCCAGCGGCGACCAGGAAGCCGCGATGAAGGCGTTCCGCGAAGCGCAGCCGAAAATGATGGCCGGCGTCAACAAGGGCGTCATGGAAAAGAACACGGTTTCCAGGAAGCTGTCGCGGCTGTCGAAGCGGATCAAGGCGATGGCCGCCTAATCCAGGGTACCTTCAGCCCGCCCATGCGGCGCCGCGTTCCATCGGAGCGCGGCGTTTTTCGTGGCCGCGCGCCGGAAATTCGGACGGGGAGGCGCGGGGCGAAAATTGTCAAGAAGATTATTTTTGACGTTCTCCTTTCGATCACGTTGAAAGGCGGCGCGGGGATACGTAATATTC
>JAPPPF010000259.1 GCA_028817665.1 Magnetovibrio sp. | reverse complement strand
GTCGGCATCATTCCGGCCTGCGGTTACAAGGCCGATCAATGGCTCGACCAGGTGCCGTGCCCAAAGTGGTTGCCAATGGCGAGGCCATTTACGACTCGCCGATCACCTTCGCGTCGGCGCGTCAGCGGATCGAACGCCATCATCGGCCCTATCACCGGGCGTTGACGGAGGTTCTCGACGCGACCCACCGGCGGTTCGGCGGCGCCCTCCTGGTCGACTGCCACTCGATGCCCTCGGCCGGAGCGCCGGGAATTCGGGCGAAGGGACTGAAAAACGTCGACATCGTCCTTGGCGACTGCCACGGCGCCGCCTGCGCGCAGGCGGTCACGGCGCTGGCCGAAAAGACCCTCAAAGACCTCAACTACCGGGTCGTCCGCAACCGGCCCTATGCCGGCGGCTACATCACCCGGCGCTACGGCCGGCCCGAGGAGGGCATGCACGCCCTGCAGATCGAGATCAATCGGGCGCTCTACATGGACGAACATCGGATCGAGCGCGGCCCCGGGATGGCCGAGCTGATCCGTCACGTCGGCAAGCTGATCAAGGTGCTGACCGAGCTCGACCTGGACATCCTGAAGGAAGATCCGAAATGGCTGCCGAAGGCGGCGGAGTGACCGGCCCCGCCGACGTCGTCATCCGCGACGTCGGCGACGCCGACATGCCGGCAATCCAGGAAATCTACGCGCATCACGTCATCCACGGCCTCGCCAGTTGGGAGGAGACGCCGCCGGACGTCGACGAGATGACCCGTCGCCGCGACGCGCTGCTCGCCGACAGGTTTCCTTACCGCGTCGCGGCCCAAGCCGGCGTGATAATGGGCTACGCCTATGCCGGCAGGTACCGGCCGCGGCCGGCCTACCGCAATACGGTGGAGAACTCCATCTACGTCGCCGAGCAGGCGCGCGGCGGCGGCATCGGCACCCGCCTCCTGGATGATCTGATCAAGGTCTGCACGGCGATTGGGTTCCGGCGCATGGTCGGGATCATCGGCGACTCGGCCAACGCACCGTCGATCAATCTGCACAAGAAGGCCGGTTTCGAGATGGTCGGCATCATTCCGGCCTGCGGTTACAAGGCCGATCAATGGCTCGACCAGGTGCTGATGCAGCGCCCCCTCGGCGCCGCCGACACGACGCCGCCGGACCGGCCGAAATAGGCGGAACGGCGACTTGGCACCGCGTTTGCACTGTTTTCAGCGGGAAAACGGTGGAAACACATGCGAAAACACGTCCAATTCGCCTTGATCTGCTTCGCCGGCGCCCTGATGGCGGCCGGCGGCGTCCGCGCCAATTCCGCTCAAGTTATTGAAAGTACTTGGGAATTGTGCGAGCGCGCGGTGCACGCACAGGAACGCCTGGACGCCATTCCGAGCCGCCTGCTCACCGCCGTCTCGCGCGCCGAATCGGGCCGCTGGAACGCCGAGAAACGGGCAAATATTGCCTGGCCCTGGACGGTCACGACCGGCGGCAAGGGCTATTTCTTCGATACCCGCGCGGAAGCCGTGGCGGAGGTGGAGATTCTCCGCACCCGCGGCGTGCGCAACATCGACGTCGGCTGCATGCAGATCAATTTGCATTATCACGAGGACGCCTTCGAAACCGTCGAGGCGGCCTTCGACCCGGCGCTCAACGCCGCCTACGGGGCCAAGTACCTGAAGGCCATGCGAGCCAAAACCGGCAACTGGCTGCAGGCCGCCGGCGCTTACCATTCGACGACGCCGGCACCGAACCGGCGCTACCGGGCGAAGATCCTGAAGCTCTGGAACGAGGCCCGCAACCTGCCGGCGCCGCCGCCCGAGGTCTCCGAAAGTGCGCCATCGGCCGAAAAACGCCGCCGCTCGGACATCGACTTCGCGCGCATCGAACGCCTCAACGGCGCCTTCCGGACGCGCCAGAACCTAGCCAAGGCCGCCGCACCGCAAGGCGGCCGGGTCGCCGAATTCCGGTTTCGCCGCGAACAGCAGATCGACGGTTGGCGTAACGCCCGGGCCGGCGGCCTCGACCTGATCAACGCCGCCAACATGCGGCGCGCCGAACTGGCGGCGAAGAAGAAGCGCGAGTTCGCCGTCTTCGGCAACGGCGACCGCGACACCTTGTTCGCCGAGCGCCGCAAGCTGCAGCTGAACGACTGGCGCCGCAAACGGGTCGTCCCGTTCAAGACCTCCGGCAATTGAGCGCCGTCAGACCGGCATCCCCCTAACCCAGCGACACGGCGCCGGGCCGCGGGCCCACCTCATGGCCAGGCCGTGTCCGGGGGCAGCGACATCAGGATGGCTTCCGTGTTGCCGCCGGTCTTCAGGCCGAACAGGGTGCCGCGGTCGTAAAGCAGGTTGAATTCGACATAGCGGCCGCGCTTGACGCGCTGCGCCTGGCGCTGATCATCGGTCCAGTTCAGGTCCATCTTGGCCCGCGCCAACAGCGGGTAGGTTTCGAGGAAGGCGCGGCCGACGTCCTGGGTGAAGACGAAATCGGCATTCCAATCGCCGGTGTTCAGGTTGTCGTAGAAGATGCCGCCGACGCCGCGCGGCTCATCGCGGTGCGGCAGGTAGAAATACTCGTCGCACCATTTCTTGAACTTCTCGTAATAGTCGGCGCCATGGGCGTCGCAAGCGCGCCGGTAGGCGGCGTGGAAGCGCTCGGTCTCTTCCGCCTCGGGATATACCGGCGTCAGGTCTCCGCCGCCGCCGAACCAGCCGGTGGTGGTGACGATCATCCGGGTGTTCATGTGCGCCGCCGGCACCAGCGGCGACCAGGGGTGGATGACCACCGAGATCCCGGACGCCCAGAACCGGGGATCCTCGGCGGCGCCGGGGATTCGCTGGCGAAATTCCTCGGAGAACTCTCCCCAGACGGTGGAGACATTGACGCCGGCCTTTTCGAAGACGCGGCCGCGGAGGATCGACATGACACCGCCGCCGCCGGTCTCGCCGCTGTCGGTCGGGCGCATCCATTCCTGGCGCTCGAACCGGCCCGGCGCGCCATCGGAGGCGGGGTTCGGTCCCTCGAGATCCTCCTCGGCGGCCTCCAACGCCGCGCAAAGGTCGTCGCGGAGCTTCTCGAACCAGGCCCGCGCCTGTTGCTTATGGTCTTCCGTGCCGTAGGTGTCGGTCATTCGGGGTTGGGCTCCTGGCTGGGAAAGGCGCCGAGCTGGCGCAAGGCTTCGCCGAGTACCATGGCCGCCGCCGCGGCAACGTTCAAGGACCGCATGCCCGCCGCCATCGGCACGATGACCCGGGCATCGGCGGCGGCGTGAACATGGTCCGGGACGCCCGCCGTCTCGCGGCCGCAGACCAGGATATCGCCCGCCTCGAAGGTGAACTCGGTATAGAGCGTCGGCGCCGCGGTGGTCAGCAGGATCCGGCGGCTTTCCGGATAGGCCGTCCGAAACGCCGCCCAGTCCTCGTGATGGGTGATTTCGACGCGGTCCAGGTAATCCATGCCGGCGCGGCGCATGGGCCGGCCGCCGAACACGAAGCCGCAGGGCTCGATGATTTCGGCGGCGACGCCGAGGCACGCGCAGGTGCGCAGCACCGCCGCCGTATTGGGCGGAATATCGGGCTCGAAGAGCGCCAATCGCACTACCGGTTCCATCGCCAACGCCTCCATACCCCGATTGGCCGCCAATTGGCGGCGCTGTCAAGCGCGGCAAGCGGTTTCGCCGGCCGGCGGCGACGCGGTGAGCGGCGCCGAAAAGGGCGTAAAACCCTTGAAACAACGCCATGATCCTTTATACCTGAGCAACAACCGGCGCCTCAGGGGATAGGGGGGCGCCGCGGCTTTCCAAGCCAGCGCCGCGAGGCGCGACTTACGGGCGAACGAGGAGTTCAGAGAGGGGAATCCCAGATGAGTGAGACCGCGAACCCGGCCCCCTCGGCCGAGATCGACGAACAAACACGGCGTGACTTTCTGTTCACGACCACCGGCGCCGTCGGCGCCGTCGGCGTGGCCGTCGCCGCCTGGCCCTTCATCGACCAGATGAACCCGGCCGCCGACACCCTGGCGCTGGCGTCCACCGAGGTCGACCTGGAGCCCATCGCAGAAGGCCAAAGCATCACCGTCGTGTGGCGCGGCAAGCCGGTCTTCATCCGCCACCGCACGGCGGCCGAGATCAAGACCGCGCAAGAAGACGACAAGGCCGAATTGCCGGATCCTGAATCCGACGCCGCCCGGGTCCAGAGGCCGGCCTGGCTGATCATGGTC
>JAPPPF010000171.1 GCA_028817665.1 Magnetovibrio sp. | reverse complement strand
CAGAATAAGCCAAAATCTCTCAATCAGCCTGGACCACTTTTTTCAGGGCAGGTCACACTTCCAGAGACCGCTGCCGCCGCTGCCCGGCGTCTTCAGGTCGCCATTGTAGCTGTAGGCGACGATCCAGCGCGCCGAGCCGGCATAGTCGCCGATGTTGAACACGGTCATCGTATGCTTGCCGGACGTGTACTCCAGGTACTTGCCGAACTTCTTCGAATCCTTGTACTCGAGACTGGGCAGCTTCTTGAAGAAGCCGTCGACGACGGGCTTGCCAATGAACGGAATCTTTCGGATTTGATCCTGCACGGACTTTTCGGCGATGAGCCCGGCAAGTTTCGATGCGTCTAAAAATTTCCCGTACTTGGAAATCGCCGCGCCTTTCGGCGCCGGGCATTTGGTCGCGGCCTGCGCGGTGTTCGGACCAAGCGGCGTGACGCCCACCCCGGCGGTGAACATTACGGTCGCGGCGATCGCGGCATGTAGGATGTGGCGGGTCATCGGCTCTCTCCCGGTTGACTGGGCCTGCCAGCCCGGCGTCGCGCTCCGGGCGCGTGCGGCCCGGCGTCGTCGTTTCATCGCGATTCTTCGAGGCGTGATTTCACGTACCCTAGAAGAATTTCCATAAATTATCTATGGGTATGGTAATTCTTCCCCGGCCTGGCTCAAGTCACCCAGACGACTCGTTTGTCGGATTTTTCATATTTTTCGGCGCCTCGTCTCCGCCCGGATGCATGGGCGGATGACTTAGCGATGGCTTGAACATCCGCCTTCGCCCGGGGCATGCTTTCGGCCGAAGGGGTATCCGCCGGACAATCGCCGGCCAGGCGCGGGCGGCAAGCAAACGGGGAACGGGGGGCGATCCTTGGAAATCAACATCCTGATCATGGTCCTGGCGTCGGCCGCGCTTCATCCGCTGTGGAACGCCATGATCAAGCGCGACGCCGAGCCGGAAGGGGCGTTCGTCGGCAACGCGGTCATGCTGGTGATCTTCGCCGGCGCCCATTCTGTGATCGCCGGTCACGATCTGCTCGCGATCACCCAGATCTGGCATCTGCTGGCGATCACGGTGACGGCGAAGCTGATCTACACGGCGTCCCTGGTGACGATGCTTAGGCGCGGCGATCTCTCGGCCTATTATCCCATCGCGCGT
The DNA here is from genome assembly GCA_028817665.1 of Magnetovibrio sp. GTDB lineage: Bacteria > Pseudomonadota > Alphaproteobacteria > Rhodospirillales > Casp-alpha2 > UBA3470. Next base: position 3,077 of record JAPPPF010000171.1, on the reverse strand, counting down.
TCATCGCCGGCGTTCATCGCCGCCGTCAGCGCGCTGTTCCTGGGCGTCCTCTATTCGCCGCTGGCGCTGGTCGGGATCGCCATGGTCATCGCCGGGGCCTTCTGGCTGCAGTACAAGCGCGGCGTGCGCATGCTCGACAATCCGGTGACCCTGATGTTCGCGCTGCTCGCCATGGTCGGGACCGCCGTCAACTCCATCGCCGACGCCCGCGCCGTGCAGGTGGTCGCGCCGTCGGTGATCTTCTTCTGGACCTTCGTCTTCACCCTGCCGGGCTTCGTCCTGCTGTTCACCGCGTTTGGCGGCAAGCAGGTGAGCTTCGCCAGCCTGTTCCCGTGGCTGCGTTCGCCCTGGCCCTACGTCAAGATCGGGGTGTTGTGCTACGTCTCCTACCTGCTGATCCTGCTCGCCTACGCGAACGGCGGCGAGGTCGCGGCGGTCAACGCCGTGCGCCAGGCCTCGATCCCGTTCTCGGTGCTTCTCGGCGGCATGTGGCTGAAGGAGGCGGACATGGGACAGCGCATCTGCGGCTCGCTGTTGCTCGCCGCCGGCATCGTCGTCATCGTGCTGGTCCGGTAGCTCCGGCCAATATCGAAGGCCCGCTCCCCGTATGCCGCGGACACCCCTCTCGTCATTGCCGGGTCGGGCCCGGGCATGACATCGGATTCGTGGCTTACACCCGTTTCGGGCGTCTAGGCGAGCCCCATGAACTCCGGCAGCCAACCCTCGTGGGTGGCGCGGAGCTCGGCCAGGGCGAGTTCGAAGCCGGCGACGCGGACGCTGGCGCCGCCGCTCTCGCCGACCGTCGCCGCCGGCACGCCGGCCTCGGCGGCGGCGGCGAGGAGGGCGTCGGCATCACGCGTGGCGATGAGGTAGCGGGCCTGGTCCTCGCCGAACAGGAAGGCGTGGAGCGGCAGGGCGCCGGCGGCCGCGGCGTCCAGCTCGACGCCGATGCCGCCGGCCAACGCCATCTCGCTGGCCGCCGCCAACAGCCCGCCGTCGGAGAGGTCGTGGCAGGCGGCGGCCTGGCCGGCGTCGATCCGGGCACGGACGAAGTCGCCGTTGCGGCGTTCGGCGGCGAGATCCACGGGCGGCGGCGCGCCGTCCTCGCGGCCCTCGATCTCGCGGAGATACATGGATTGGCCGAGGTGGCCCCGGGTCTCGCCGATCAGAACCAGCGCCAGGCCATCATCCGGCAGGGCGAGGCCGACCGAGGCGTCGGCGTTCTCGATCAGCCCGACGCCGCCGATGGCCGGCGTCGGCAGCACGGCCTGGCCGTTGGTCTCGTTGTAGAGCGAGACGTTGCCCGACACCACCGGGAACTCGAGCGCGTTACAGGCGTCGCGCATGCCTTCGATGGCGCCGACGAACTGGCCCATGATCTCCGGCTTCTCCGGGTTGCCGAAGTTCATGCAGTCGGTGATCGCCAGCGGCTTGGCGCCGGTCGCGGTGATGTTGCGCCAGACCTCGGCGACGGCCTGCTTGCCGCCCTCGACGGGGTCGGCCTTGCAATACCGCGGCGTGCAGTCGGTGGCGATGGCGAGCGCCTTCTCCGTGCCGTGCACGCGGACCAGCGCGGCGTCGCCGCCGGGCCGGCCGTGGCCCAAGGTGTCGCCCATGACCATGTGGTCGTACTGTTCCCAGATCCAGCGCTTCGACGCCATGTCGGGGGCGCCCATGAGCTTCGATAAGGCGGCCAGCGGATCGTTCGGCGCCGGCACGCTCTCCGCGTCGATCTGGGCGGGCTTCGGCGTCGGCGTCCAGGGGCGCTCTTGCTCGTCGTACTCGGGCGAGGCCAGGGCCAACGGGTCGATGGGCAGGTCGGCGACCTTCTCGCCGCCGTGCATCAAGACCATGCGGCCGGTGTCGGTCAACGTGCCGACGATGGCGAAGTCGAGCTCCCACTTCTCGAAGATGGCGCGGGCCTGGTCCTCGCTGCCGGGCCTCAAGACCATCAGCATGCGCTCCTGGCTTTCCGACAGCATCATCTCGTAGGCGGTCATGTTCTCTTCGCGCTGCGGCACCTGGTCGAGGTCGAGCTCGACGCCCATGCCGCCCTTAGACGCCATCTCGAAGCTCGATGACGTCAGCCCCGCCGCGCCCATGTCCTGGATGGCGACGATGCAGTCGGTCTGCATGAGCTCCAGGCAGGCCTCGATCAGCAGCTTCTCGGTGAACGGGTCGCCGACCTGCACGGTCGGGCGTTTCTCCTCCGAATCGTCGGAGAACTCCGCCGACGCCATGGTCGCGCCGTGGATGCCGTCGCGCCCGGTCTTCGAGCCGACGTAGACGATCGGGTTGCCGGCGCCGGAGGCGGCCGAATAGAAGATCTTGTCGGTCTCGGCGACGCCGACGGTCATGGCGTTGACCAGGATGTTGCCGTCGTAGGCCTCGTGGAAGATGCATTCGCCGCCCACCGTCGGCACGCCGACGCAGTTGCCGTAGCCGCCGATGCCGGCGACGACGCCGCTGACCAACTGGCGGGTCTTCCAGTGCTCGGGGCTGCCGAAGCGCAGCGCGTTCATGTTGGCGACGGGCCTAGCACCCATGGTGAAGACGTCGCGGAGGATGCCGCCGACCCCGGTCGCTGCGCCCTGGTAGGGCTCGATGTAGGAGGGGTGGTTGTGGCTCTCCATCTTGAAGATCGCCGCCTGGCCGTCGCCGATGTCGATGATGCCGGCGTTCTCGCCGGGCCCGCAAATCACCCAGGGCGCTTCCGTGGGCAGCGTCTTCAGCCAGCGCTTGGAGGATTTGTAGGAGCAGTGCTCGGACCACATGACCGAGAAGATGCCGAGCTCCGTGAGGTTGGGCGCGCGGCCCATGATGTCCAGGACCTTGGCGTACTCGGCCTCGGACAATCCGTGCTCGGCGACGACGTCGGGGGTGATCTCAGGCGTGCTCTCGTCCATCGGGCCTTCATAGCAGATCACGCGGGTTTGACAACGGGCCAACGCGGCGCCGGCCGCCGGGTCCGGTCCGGGCGGCGTTGATGCAGATCAATACCCGCATCCAGTTCAAAGTTATTCCCCTATTCCCCAGATGGAGCCTCCCATTGACGACATGACGGCGTGATTCTGATA
>JAPPPF010000229.1 GCA_028817665.1 Magnetovibrio sp. | reverse complement strand
CGACCGCACCCGCACCTACAACTCGCGTCTCGCCCAGGAGGTCGGCAGCTGGGCCGAGACCGTGGCGCCAGGCTCCGACATCCACGACAAGTTCTTCGAGGCCTACTTCGTCGACGGCCGCAACGTCGGCGACACGGAGGTCGTCCTCGACGTCGTGAAATCCGCCGGCCTCGACGCCAACGAGGCCGGCACCGTCATCGAGGAGCGCCGCTTCAAGGACGCCGTCGACGCCGACTGGGCGAAATCGCGCCAATATGGCGTCACCGGCGTGCCGACCTTCGTCGCCGGCGGCAAGGGCCTGGTTGGCGCGCAACCGGTCGAGATGCTCGAGCACCTGATGACCGAGGTCGGCGCGGCGCGGCGCGGCGGCTGACGGCCGGGCCGCGACCGATGCCGGCGGGCAGCCACCGCGGACCGGACGACGGGCGCCCCCCCGACGCCCTCGCCGCCGGCCTGCGACGCCATGGCGCCGGCGACCTCGAAGGCGCCAAGGCCGCCTATCTCGACGCCCTCGCCAGCCAACCTGAAAACCCAACGGCGCTGCACCTCGCGGGCGTCGTCCATCACCAGCTCGGCGACGCCGAGGCCGCCGTCGGCTACCTCGAACGGGCCGCCACCATCTCTGACGACGCCGACATCCAGTTCGCTTTGGGCAACGCACTCCGGGACCTCGGCCATTGGGAGGCCGCCGCCCGGCGCTTCGGCGACGCGGTGGCGCGGGCACCCGAGATGGCCGAGGCCCACAACAACCTGGGCGCCGCGCTGAACCACCTCGGCCAGCCGACCGACGCCGCCGCCAGCCTGGCCACGGCCCTGGAGCTGCAACCCGGCATGGCCACGGCACACTGCAACCTCGGCATCGCCCGCCAGACGCTCGGCGACACGGCGGCGGCTGGCGGGCATTACCGCGACGCCCTCGACATCGATCCCGGTTACGCCGACGCCCATCACAACCTCGGCAACCTCCATTTCGACGCCGGCCGTCACGAAGAGGCCGCCGCCTGCTACCAGCGCGCGCTCACGGCCGAGCCCGGCCACGCCGACGCGCCCTTCGGTCTCGCCGAGGCGTTCCGCGCGCTTCGGCGGTTCGACGACGCCGGCGCGGCCTACGAGCGGGCCCTCGCCCGCCGGCCCGACGCCGCCGCCCACAACAACCTCGGCATCGTCCTCAAGGAGACCGGCCGCATCGAGGACGCGCTGGCGCACTACCGCGCGGCGCTTGATCTCGACCCCGGCTTCGCGGCGGCGGAGAACAACCTGGGCGTCGCCATGCAGGACCTCGGCCGGCCGGAGAAGGCGATCCGCCATTACCGGCGCGCGCTCGACATGGACCCCGGGTTCGCCGACGCCGGGCGCAACATCCTCTACGCCATGATGAACGTGCCCGGGCTCTCGCCGCCCGAGCTTTTCGACGAACACCTGGACTTCGCCGCACGCCATGCCGTGCCCGCCGGAAAGGCGCCGACGCCGTTCGCCAACGACCCATCGCCGGAGCGGATGCTTCGCGTCGGCTACCTGTCGTCGGATTTCCGCGATCACGCGGTCGGCACGACCCTGATGCCGCTGATCCGCGCCCACGACCGGAAGGCCTTCGAGATCTTCTGTTACGCCGACCTTCCCCGCCCCGACGCGGTCAGCGCCGAGTTCCAGACGCGGGCCGACGGCTGGCGGAACATCGCCGGACGCCCGGACGCCGAGGTCGCCGCCCTGGTTCGCGCCGACGGGATCGATCTCCTGGTCCTTCTCGCCGGCCGCTTCGACGACAACCGGCCATTGGTCGCGGCGCACCGGGCCGCGCCCGTGCAGGTCAGTCTGTACGACGCCGCCACCAGCGGCCTCGCCGCCATGGACGCCAAGCTCACCGACGGTTTCCTGACCCCGCCCGATGGCGCGGAACAATTCACCGAAACGCCGTACCGGCTGCCGGTGCTCTACCAATGCCTGCCGATCGCCGACGCGCCGGCGGTGGCGCCGCCGCCGGCCGCGCGCACCGGCCGGATCACCTTCGGGTCGTTCAACGCGCCGGCCAAGATCAATCCCGGCGTGATCGCGCTCTGGTCGCGGGTGCTGAACGCCGTTCCCGGCGCCAGGCTGGTGCTCAAGTACAAGAACCTCTACGCCCAACCGGCCTACCGTGAACCGGTCGCGGCGGAATTCCGAAAGCTCGGCGTCGACGCGGAACGGATCGAGTTCCGGGCGTCCCGGGACAGCCGCGCCGGCCACCTCGGTCACTACGCTGACATCGACATCGCGCTGGACACCTTCCCCTTCACCGGCGTGACGACGACCTTCCAGGCGCTCTGGATGGGGGTGCCGGTGGTGACGCGGCTCGGCGACACCCTGGTCCGCCGCGCCGCCGGCTCCTTGCTGCACCACGTCGGGCTCGACGACCTGATCGCCGCGACCGAGGACGCCTACGTCGCCACGGCCCGGGACCTGGCTGGCGATCCGGCCGGCCTGGCGGCGTTGCGCGCCGGGCTCCGCGCCCGCGTCGCCGCCTCGCCGCTCTGCGACGCGCCGGCCTATGCCCGGAGCATCGAGACCGCCTACCGCGAACTGTGGCGGCGCTGGTGCGCGGCCGACGCGCCCTAGGGCAGCTCCAGCCGGCGCGGCGGACGTCCCCATCCCCACTGCCAGAGCGACCCGTCGCGCTTCAACGCGATCGTCGTGTAGGTACCGGCGGCGACAGCGGCGACATCCGTCATGACCGGTTCAGGATCCGGCCGATAGCCGCGTCCCCAGGCGATCAGGGTGTCGTCCTTCAGGATCGCCAGGGAGTGCGAGGCGCCGGTGGCGATGGCCCGGGCGCCAGTGGCGATCAGGCTCCAGCGATCGGCCTTGTCGCCGAGACCGTGCCGGCCGACGGGGCCGTAGATATTGCCGCCGGTGCCCAACACGTCGCCGTCGGCCGTCATCAGGATGGCATGTCCCGTATGGGCGGTGATCGCGGCGACGCCGGCGGCGGTCGAGACGAACGCGTCGGTCGCCAGCAGCTTGCCGTCGCCGTATTGGCCGCGGTGCGCCTTGCCGCGCACGAACAGCGCGCCGCCTCTGGCGACGTAATAGTTGGCGCCGTCGCCGACCGCCGCGGTGACCGCGTCGTCGGCGATCCGGACCGGCGCGCCGGTGCCTCCCGATAACCAATGGAGCGCGCCGTCGGCCGCGATGATCATCACGCCGGCGTCGCCGGCCGCGAACTTGGCGACACCGGTGGCGACGGCTCGGGAGCGTGCCAGGTCGTCGCCGTACATCCGCAACGCCCCGGACACATCCAACAGGTAATAGGCGTCCCGCCCGACGCCGACTTGGACCCCGGTGGCGGCCAGGTGCTTCGGCCTGTCGGTCCCCTCCCAGGCGTATACCGCGCCGCCGACGATCGCCATCTGACGGTCGTAATAGGCGGCGAGCAGCGGTGACGAACTGTCGGCCGCGGCGGACCCCGCGGTTACGGCCAGGATGAGACCGCATGCGTGGCGCCGGGCAATCTGCGAGCGGAACATGATCGATCCTCGTCTCGAGCGTTGCGGTGCCACCAGGATAGCGTCCCGGCTTGATCCATCTCAAGGCAGCGCCGCCGCGCCGGCGGCAAACTCCGCACCGCCGAGACCAACGGAGCCCAAGCGATGCCGCAGCCCAACCATATCGTGAAGATCGACCTGCCCGACGACGAGAACCTCACCGACGATGTCCGCGCCTATCTGGACATTTGCGCCGAGAAGCTCGGACTGGTGCCGAACGTGCTCGCCGCCTACACGGCGAAGCCGGAGAAGTTCGAGACCTTCAGCCGCTTCTACAACCAGCTGATGCTCGACGAGGACGCGACCAACCTGAGCAAGCTGGAGCGCGAGATGATCGCCGTCGTCGTCTCCGCCGCGAACCGCTGCTACTACTGCCTGGTCGCCCATGGCCAGGCTGTGCGCGCGCTGTCGGGCGACCCGCAATTGGGCGAGATGCTGGTGATGAACTACCGGGTCGCCGAGCTCACGGGCCGGCATCGCGTCATGCTCGACTACGCCTGGAAGCTGACCGCTGACCCGCATGGAATCGGCGACGGCGACCGGGCCGCGCTCCGCCAGGCCGGCTTCGACGACGGCGACATCTTCGACATCACCGACACCGCCGCCTTCTTCAACTACACGAACCGCATGGCGCACGGCCTCGACATGATGCCGAATCCCGAATATCACGCCATGGATCGGTGATCGCGGATCGATAATTATACATATAATTTTTGTATTAATTAGGTTTTGACAATATAAAAACGTATAATATATAAATCCCTTCTATGAACTCCAATTA
>JAPPPF010000302.1 GCA_028817665.1 Magnetovibrio sp. | reverse complement strand
AAGCGACCGACCTACGCCGACGGCTACCTGCACGAGGCCGAGGCGACGTTGATCGGCGAGATCGCGGCGGCGTTCGAAATCAACCAGGAACGGTTGAACGCCATGGCCGAATGGGCCATGGACGCCCTCGACCTGGCCTGCGGCGGCGACCAGATGCTGGGGCGCGACGGATAGCCGATTAAATCAGTAAAGCGAAAAGGTTTTCTGCCGGACCGTCTTGCCGACGCTCTGGATGATCGCCGGCACCATCTTCCGGGTCAGGGAGGCCCCGTCGGGTTGCCTGAGATCGGCGATCGCCCAGGCCTGCCACAGCGTCTTCCCGGACGCGCGGTCTTCCAGGAAGGCCTCGATCCGGTAGCTGCTCGGCGTGGCGATGGAGGTGCCGCCGCTGCCCTTGTTGATGAGGCCGCCCGACTGGCTGTCGTAGACGTTGATTCGGGCCTTGTTGTTCTCGTTGCCGCCCTGGCCGCCCCTCGACTCGAACGACAGGATATGGCGCCGGTCGGTCGTCGACCAGGCGCCGATTTCGTCGCGGGTCTCGAAGCTGAACACCAGCTTGCCGCCGTCGCGGACCGTGTAGCCGGCCGATGTCAGCGCCGCCTCGAACTCCGTCTTCAGGGCCAGATCGGCGTCCGAATCGTCGAACGCCCGGACCTCGATGCTGACCGGCGAGGGCAGGGCGGTGAACGAGATGGAATTGACCATGCCGTCGGCGGCGGCGGCCAGGCTCGAGGCCAGGAGACCGACCACCAGGACCGTTGCCGAGAATGCTTTTGCGTGGGTCATATACGTTCTTTTACGTTCTTTCGATGGCCGAACGGCGCCGGTTCCGTCGTCGCGGACCGGGGCCGACAGCATATCCCAGTGCCCGAGGGTTGAAAATCATTTTGCAGGGACGACGCGCGGCCTTCCAAAACCCGGCGCCGCGTTGTATGTGGTGGCGGCGATGACCCGACAACGCTCCTTTCCCGCGCGGCGTGCCGGCCTCGAAGCCCGGCGCCGGAGGCGACCGTGACCCGGCGGCGCGGCACGGTGGCCGCCGGCAACCCGGACACGGCGGCGGCGGCGGCCGATATCCTGCGCGACGGCGGCAACGCCTTCGACGCGGTCCTCGCGGCGATGGCCGCGGCCTGCGTCGCCGAGCCGGTGCTCTGCTCGCTCGGCGGCGGCGGTTTTCTGTTGGCGCGCCCCGCCGGCGCGCGCCCCGTGCTCTACGACTTCTTCGCGCAGACGCCCAGGGCCCGGCCGGCCGAGGGCGACTGCGATTTCTTCCCGGTGCTCTGCGATTTCGGCACCACCCAGCAGAAGTTTCACATCGGCATGGCCTCGATCGCCACGCCGGGTCTGGCGAAAGGGTTGTTCGAGGTCAACGGCGAGCTTGGCCGGATGCCGCTTCGGCGCATCGTCGAGCCGGCCCTCAAGCTGGCCCGCGAGGGCGTCGCCCTGAACCGCCTGCAGGCCTACATTTTCGACGTCGTCGGACCGATCTACATGGAGACAGAAGGCAGCCGCGCGATCTTCGAATCGAAAACCCGTCCCGGCCGTCTGGTCGGCGAGGGCGAGATCGTCGCCAACCCGGATTTCGCCGATCTGCTAGAGAACCTCGTCATCGAAGGCGCGGACTTGTTCTACCGGGGCGAGGTCGCCGCCCTGATCGACGCCGAATGCCGGGCCCGGGGCGGTACCTTGACCCGCGCCGACCTCGAGGCCTACCGGATGGAGCGCCGCGAACCGCTCGGCATCGAGTACCGCGGCGCGCACGTGTTCACCAATCCGCCACCGTCGCTGGGCGGGCTTTTGATCGGCTTCGCCCTGGAGTTGTTGAAGGACGTCGACCCGGGCGCCGCGGGCGCCGGATCGATCGGCTACCTCGGCGATCTGGTCCGGGTGATGGCGCTGACCAACGAGGCCCGGGTGGAGAGCGGCCTGCACGATTCCCCGCCGGCGGAGGCGGCCGAACGGCTGCTCGGCGAGCGGATGGTCGACGCCTACCGGACGCGGGTTTCCGGCCATCCCCGCGCCCACCGGGGCACCACGCACATCAGCGTCGTCGACGGCGACGGCAATGCCGCCAGCCTGACGCTCTCCAACGGCGAGGGCTGCGGATACGTGGTGCCCGGTACCGGCGTGATGCTCAACAACATGCTTGGCGAGGAGGACATCAACCCGCGCGGGTTCCACGCCTGGCCCACCGACACGCGGATGTCCTCGATGATGTCGCCGAGCTTGATCCTCGGGGGCGGCGGCCGGGTCACGGCGCTCGGCTCCGGCGGCTCGAACCGCATCCGCACCGCGATCCTGCAGGTCCTCGTCAACATCCTCGATTTCGGCGACGCCCTGGAGACCGCGGTCATCGCGCCGCGGGTGCATTTCGAGCGCGACCAGCTGAACATCGAGCCCGGTTTCCGGCCGGATGTGGTCCGCGCCCTCGGCGACGCCTACCCCGAATGCCGGGAATGGGATGACCTGAACCTGTTCTTCGGCGGCGTCCACGCGGTTAGCGCGGACCCGGCGGCGGAGAGTTTCGACGGTGCCGGCGATCCGCGTCGCGGCGGCGTCGCGATCAATCTTTGACGGTTTCGCCGACCGTTTCGTCCATGCCCTGAATCGGTGCCGCCGGGACGTTTCGCGTGTCGTAGTTGAGAAACGCGATCAACAACTGCGAGCCGAGGATGATCGGCAGCGCCGCCAGGATCACGGTTCCGGCCGTGGCCGGCACGTCGGTGACCTCGCTGTCGATCCAATTGATGGCGCCGAAGACGATACCGAAGAGCACCAAGAGCTTGCCGAACACCAGTTCCAGGGTAGCGGCGTTGGTTTCGCGGATGAAATAGGTGAAGAAGATCCGCCGGCAGGGGTGTAGGTAGTGCGTGCCGATGAACTCCGGGATGATCTTAGGGATCTGGATGCCGCTCTGCTCGCTGCCGTATTGGGCGCGCATGGGCACGTCGACGACCACGGCGCGCATCATGCCGAGGTGGAAGAGCATGTCGGATTCGAAGAAATACCCGTTCGACAGACGGTCCATGGGCAGCCGCCGGGCCGCCGCCGCGTGGATCGCGGTGAAGCCGTTGGTCGGGTCGAAGATGTTCCAATAGCCGCTGGAGAGCTTCGAGGCGAAGGACAAGACGAAATTGCCGATGATCCGGCCCCACGGCATGCCGGTGACGCCATCGAGCGCGTGGAACCGGTTGCCCTTGGCGTAATCGGCGGTGCCGGCGGCGATGGGGTGAAGAAGGCTCGGGATCAGTGCCGGGTCCATCTGGCCGTCGCCATCGAGCTTGACCAGGATCTCGGCGCCGTCGTCGAGGGCCGCCCGGTATCCGGCCATGGTCGCGCCGCCGACGCCCAGGTTGGCGTCGTTGACGGTCACGGCAACGCGGGCGTCGTCGCAGTTTTCGCGGACGTAGGCGCCGGTTCCGTCGGGGCAGGCGTCATCGACGACGTGAATGGCGTCGACCTCCGGGCCGATGCCGGCGAGCACGTCCAGGATATGGGCGGTTTCGCGGTAACAAGGGATCACCACCGCGACCCGCGGCCCGTCGGCCGCCGGCGGCGTCTGTTCGCGTCCCGTCCCACTGTCGTTCGCTGACATTCTTCCCCAATTCCCAGCCGGCGGCCTCGGCCACAGGGAAACTTAACGGCGGGATTCCGGCGTTTCAAGGCTGCCTGGTGAATTCCCCACCCGCGTCAGTCGTGGCTCGCGTTGCCGTTTGATTGCGGTTAACATTGTCCCGTGCTCTGAATGTGAGGCCTTGAAATTGGGGGATTTGGAATGCCGGACGCAGACGCCGGAAACCTCTCAGGGATCAGGCTGTTAAGTGATTTGGGGACGCCCGAGTTGGAAGTCGCGGCAAAGAACTGCCGTTGGCGGAACTATGGCGCCCAGGAACAGATCATCGATCGTCAAAGCGAGGCCACCGATGTGTTCTTCGTCGTCGACGGACGGGTCCGCGTGGTCAATTACTCGGTCTCGGGCCGCGAGATCACCCTCGACGACATCGAACCGGGCGGCCATTTCGGCGAGCTGGCCGCGATCGACGGCCAACCGCGCTCGGCCAGCGTCATGTCCCTGACGCCGTGTGCCGTCGCCATCATGCCCCAGGACCGGTTCATGGAATTGGTCGAGGGCAATGCCTCGGTGGCGTTGAAGGTGATGCGGGGGCTCGCCTCGATCATCCGCAACTCGACCGAGCGGATCATGGACCTCAGCACCCTCGCGGCCAACAACCGCGTGCACGCCGACCTCTTGCGCCAGGCCCTGGCCAACATGGACGAGGACAACCGCGCCCTGCTCTCGACGATTCCCGTCCATGCCGATATCGCCAGCCGTGTCAGCACGACCCGCGAGACCG
>JAPPPF010000245.1 GCA_028817665.1 Magnetovibrio sp. | reverse complement strand
CGGCGCCCATCCCCCCACCCTGACCCTCCCCCACAAGGGGGGAGGGGAAGGAAGCGGCTTCCGGAAAAGGCGACGGAACAGCGGACAAAGGCGGACATTTGCGACATTTGTCGCGAAAAGGGTCGCGAATGTCGCCGGGCTAAGGCGCTGGCATTAAAAGACTGTTCGCCGCCGCCCCGGAAATCACGGACAAATGCGTACATCGGCGGACGAAGACTATCAGCGCGCCGGGGCGCGCCGGCTCAGGTCTTGTAGCTCGGATCGATCCGGTCCAGCTGGCGCAGGAGGCCCGGCCATTCGGCCTTGCCGATGGTGCGGAAGCCCTTGTCGGAGTTGTTGAACTTGTTGCGCTCGATGGTCGTCCGCTGGACGTCTTCGGGGATCTCGATCATCTCGGCGCCGGCCTGCTGGCAGGCGAGCTGCATGCGGCAGGCGCGCTCGGCCCGGTACATCCACAAGAACGCCTCGCCGGGCGAGGCGCCGACGGTCAGCAGCCCGTGGTTCCTGAGCACCAGGACGCGGTTGTCGCCGAGGTCCCGGGCCAGGCGCTCGCGTTCGCCGAGGTCCGTGGCGATGCCCTCGTAGTCGTGGTAGCCGGTGTGCGCGATCACCACCATGGCATGCTGGGTCAGCGGCCGGATGCCGTCCTTCTGGGTGGCGACGCCGGTACCGGCGGCGGTGTGGGTGTGGATCACCCAGTTGATGTCGGGCTTCGCCATGTGCACGGCGGAATGGATGGTGAAGCCGGCCGGGTTGATGCCGTGCTCACTGTCGTTGAACGCGTTGCCGTCCTCGTCGACCTTGACCAGCATCGAGGCGGTGATCTCCTCGAACAGGTAGCCGTAGGGGTTGAGCAGGAAGGTGTCGGGCGCGTCGGGGATGCGGGCCGAGATGTGGGTGCCGAACAGGTCCGACCAGCCGTAGTGGTGGATCAGGCGGTAGAGCGCGGCGAGGTCGACGCGGGTCTGCCATTCGGCGTCGCTCATTTCGGGCTTCAGTTCGGTGACGGCCATGGCGCGGGCCTCCTTCCTCGATGTTGCGGCGCCCGAATAATGGCGCGTTCGCGATGGCGAGGCAACCGGCGCCGGGGGCGTCGCGGCCGGGGCGCGGATCACGATTGGACAATCGGCGCATTTGCTTCTACACCATCGGCCATGAAGTCGACCAACGTCACCCGGGTCTCGCACCTCGTCGAGCAATCGGCGCGCTGGCGCCGCCAAGGGCACCTGGGCGGCGTGCTGTGGTTCACCGGGCTGCCGGCGTCGGGCAAGTCGACGCTCGCCTTCGGCCTCGAGCAGCGGCTGTTCGACGCCGGTTTCGAGGTCTACGCCTTCGACAGCGCCCGGCTGCGCCGGGGACTCACGGCGGATCTCGGTTTCGACCGAGCCGACCGCCGCGAGAACATCCGCCGGGCCGGCGAACTGGCGGCGATCATGGGCCGCGCCGGGCTCGTCGTCATCACCGCCTTCATCTCGCCCTACGCCGCCGACCGGGCCCGGGCCCGGGCCGCCGCCGGGGAGAACTTCCACGAGATCCACCTGTCGACGCCGCTCGAGGTCTGCGAGGCCCGCGACGCGCGCGGCCGCTACGCCGACGCCCGGGCCGGCCGGCTCGCCGATTTCACCGGCATCGACGCGCCCTATGAGGCGCCGGCGTCGCCGGACCTGAGCCTCGATACGGCGGACCGGTCGATCGATGCCTGCCTGGACGCGCTCGCCGCCTACGTGGATCGGCATTTCCGCGGCGTCTAACGCCGGGCTCGGGCGGGTTCGGTTTTCCCGTCACGCGTGATAGGCTAGGCGGTCGGTTCGATGGGGCGGGGAGGGACCACCGTGCCAGAGGAATACCGGAAGATGGTGTTTTCCAGCTCGGAGCTGTTCCGTGCGGCGGAGGAGTTTTGCCAGGGCGTCGGCACCCTGCTGGACGGCGACGACGTCGTCGAGGTGGCGCTCACCGGCGATCACGAGCCGCCGTGCCGGCTGCACTACACGACCGGCATCCAGAAATCGCCGACCCGCATCGACCTGACCCGCGATCAGTTGGCGGCGGCGCTCATCCAGTATTGCCGGCGCCGCAAGATCCCGGTGCCGCGGGGCGGCGAGAAGGTGCTGAAGATCGATGACGGCAAGGTCGCGCTGCTCGTTCACGTCGGCGAATGAGGGGGGCGTCGGGACGGGATCGCATCGTCCGGTGAAATTCGATAACCTGGGCGCATGAATGTGACTTCGGTCATCGACGAGGCGGCGTTGGTCGACGCGCTGCGCGCGGGAAGCGACGACGCCTTCGCCCAACTGGTCCGGAGCTACGGCGGCCGCATGCTCGCCGTGGCCCGGCGGATCGTCGGCGAGGACGAAGCCGGCGATTGCGTGCAGGAAGCGTTCCTGCAGGCGTTCCGGAAGATCGGCGCGTTCCGCGGCGACGCCAAGTTGGCGACCTGGCTGCACCGGATCGTGGTCAACGCCGCGTTGACGCGCCGCCGCCGCCGGCAGCGCCGGCCGGAGGTGTCGCTCGACAGCCTGATGCCGGTGTTCGACGACCTCGGCTGCCGCGTGGAACCCAGCCTGCCGTTGCTCGATGCGCCGGACCTGGCGGCCAGCGCCGAGGTCCGGAGCCAGGTGCTCGACGCCCTCGGGCAGTTGCCGGAGGATGCCCGTCAGATCATCCTGATGCGCGATCTGCAGGGGCTCGACACGGCTGAGGCCGCCGCCGAGCTCGGCATCAGCGACGGCGCCGCGAAGGTCCGGCTGCACCGGGCGCGGGCCGCCTTGAAACGCCTATTGGAACCGGTGTTCGGCGGCGAGCCGGCGCCCGGGACGGGAGACGACGGATGAGGAAGATCAAGGCGGCCATGGCGAAGATGCCGATGATGCTGACCTGCGGCGAGGTCGAGGCCGTCCTCCTCGATTACATCGAAGGGCGGCTGTCGGGCTACGCCCGGTTCAAGTTCGAACTGCATCTCAAGGTCTGCCGCGAATGCCGCGACTACCTCGCCGCCTACCGCCAGGCGGCGGCGCTCGGCGCCGAGGTGCTGGGGGCGCCCGATGACCCGGCCCCGGGCGACATCCCCGAAGAACTCGTCACCGCCATCCTGGCGGCGCGCGACGCGGAGAACCGCTGAGTTCACGCCGGGACACGAATATTTGTGATTTCGTGTAACTTCCGGTCTATCCGCGGCATCTAACATACATCGGCAATCAACGGAAGGACCGCCCGCAGGGGTCCGAAGAAGGGGGGAATCCGCCATGACTCAGACGGTCAACGACATCGCCGCCGCGATCATCACCTACGGCGCCGCGGTCATCATCTTCCTGCTCATCGCGGCGGCGTTGGGCGTCGCCGTGCTCTACGTCCTCGACGTCTGCCAGACGTCGCATGCGATCCGCCGCAACTATCCGGTGATCGGCCGGCTGCGGTACTTCTTCGAGCACCTGGGGGCCTTCTTCCGGCAATACTTCTTCGCCATGGACCGCGAGGAGATGCCGTTCAACCGCGAGCAGCGCGGTTGGGCGTACCGGGCGGCGAAGAACCTCGACAACACCATCGCCTTCGGCTCGACCCGCGATTTGAAGCCGCGCGGCACCGTGCTGTTCGTCAATTGCCCGTTTCCGACGCTGGAGGAGGACGTGGTGCCGACGGAACCGGTGACCATCGGGCCCCACGCCGAGAAGCCCTACACGACGCGGGCCATCTTCAACATCTCCGGCATGAGCTACGGCGCCATTTCCAAGGTCGCCGTGCAGGCGCTGTCGAACGGCGCGCGCATGGCCGGCTGACGGATGATGTGAGCGACGACCTGGTTTGGCATCGCGTGGCCGGGCCCAAGGAACTGCCGCCGGGGCGGGTGATGACCGCCGCCGCCGGCACCAAGACCCTGGCGTTGGTCAACTTCGAGGGCCAATACGCGGCCATGGAGAACGCCTGCCCGCACCAGGGCGGACCCTTGGGCGAGGGATCCATCGAAACCGGCGTCGATGGGAAATGTTGGCTGCGTTGCCCCTGGCACGGCTGGGATTTCGATCCCCTGACCGGCCAGCCGCCGGGCGGGCACGAGGATACCGGCCAGGAAATGTATCCCGTGGAGGTCCGCGCCGACGGCGTTTACGTCGGCCTCGAGCCCGAGGCCCCGCACGCCGCCACGGTCACCGACGTGATGGCCGAGACCATGGTCAACTGGGGCGTCGACACGGTCTTCGGCATGGTCGGCCATTCCAACCTCGGGCTCGCCGACGCGATCCGCCGCCAGGAGGAAGCCGGAAAGCTGAACTTCATCGGCATCCGCCACGAGGGCGCCGCGGCTTTCGCGTGCTCGGGCTACGCCAAGCTCTCGGGCCGGCCGTCGCCGAGCCTGACCATCGCCGGGCCCGGCGCCACCAACC
>JAPPPF010000208.1 GCA_028817665.1 Magnetovibrio sp. | reverse complement strand
GTTGAAATCGAAAATTGTTCTGCTTATGTTCCAATCATGTTAAACCCAACCGGCACAGAGGAAATGCGAATGAATGTCCAGCCGGAGGCCCGGATGCGGCTCCATATACGCAAACTTGGACACTCTAAACGATTGATTAAGTTAGTGAAATTTCGAGGAAATCCGGAAATGTCCAGCCTTGGGAAGGGATGCGTATGATTTCCTCGTGGCGCGCCCGTTCAGCCCGCCGGACGCCTGCCCGGCAGCAGGCCGGCGACCAGGTTGGCCGACAGCATTGTCGCCGCGAGCAGGTAGAACACGGCCGCCAGGCCCCAGGTGTCGGCGATGAAGCCGCCGAGCACCGGCAACCCCATCTTGAACACGCCCTGGGTGCCGAACATCAGGCTGGTCGCCGAGCCCGACACCTCCGGTGGGGTCAGGTCCATCATCCAGCTGTGGACCACCGGGCGCACCGCGTAGAGGACGAAACCCAGGAGCGCGACGCCGGCGACGAACGCGGCCTCGTTCTGGATCACCGTCAGGGCGACGATCACGATGGTCGAGGCGGTCATGCCGCCGAGCACGATGGGCCGGCGCCCGATGCGGTCCGACCAGGTGCCGGCGATGGGCCCGGAGATGATGCCGCCGGTCTGCATGCCGGCCATCACCAGGCCCAGCACCACCGCCTCGAAGCCGATGACGTCGGCCAGGTACATGGGCAGGAAGATCAGCAGCCCGTTCTGGGTCATGGTGCGGAAGCCGGCCATCACGCAGAGCCCGAGGACGGCGCGGTTCTTGACCATCGACAGCATGCCCCGGAAGTAGCTGGCGAGGTCGAGGCCGGCGGCGTCGGCGTGGGCGGCGCGCTCCGACGCGGCGCGCTTCGGCAGCGCCAGCCAGATCGCGCCGGCCAGGACGAAGGCGGGCAGCGCGTTGGCCACCGCCGCGCCCTGCCAGCCGATCCAGACCATCATCGCGCCGGCGGCCAGCGGGCCCAGCGCGTCGCCCAGGTTGGCGCCCATGCCGTGGACGGAGAGCGCGAAGCCGCGGTTCTCCGGGAAGCGGCGGCTGAGGAAGGAAAACGCGGCGGGATGCCAGAGGTTGTTGGCGCCGCCCAACAGCATGACGCCGGCGGTCAGCCCCAGGAGCGTCGGCACCAGGCCGACGCACAGCAGCGCCACGGCGCAGAGTGCCAGGCCGGCGGCCAGGAGAAGGACGCGCCGGCCGGTGATGTCGACGACGGCGCCGCTGACGATGTTGACGCCGAAGGCGGCGATGTTCATGGCGGTGATGACGGCGCCGATCTCGGCGTAGCTCAGGCCCAGGTCGGTGCGCGCGAAGGGCAGCAGGATGTAGACCGTGCCCATCAGCCAGTGCGTGCCGCCGTGGCCGACGCCGACCAGGTAGGCGGTCAACTGGTCCTTGATGCCGACGCCGGTGAGCCGTTCCAGCCCCGCCGTCAGGCGGCCGGGGCGGGTCGCGGCGGGAGCGGGGTTTCCGTCCATGCGGGCCCTTTCGTCCGGGACTGTCCCGGTTGCATGGATGAGCCTAAAGGGTACGGGTCCGCCGTACAATTCGTGTTATGGATGGGACCATGAGCCCGCCATCGAAACACCTGTTGATCGTCGGCCACGTGCCGTCGCCGAACACCCAGGCGCTCCGCGACGCCGTCGTCCGGGGCGCCGGCGCCGAGGAGATCGAGGGCGTGCGGGTGAGTGCGCTGAGCCCGTTCGACGCGGGCGCCGACGACGTACTCGGCTGCGACGCCATCGTCCTCGGCACCACCGAGAACCTGGGCTACATGAGCGGCGCGCTGAAGGACTTCTTCGACCGCAACTACTATCCGGTGCTGGAGGAGAAGCAGGGGTTGCCCTACGCGCTCTACGTCCGCGCCGGGCTCGACGGGACGGGCACGCGGCGCGGCGTCGAGACCATCGTCACCGGGCTCAAGTGGAAGGCGGTGGCCGAACCGCTGATCTGCCGGGGCGAGTGGGACGCGGCCTTCGTCGGCCGGTGCGAGGAACTGGGCACGCTGATGGCGGCGGGCCTCGAGGCGGGCGTCTTCTAGGGATGGCGGATATTCGGATCGGAGACACGGTCGCCGTCGACGACCGCATGCAGCGGGGCTACGCCTACGAGATCGTCGCCGCGCCGGGCGGCGATTTCCAGCCCGGCTTCGAGCCCGCCTTCACGCCGGCCGAGATGCTGGCCATGGGGGTCTTCGAGGGCAAGTACATCAACGACTGCCGCGCCGAGTTCCCGGCCCAATGGTACGACGGCGCCAAGCTCGCCGACGCGCCGGACCCGGGCCTCAACTATTTCGGCGTGAAGAGCCGCCAGCCGCTTTCTGTCTGGCGCGACAAGGGCTGGATCATGGGCCCCGATCCGCGCGGCTGGTTCCAGTGGTACTGCCGCTACTATCTGGGCCGGCGCCTCGGCGAGATCGACGATCGCCAGATCAAGCGCTGGCGCGCCTTCCGCCGCCATGCCGCCCAGGTCCGGGCGAACTGCGATCCCGGCGACTGGACCTGCCGGCCGAGGCAGCGCCAGGGCCTGCTGCAGTGGTCGCACGACCCGTTCATCTGAGCGCCGCCGCGCTCAGCCGGGCATGTCGATGGCGCTCAGCTCGTCGAGGGGCGGGCCGTCGCCGTGCATGGCCTTGACGAAGGCCTTCATCTTCAGATCGCTCTTCAGGACGTGGTCCATGAGCCAGTGCTGGAGCAGCGCGGAGGTCTCGCGGGCGACCTGGTCGAGGGGCGCGCCGGCGCCGCCGCGCAGCGCCTCGATGATCGCGGTCAGCTGGTCGAGGAGCTCGGCGTGCTGCTTCTTGTGGGCCTCGTAATGGGGATAGTTGACCCGGAGCTGCAGGCCCTCCTCGCGCTTGAAGTGGGTGGCGGCGTAGAACTTCAGCGCGAACAGGATCTCCAGCCCCTCGTCCAGGGTCAGGCCGTCGGCGGCGAAGTTCTCGAAGCGGTTGATGATGTCGAGCAGGTGGCGGTGGTCGGCGTCGATGACGCCGCCGTCCACCTTCATCTTGTCGCGCCAGCGCAGGACCATGGGCCGGGCCGCTCCTTCCTCTCTCCAGCATTCCCCGCGCGCCGCCGGGCGTCATTAACCCACGTCAATTCCCGGACGCGGCGCCTAGGCGCCCTGGAGCGCGGCGATCAGCCGGTCGATGTCGTCCTCGTCGTTGTAGAAGTGGACGGAGGCGCGGAGGTGGCCGTCCTTGTAGCTGACGATGATGCCCTGGTCCTTGAGGCGGGCCACGGTATCGCCGGCGTCGGTGCCGAGATCGAGGCTGACGATGCCGGCCCGCTCGGCCCAGGGCGCCGGCGTGCGGACCCGGATCTGGCAGGCCTCGGCGGCGTCGATGAGACGCGTCGTCAGCTCGCGGACCCGGGCCTCGATGTGGGCGAGGCCGATTTTCCGGACGTATTCGGCCGAGCGCTTCTGCACCCAGCGGCCGAGGAAGTTGGGGTTGCCGTACTCGAAGCGGTGCGCGTCGGCGGCCAGTTCCGGGTCGGGGAGGGTGCGGTCGAGCGAGGCGAAACTGAACTTGGCCGCGTAGGGCGGCGTCAGCATCTCGATCATCTCCGGCGTCGCGTACATGATGCCGGCGCCGGCGAGCGAGAACTGCGCCTTGTGGCCGCCGGCGATGAGGACGTCGGCGCCGAGCCCGTCGAGGCGCGCGTCGATGATGCCGACCGCCTGGATGCCGTCGACCACCAGCTTGACGCCGCGCTCGCGGCAGAACCCCGAGAGGCCCGGGAGGTCGGCCCGGTAGCCGTTGCCGTAGACGACCCAGCCGACGGCCAGGATGCGCGTCCGTTCGTCGATCAGGTCCCGGTACTGGTCGATGGTGATGCGGCCGTCGGGGCCCGGTTGGGCGAGGCGCACCTCGACGCCGCGGCGGCCCAGGTGGCGCCATGGGAAGGTGTTGTTCTCGTGCTCGAACTCGCTGATGACGACGTTGTCGCCGGCCACCCAGGGGAAGCCCTGGGCGACGATGTTGATGCCCTCGGACGTGTTCTTGATCAGCGCCAGGCAGTCGCGCGGCGCACCGAAGGTCTCGGCGACCGCGTCGCGGGTCGCCTCGATGCCGCGCATGGAAAACGCGTCCTCGCCGGCGTGGTCGTAGATGTCGGCCATCCAATCGAGCATCGAGGCCTCGACGGCGCGGGGCAGGATCGCCTTGTTGGCGATGTTCAGGTAGACGCAGTTCTCCGTCGTCGGAAACTCGCGGCGGATCGCCGACCAGTCGGGGGCGGCGGCGGTTTCGGCCGGCGTGGTCATGGCGTCGGGCCTCGCCTCTAGTGGGTCAGGATCTGGTTCAGGACGAGCGGGGTGCGCTCGGTCTCGGGGCTGGTGAAGAAGACGTCGGGGGCGGCGATCTCGACGACC
>JAPPPF010000013.1 GCA_028817665.1 Magnetovibrio sp. | reverse complement strand
CCTCACGGGCTCCCACCCCCACCTCGGTCCTCCCCCATCAAGGGGGAGGAGGAAGGGAGCGGAACCCTGGCCGATGCCGAGACCCTGTCTTCAAACATTGATCCCGCCGGCCCTTCGGGTATCATCGCAGGCACGGTACAGCCCAGGCCCGGAGACCCGCCATGGACGGCAACAGCGCTTTTGAGACCATCGAGACCGAAACGAAACGCGTCGCCTGCGGCGGCGGCGGCGCCGCGCTCGGCCACCCCAAGGTCTACTTGGAGATGGGCGAGAAGGACGAGATCACCTGCCCCTACTGCTCACGGCGCTACGTGCTGAAAGCGGGCGCGGAGAGTGGTGAAGGTCACTAGAATTAATCTTTTAGACTTGAGGAATGGGCGGCGGAAATATCCGCCGCTTTTTGTTTTGCGGGAATTCCGCCCCCGAAAAGCATCGGGGCCCGACCTCAATGGAGGGTCCGGGCCCCGTTAGGGACGGGTTTTCGGTGTCACGTCTGGTGTCCTCTGTGGGCGCGGCCCGGGGTTCTCTCAGGCGCGGCGCGGGACCGGGGGCGGCGGTTCTCCGCCGCTCAGTGGATCTTGGTGTCGGCGGACGGCGCGTAGCCGACCTTCTTCCTCTCCACCGGCTCCCAGTGCTGGCCGGCGGCGACCATGCAGGTGATACCCTGCGGGCTGGTCAGGATCACCGTCCAGCTGCCCTCGTCGGAGGCCAGGACCTCCATCACCGCGCCATTGTTGGCGAGGCCCATATTGACCGGCGCTTCCTTGTACTTCGACGCGAGCTGGGCCAACACCGTGGCGCGGTCGCCGCAGGTGGCGGCGAGCTGGGCGTCGGCGGGCGGGGCGGGAACGAGCGTCAGGACGAATAGAAGAACGGCCAACGGGCCGGTCCGTGTCAGAGTGTGCCTAGGTGCCTTCATGAGATCGCTCCTCAATCTCAGGACCGGAAACCATGCCTTCCGGTCTTGGCCACTCCCCTGGGTCAGTCTTCTTCTTCGTCCTCTCTGTCGCTCGGATGAACTCCTCTTGATCCGCTTCCTTCTTGAGACCGGAGCGGTGGTTCCGGTCGGAGCACGTCGATGATCTTGTCCGGGCCGGCGTCCGGCTTGCCTTCGGCTGCCGTCTATTTCCCGGCCTTGAACTCCAACCGTAGCAAGAATCTATGACCCAAAGCTTAACGGCGCAAATGAACCTTGATGATAAATACGTGATATAGGTGTAAATTATCTTATTTGTGAAATTAATGCGCAAAAGACGGTGTCGCTAGGTTCGCCGGATTTTACCGTAATTGCCGGAATTCCGGTCTTTTCGGCGAATATTCGCGGAAAATCGTGAAATACCCTGCGTTCATCAAAATTCCTTTGAATTGGCGCCGAACTGAGTTCACGATTCGTACCGCGTTAACCATACGGGACCGGCCGGGCACCGCCCGGACCGAGCCCATTCACGGCCGCCGCCCACCATCAGCGCCTTCGACTCGCGCCGGTGGAACGGCTATCTTTCGGGACCAACCTCATGCCGACGGGGAGCCTTCATGACCGACACGCCGAAGCACGTATTTCTGATCGACGGATCCGGATTCCTGTTCCGGGCCTTCCACGCCCTGCCGCCGATGACCCGGGCCGACGGCACCCCGGTGAACGCCGTGTTCGGCTTCACCAAGATGGTCATGAAGCTGGTCGAGGACACCGACGCCGACTACGTCGCGGTGATCTTCGACCGGGCCCGCAAGACCTTCAGGAACGAGATCTACGCCGACTACAAGGCGAACCGGCCGCCGCCGCCGGACGAGCTGATCCCGCAGTTTCAGCTGGTCCGCGACGCGACCGAGGCGATGAACGTGACGGCCGTCGACATGGAGGGTTATGAGGCCGACGACCTGATCGCCACCTACGCCCGCCAGGCCGCCGCCGACGGCGCCGAGGTGACGATCGTGTCCTCCGACAAGGACCTGATGCAGTTGGTCGACGACAGGATCTCCATGCTCGACGCCATGAAGAACCGCGAGATCCGCCACGACCAGGTGATGGAGAAGTTCGGCGTGCCGCCGGAGAAGGTCGTCGACGTGCAGGCGCTGGCCGGCGACAGCACCGACAACGTGCCGGGCGTCGAGGGCATCGGCGTGAAGACGGCGGCGCTGTTGATCAACGAGTACGGCGATCTCGACACGCTTTTGGAGCGCGCCGAGGAGATCAAGCAGCCGAAGCGGCGCGAGCGGCTCCTGACCCAGGCCGAGCAGGCGCGGGTCAGCCGCGAACTGGTGCGCCTCAAGGACGACGTGCCCGTCGCCGTGCCCCTCGAGGACTTCAAGGTGAAGGCGCCGGACCCGGACGTCCTGCTGCCGTTCCTGGAGGCGCAGAACTTCAAGTCGCTGGTCACCACCATGAGCGCGCGGATGGGCGTCGAGGCGGACGCCGGCGCGGCCGAGGCGGCGCCCGGCGAGGCGGCCTACGAACTGGTCCAGGACGAAGCCGCGCTCACGAAGTGGGTCGCGGCGGCCACGGCGGCCGGCGCGGTCGCCGTCGACACGGAGACCACCAGCCTCGATTCCATGGCCGCCGAACTGGTCGGCGTGTCGCTGTCGGTGGAGCCGGGCCGTGCGTGTTACATCCCGCTCGCCCACAAGGCGGCCGGGGCCGGCGAGACCGGCGACCTCCTGGATCAGGCCGCCGACGCGCCGCCGCCCGAGCAGATCGAGCGCGGCCGCGCGCTGGAGATGCTGAAACCCATGCTCGAGGACGCGGGCGTCCTGAAGATCGGCCAGAACATCAAGTACGACATGCAGGTGCTCGAGCGCTACGGCGTTTCCCTCAACCCCATCGACGACACCATGCTGCTCTCCTACGTCCTCGAAGGCGGGCTGCACGGCCACGGCATGGACGAACTGGCCCGCGACACGCTCGGCATGGAGACCATCAAGTTCAAGGACGTGGTGGGGTCAGGCAAGTCGCAGATCACCTTCGACAAGGTCGAGCTCGACAAGGCGCTGGACTACGCCGCCGAGGACGCGGACATCACGCTGAGGCTGCACCGCGCCTTCAAGCCGCGGCTCGCCGAGGAGCGGATGGTCACCGTCTACGAGACCCTGGAGCGCCCGCTGGTGCCGGTGCTCGAACGCATGGAGCGCCACGGCATCAAGGTCGACGCCGGCCAGTTGAAGGCGCTCTCCGCCGACTTCGCCAAGCGCATGGCCGATCTGGAGGTCGAGGTGCACGGCCTGGCGGGGCGCGAGTTCAACGTCGGCTCGCCGAAGCAGCTGGGTGAGATCCTGTTCGACGAGATGGGCCTCGAGGGCGGCAAGAAGGGCAAGACCGGGGCCTACTCGACCGGCGCCGACGTCCTGGAGACGTTGGCCGCGCAGGGTCACGACCTGCCGGCGCGGGTCCTCGACTGGCGCCAGCTCTCGAAGCTGAAGAGCACCTACACGGACACCCTCGCCGCCGCCGTCAACCCCGACACCGGCCGCGTCCACACGTCCTACAGCCAGGGCGCCGCGTCGACCGGCCGGCTGGCGTCCTCCGATCCGAACCTGCAGAACATCCCGGTCCGCACCGAGGAAGGGCGCAAGATCCGGAAGGCCTTCGTGCCGGAGAAGGGCCACACGCTCTTGAGCGCCGACTATTCGCAGATCGAGCTCCGCATCCTCGCCCACGTCGCCGGCATCGACGCGCTCAAGCAGGCCTTCATGGACGGCCAGGACATCCACGCGATCACCGCGAACCAGGTCTTCGGCGAGCCCATCGAGGGCATGGACCCGATGACGCGGCGGAACGCCAAGGCCATCAACTTCGGCATCATCTACGGCATCTCGGCCTTCGGCCTGGCGCGCCAGCTCGGCATCTCCAACGGCGAGGCGAAGGACTACATCGAGGCCTATTTCGCCAAGTATCCGGGCATCAAGGACTACATGGAGCGGACCAAGACCCAGGCCCGCGAGGCCGGCTACGTGGAAACGCCGTTCGGGCGCAAGTGCCACACCCGCGGCATCAACGACCGCAACCCGAACATGCGCGGCTTCGCCGAGCGCGCCGCCATCAACGCGCCGATCCAGGGCGGCGCGGCGGACATCATCAAGCGTGCGATGATCCGCCTGCCCGGCCGCCTCGACGCCGCCGGACTCTCGGCGCGGATGCTGTTGCAGGTGCACGACGAACTGATCTTCGAGGTCCCGGACAAGCAGATGGACGCGACCATCGATGTGGTCCGCGCGACCATGGAGGGCGCCGCGCACCTCGACGTGCCGCTGGTCGTCGACGCCGGCACCGGCGCCAACTGGGACGAGGCGCATTGACCATGACGTGGGCGGGTTTCCGTCGCTTATCACCCCCACCCGAACCCTCCCCCATCAAGGGGGCGGGCGTTACGTGGCGCCAGTTGAACCACTCTTC
>JAPPPF010000263.1 GCA_028817665.1 Magnetovibrio sp. | reverse complement strand
CGCCCGGCCGGCGTGAAATAGCGCGCCGTGGTCAGACGCATGGCGCCGTGGCCGGGCAACGGCATGATCGTCTGCACGGACCCTTTGCCGAAGGACTTGGTGCCGAGCACGATGCCCCGGCGGCGGTCCTGAAGCGCGCCGGCGACGATTTCCGAGGCCGAGGCCGAGCCGCCGTTGATCAACACCACAATGGGCTTGCCCTCGGCCAAATCGCCGGTTTTCGCGTTGTAGCGCTGGGTGTCCTCGGGGTCGCGCGAACGCGTCGAGACGATCTCACCTTCCTCCAAAAACGCGTCGGAGACGTTCACCGCCTGATCGAGAAGCCCGCCGGGGTTGTTCCGAAGATCCAGCACGAGGCCTTCCAAGTCATCGCCCAACTCCTTCTTGAACTTGGCCATCGCTTTGGCCACGCCCTTGTCGGTCTGCTCGTTGAAGCTGGTGATTCGGATGTAACCGACCTTGCCCTCAAGGCGCGAACGGACGGAGGTGATTTTGATCACCGCGCGGGTGATGGTCACGTCGAACGGCTCGGTGACGCCTTTGCGGCGAATCGTCAGCTTGATGTCCGTGCCGACCTTGCCGCGCATCTTGTCGACGGCCTGCGAGAGCGTCAGCCCCTGGACGGCCTCGCCGTCCAAATGGGTAACGAAGTCTCCGGCCTCGACGCCGGCCCGGT
The DNA here is from genome assembly GCA_028817665.1 of Magnetovibrio sp. GTDB lineage: Bacteria > Pseudomonadota > Alphaproteobacteria > Rhodospirillales > Casp-alpha2 > UBA3470. Next base: position 3,721 of record JAPPPF010000263.1, on the reverse strand, counting down.
AGGCCGGCGTGTCGTCGATCGGCGAGATCACCTTGACGTAGCCCGCCTCCATGGTCACCTGGATGCCGAGCCCACCGAACTCGCCGCGGGTATTGACCTGCATATCCTTGAAGCTCTTGGCGTTCATGTAGCTCGAATGCGGGTCGAGGGCGACGAGCATGCCGGTAATCGCCGATTCGATAAGCTTCTCGTCGGTTGGCCGCTCGACGTATTCCGCCCGGACCCGTTCGAAGACGTCGCCAAACAGGTTCAGGAGCTGATAGGTGTCAGCGTCGTTCTTCTGCTTCTCATCGGCGGCCAAAGCCTGTCCGCCGAGGAACAGAGATACGGCAATGGCGGCGCCGGCCGCGATCATTTTCATGGTGTTCATCCACTTACCTTACGCTTACGTGTCGCCAGCCACGGCAACGGGTTGATGGGTTGTCCCTTTTTTCGAATCTCTAAGTAGAGCGCTGGTTTTCGGGCCTTTTCGCGCCCCATGATGCCGATCGGTTCTCCGACGAGAACCCAATGCCCAACGGCGACATCGATCCGCGCCATGCCGGCCAGTAATGTATGATATCCGCCGCTGTGTTCGATGATCAAGAGTTGCCCGTACCCGCGGAACGGTCCCGAAAACGCAACCTTGCCCTCGAACGGCGCGATGATCTGAGCGGCACGCGCCGTTTCCAGCGTCAGTCCCTTGTGCGTTCGGCCTTTGGCGATTGGCTGACCATAGCGCGCGACGACACGTCCGATGGCCGGATGCGGCAGCCGCCCCTTGGCCGACAGGAACGGCCGTCCGGTGAACCCGGGCGGCGGCCCTTGGGGCACGGGCACGTCGGTTTTCGGCGCCCTGCGGGTGCTCGACGCCAATTTTTGTTGCTGTTCGCGCTGCACGCGCTCGCGTTCGGTCCGCAACGCGTCCAACCGCGTCACCAGTTCGAGCAAGGACGCGGTTTCCTTCGCCAGCGCGTTGGCGCGGCGCGTGGCCCGGTTGGTCTGCAGGATGGTCCGGCGGCGCAGGCGCGACTTGCGCCCCAACAAACGTTGCAGGACCAGGCGCTGCCCGTCGAGTTTCTTCATTTCGCCGTCGAACTCGATGCGCCGGCGCTCGGCCTCGGTGCGCGCCGCGCGCAAGGCCTCGAGGTCGAGTTGCAAGGCCCGGGCCTGGGCCTTGAGTTCCGGCAGGGCCGAACGCAAAAGGATGGCGCTGCGCACGGTGTCGGCCGGCGACGCCGGCTGGGCGATCAACGCCTCGGGGGGATTCCGGGCCATGCGCTGCAGCGCCGCCAAAACGTACCCCAGTTGACGCCGCCGGGCGTCGAACTTCACCTTGATCTCGGATTGCTTGGCGCCGAGGGCATCGAGGCGGGCCTGAAGCTCGCCGACCCGAGCCTCGTGGTGCTGGATGATCCGCGCCGCGGCGACCAGGCCCTCGCGAATCCGCACGATGTCCTGCTCCAGGTCAGCCGCCTTGTCCTTGAGCTTCTGGCTTTCGTCGCGCGCCTTGTCCAGCGCTTTTCGGGTCTTCTGCAGTTTGTCGGCGGTAACGTTCGGCTTCGCGGCCGGCGCTTGCTGGGCGGTGGCAGGCGAGACGGCCAGGAAGAACGCGAACAGGACGCCGAGGGTCAATCCGGTGGCCGTCGCGCGCGTCGCCATCATCCTATTGGGCGGCCACGGTTTGCAGGTCGCCGTCGTCGATCAGCGAGCGGCCGGTCATCTCGGCCGGCAGCTCCAGGCCCAGGAGCTGCAGCAACGTCGGCGCGACGTCGCTGAGCCGTCCGTCGTGCAATCCCCGGACGCTATCCGGCGCATTGAGCAGGACGACGGGAACGTCATTCAGCGTATGCTGGGTATGGCGTTCGCCACTGTCGCGGTCGACCATTTCCTCGCAGTTCCCGTGATCGGCGGTCACCATCATCACACCGCCCGCCTCGGCAATCGCCACTTCCAGCCGGCCGAGGCTTTCGTCGACGGTCTCGGCGGCGCAGATCGCGGCCTCCAGAATCCCCGTGTGGCCGACCATGTCGCCGTTGGCGTAGTTGACGACAATCAGATCGTACGTGCCCGATTGGATCGCCGCCACCAGCTTGTCGGTCACTTCAGGCGCCGCCATTTCCGGCTGCAGATCGTAGGTCGCGACTTTCGGCGAGGGAACGAGGACACGGTCCTCGCCGGCGAATTCGGCTTCCCGGCCGCCGTTCAGGAAGAAGGTCACGTGGGCGTACTTCTCGGTCTCGGCGATCCGCAGCTGCCGCATGCCGGCGTTCGCCACGGCCTCGCCGAGGATTCCGGTCAGCGACAGCGGCTCGAACAGGACGTCGAAGAATGCGTTCAGTTCCGACGAGTACTCGACCATGCCGAGCCGCGCGCCGAACGCGCAGACGGACGGCCGCTCGAATCCGTCGAAATCCGGATCGGCGAGTGCCGTCAGGATTTCCCGCGCCCGGTCGGCCCGGAAGTTGGCCATCAGCAGTCCGTCGCCGTCGGCCATGCCGGCGTAGTCCCCGATCACCGTCGGCAGCATGAACTCATCGGTCAGGTCGGCCGCGTAGCTGGCCTCGATGGCGGAGAGCGCGTCGGCGGCTTGTTCACCATCGGCGGCCGTCAGCGCGCCGTAGGCGCGGGCGACGCGGTCCCAACGCTTGTCGCGATCCATGGCATAATAACGGCCGCTGACCGTGCCGACGGAAAAGCCGTCCGCGTCGGCGACGTCGCCGAGGAAGCGTTCCATGTCGGCGCGCGCCGCGCTCGGCGGGGTATCGCGGCCGTCCAGGAAGGCATGCAGAACCACTGGAATGCCGCGCGCGCACAACAGGTTGACCATGGCGGCCATGTGATCTTGGTGGGAATGCACGCCGCCGGGTGACAGGAGGCCCAACAGATGGCAGGCGCCACCGGTTTCGACCAAACGGTCGATGAACGCGGAAAGCTTGGCGTTTTCGGCGAACGAACCGTCTTCCAGGGCGGCATCGATGCGCGGCAGGTCCTGCATGACGACCCGGCCGGCACCGAGGTTCATGTGACCGACCTCGGAATTGCCCATCTGGCCTTCCGGCAGACCGACGTCAAGGGCACAGGATTTCAGTTTCGCGCGTGGCGCCGCGGCGACGTAGCGGTCCCAATTGGGCGTGGCGCCGAGCGCGATGGCGTTGTTCGTCGCATCCTGGCGGTCTCCCCATCCATCCAGGATGCAGAGGACCACGGGGCGCGGTCGGGCACTGTCGGGAGCCGAATCGGTCATCGTCCTAATATAGGTGTATCGGGCCGGAAATGAACAGGAATTAGCGGCGCGAAACCGTCACGCGCCGATCAAATTATCGCGTGCCTGACCTTCGCCGAAACCCATTCGCTGAGGATCACCGTGGCGATGATGACGAGCAGGATGACGCTGACCTGGGTCCAGGCCAGGTTGGCGATGGATGAACTGAGGTGCAAACCGATTCCTCCAGCCCAGACGAGGCCTATAATGGTCGATTCGCGGATGTTTATGTACCAGCGGAATACGGAGATGCCTGCGCACGCCGGCATGATCTGCGGCACGATGCCGTAGGTCAGGACCTGCGCGCCGCCGGCGCCGGTGGCGGTAACGGCTTCAACCTGGTTTTCATCGATCTCCTCGATCGCCTCGTAGAGCAGCTTGGCACAGAAGCCGATGGAGCGCAGGCCGATGGCGATCACACCTGCGAAAATTCCCGGTCCGACGATGGCGACCAGGATCAAGGCCCAGATCAGGGAG
>JAPPPF010000142.1:3951-4450 GCA_028817665.1 Magnetovibrio sp. | reverse complement strand
GCCGTCGTAGAATTAGAAGCCCCGGTGCGGCGCCATCTTGCGGCCGCTGAGTTTGAGCCGGGCCCGCCAGCCGGTCTTGCCCATCTGCGACCCGTACTCGACGAGTGTGTCGTTCAGGGCCTGCAGTTGCTGCATGGCGCGTTCCTGAACGGGGTCGGGATCGATGGTGCCGCTGCCGACGAGATCCCGATAGGCCGCCAGGGGTTCCGCGGGGGTGCTCAACTGGCCGATCCTCCTAGGCGCTCCGCGCCACTTGGGCGCGCGCCGGACCGGAGGCGCCGAAGACGGATTCCATTTCGCGGCGCGTACGGTAGGCGGCCGAGGCGGTCAAATCCTCGGTCAGCTCGATATCGTTCCAGGTGACGACCTGGCCTTCCTTGATCTCGTTCTTCAAGGAGACGCCGTGCGCGAGGCCGATGGGGACGGCGCCGAGGCTGACCGAATCGTTGGCCGCCATGAGCCGTCCCCAGACCCGGTAGCCGCCTTCGCCGTCGAGGGT
>JAPPPF010000142.1:0-3941 GCA_028817665.1 Magnetovibrio sp. | reverse complement strand
GAGCTGAAGTTGCTCTTTTTTAGTGAGCCCTTTGCCTTCGCCGTCGAGGGTTTCGCCGGCCTTCAGGTCGCGCTTCGCGGTCGCCGCGACGTCGCCGCGGAAATCTTCCGAGCGACCCGTGGGCAAACCCAACAAGGCCGCCGAAGCGACGCTCGACCCCAGTTCCAGGCCGATCAGGTGATAAGGCCGCCAGAGCGCCGAATAGCGGCCGCTGGCGTCGGTGATCAGACCGTAGTCGGCGAAGCAGCGCTCGACGTAGTCGGTCGGCGCCTCGAAGGTGACGTAGACACCCCAACGGAGATCGTTTTGCACATCGTTGCCGTCCCGGGCCCGGCTGGAGATGACCTCCACCTGGCCTTTGTGATGCAGCACGCCGCCGTCGGTCTCGGGGATCAGGGTGCCGGCGATCTCCTCGACCGCGACGGCGGGAAAGGCGAGGCCCGCCGGCGCCGGCGTCAAGCCGGTGGCATTGGCGACAGCGGCCATCTCGATGGACGACTTGGTGCCGTCGATGAAAGAGGTGAACATCTTCGGGTTCATGCCGCTCTTTTCCGCCCGCTCCGACGACAAATCGCCGTAATAGAACTCCCAGACATTGTCCGGCGTGATGGCGTGGTATTCGGGCATGTAGAGCGTGCCCTTACCCGCGGCAACGACGTCGAACCCCGAAGTGCGCGCCCAGTCGACCATCTCGCAGATCAACGCCGGCTGATCGCCGTAGGCCATCGAATAGACGACGCCCGCGGCGGCCGCCTTGCGGGCCAGAAGGGGGCCGGCGAGGACATCGGCTTCGACATTGACCATGACGATGTGCCGGCCGCGCTCGATGGCGGCGAGCGCGTGACGGATGCCCGCTTCCGGATGGCCCGTCGCCTCGACGACGACGTCGAGGCCGCCGGCGTTGATCAGGGCCTCGGCGTCGTCGGTCAGCCAGGTCGTGTCCTCGGCCAGCGCCTTCGCCGCCGAGGCCGCCTCGTAGCGGTGCGGCGGCCAGTGCGTGTCCTTGAGGTTGGCGCGGGCCCGCTCGACGTCGAGGTCGGCGATGCCGAGCACGTGCATCCCCGGCGTGGTCAGCGCCTGCGACAGGAACATGGCGCCGAACTTGCCGGCGCCGATCAGTCCGACGCGGACCGGTCTGGCGTCCTCGGCACGGGCCAGGAGCAGGCGGTGGAGGTTCATGGGGCGGTCGTCCCCTCAGCGGTTCCGTTCTTCGCGCCCGAACGGCGAAATTAAACCCAAGGACGCGAAGATCATATATACAGGAAGTCTCCGGAGGGTCGATACATTAACGAGCCCGCCGGAATGTCGGGCGCCGAGGGTATCCATGGATTTCATGCTCGGACACGAACCGCAGATTCGCCTCGCCGTCTTCGTCGGCCTTCTCGTGGCGATGATGGCCTGGGAACTCGCCGCGCCCCGCCGCGGCCTGACGCCGGGCCGCGGACGGCGCTGGCCGGCCAACCTCGGAATCGTCGTGGTCAACACCATCGTCGTCAGGCTGGCGGTTCCGGTGTTGCCGGTCGGCGTCGCCCACTGGGCGGCCGGCGAAGGGTGGGGCCTGCTCAACCAGGTTACGGTACCGCCGCCGCTCGCCGTGATCGCCGCGCTGCTGGCCCTGGACCTGATCATCTTCGCCCAGCACATCGTCTTCCACAAAGTGCCGGCGCTGTGGCGCCTGCACCGCATGCACCACGCCGACACGGGCTTCGACGTGACCACCGGGGTGCGTTTCCACCCCATCGAGATCCTGCTCTCCATCGCCATCAAGGCGGCCGCCGTCGTCGCGCTCGGCGCGCCCGCCGCCGCGGTGATGATCTTCGAGGTGGTGCTCAGCGCGACGTCGCTGTTCAACCACGGCAACGTCCGCATGCCGGCGAGCCTGGACGGCCTGCTCAGGCTCGTCGTGGTGACGCCGGACATGCACCGGGTCCATCATTCCTCGACGCGCGCCGAGACCGACAGCAATTTCGGCTTCAACCTGCCCTGGTGGGACCGGATTTTCGGAACCTACCGGGCGCAACCCTTGGGCGGGCACGACGCCATGGAAATCGGTCTGCCGCAATTCCGCGACCCGGGCGAACAGCGGCTCGACAAGTTGCTCGCCCAGCCGTTCAAGTAGCAGTCTCGGGGCCCGGCGGTCAAAGGTCGGGAAAGATTTCCACGCCATGCACGGCATTGCGGACATCGCGCGACAGGACGACCGTCTTCACCAGTTCGGCGGTCTCGATGTCGTAGACCAGGATCATCGCCGGCGAGACGCCGAAGATGACATAGCGGTCGTCGAACACGGTCAGGCCGCGGACGAACCCGGTGCGGGCGATGTGGTCGGGGAGGTCGGCGAACTTGAGCTCTTCGTCGCTGAGCTTGACGGCCGGATAGCGGTGCCGGACGGCGCCGTCCATGGCGCTGTAAATGGCCTCGTCGTCGCCGGTGTTGGCGAACAGGACGCCGTCGCGGAACCGCCGCGCGTTATGGGTCTTCTCGGGAAGCGGCGATACCACTTCGAGCCTGCCGTCGCGAAAAGCGTAAAGGGATTTGGTCCGATAGGACGAGAGGTAGAGGACGCCGTCCGCGACGTAGATAGAATTCAGGTGCAGGACGTCGTCCATGCGCGGCCCGCCGCCCGAGTTCGGATCGAACCGGACGGCCCTGAGACCCGGCGCGCGCTGCATGCCGAAAACTTTCCACATGGCCTTCTTGATCACCCGGTCGAAATCGTTCCGGAAGCAGTAGCCGTCGGTAAACCGTTTCTTCTCAAGGTCGAACACGAGGACCGAGTCGTAGAACGTCGAGGTCACGTAAAGGAAATTCCCCTCGACCCAGGTTTCGTGGCAATCGAACAGGTACGGGTTGGCGTACTCCTCCAGCTTGTTGAACTGCCGGTCGTAGACCATCAAGCTGTCGCAGGAGGTGACGTAGATGTGCTCGCCATAGAGGGCCAGGCCCCTGAGGCCCCGCTCGGCGCCGCGGTCGCGGAACGAAATGTTGGTATCGTCCCAGTTGATCACCTGCTCGAAGCTGCCGTCCTCAAGATCGACGATATAGAGCCCGCCGTGGCTCTGGCCGGCGTTCGCCGTTCGGATCACCGAACTCACCATGACGCGCGGAAACTTGGTCTCTGACATCGATCGTTGTTCTCTGTGAACCTGGAATTGGCGCTCGGTAGGCTGGAGTGGACGGAAGCCCGGAGATATAGAATATTAGGCGCCGCAAATCAAAGCGTTCAACCCGGCATTGGAACCGACGTGAGCGAACTCAGGATCTTGCGTTTGCCGCTTGGCGGAACGCGCGAATGACCACCGAACGCAATCGGCGCGCTTGGGCGGCGCACGCCTGGTTGTTGTTGGTGCCGGCCTATTTGGTGGCGGTCTGCTTTTTCCTGCGCGAGCACGCCGGTCCGTTCTGGCAATGGAACCTGCTCGATCCCGCCTACTTTTACCTGTTCGACTCGCTCAACCTGATTTCCGGGAACGCGCCGGGACACGTCGGCCATCCCGGCGTGCCGGTCTACACGATGGGCGCGGCGCTGCTGAAGGTCATGTACTTCGGCGCCCCCGCGGACGCCATCATCGACGCCGCCATCGGCGACCCGGAGACCCCGCTGCGTTGGATGTCGACGCTGTTCATCGTCCTCGCCGGCGCGGCCACCTGGGGCCTCGGCCTGGTCGCGCGCCGCGGCTTCGGCGCGCTTCTGCCGGCGCTCGCCTGCCAGGCGGCGCCGCTGATGTCGACGATCGTGCTCAAGCATCTGTTCCTGCCGAAGCCCGAGGCGGTGATCACGCTCGCCACCGTGCTGTTGATCGCCGTCATCGCTGCCGGCATGCGTCCGGGCGCGCTGGCGGCCCGCCCGGCGGCCTTCGGCGCCGCCTTCGGACTGATCGCCGGCCTCGGGGTCGCGACCAAGCTGACCTTCGCGCCGATCGGCCTGCTGCCGCTGGTGT
>JAPPPF010000303.1 GCA_028817665.1 Magnetovibrio sp. | reverse complement strand
CCCGCCGCCAGCTCGCCCGCCTGGGCGCCGAGCACGGCGCGCAGCCGGTCCGCCTCGGCCGCCGAGCGTTCCGTCTGCGCCGCCATCTCGCGGGCCTGCGCGTGCATCGCCTCGGCGCCGCCGCGCATCAGCGAGGCGGCCTCGGCTGAGGTGTCGACCAGCGATTCCGCGCGGATCCGCAAGCGGTCCTCGGCGCCGACGATCTCGGCCGACGCCTTGGCAGCCGCGTCCTCCAACTGCTCACGCCGCATGTCCAGGTGGTCGGCGCTCGACTGGGTGCGTTCGCTGGCTTCGTCGGCAGCCTTGGACAACTCGGTGGTGCGCTCGAGCAAGAGATCGGTCAGCCCTTCGGCGCGCGTCGCCGCCCGGTCGGTCGACGCGGTCAATTCGCGGGCCCGTCGCTCTAGGGAATCGCCAACGCTGCGGGCCCGCTCGGCGGCCTCGCCGGTCACCGCCTGCAGGTCCTCGGTCTGGCGCCGCAGCGCGTCCGAGACGGCGTGCGAGCGCAGATCGGCGTCCTCCGACACCTGCCCCAACTCCAGGGTGCGTTGACGGATCTGGCTGCTCGCCGCCTCGCCGCGCCTGGCCGCCTCCTCAGAGGCGCGGGTCAGGTCGCGGGCCTGGCGGCGCAGTGAATCGGTGATCTCGTTGATCCGCGTCTGCGCTCGGTCGCTGGGGTAGATGAGCTGGCGCAGGTGCCAGCGCAGCATCTCGGTCTCGTGGCGCAAATGACGGCCGCGCTCGAAGAACGCGACGACCATCCACAACAGCGCCAGCGGGGTCAGCGCGCCGACGGCGATCCCGGCGATCTCATGGGGCAGCAGCGCGGCCATGTTTTCCCAGCCCATCTGGGTCTCGATGAACGCGTGCGACGCCCACAGCCAGCCCGCCGTCATGGTCAGGCCGGCGAGGACGGCGAGGCGGTATTTCAGGTAAAACGGCTTGTCCCAGTCTTCCAGTGTCAGAGGTTCGCCGCCGCCCTCGGGCAACGGCGGCGGCGCCTGCTCGGCGCCTTCGCCGGCGTGATCGGGCGCCCCGCCCGGTCCGGGTTCCGGTGCCTGTTCCGGCGTCGCGCCTTGTTCCGGTTTGCCCTCAGCCATGACTCTCGCCTCCCACGCCGACGTCGGTGTTCACATGCCCAGGGCCCAGAACACCATCATACTACCCAATATGTTGTGGGTAAATGGCTCCAGGCCACGAAATCTGGGGAAAACTAACAACCCCGCGGCCAGGCCGCGGCGCCGGTTCAGAGCTTGGAAATGTGCGCCGCGACCCGTTCGGCCGCCCGCCCGTCGGTCATGTCGCCGAACAGATGGCGCCGATAGCCGGCCCGGACCTCGGCGTGCGGGTCGTCACCTTCCAAAACCTTCCCGACCACCTCCGACAACAGTTCCACGTCGTGAACCTCATGCCCCATCTCGCGCCAGGCCCATTCGTAGCCGGCCGGATCGAAATGCGTCTCGTCGCGGAACCGCTCGGGGTTGGTGATCATGACGACCGGCCGGTCGACGGCCAGGAACTCCAACATGGCGCCGGACGCGTCGGTCACCAGGACGTCCGCCGCGGCCATGAACGGCGCCACCGAGATGGCCGGGTCGGCGATGACCGAGACGTTGGCCGCCGCCTGGGCCTCGGCGGACCAACGGCCGACCCAGCCGGCCGCCTGCTCGCAGATGCGTGGATGCGGCTTCAAGATGACCCCGATGTCGTCGCGCCCACCGCGCAGCAGCTCGACCGTGCGATGGCCGAGCAGCGCCGCCGAGGACATGAACGGCCGGTCCGTCGGCACATAGAGAACCCGCTTGGCCGTCGCCGGCAGGGAGGTGGCCGCGGCAGCCGGAAGCGCTTCGCCTCGGGCAGGGATTCGGCAAGCGAGAACACGTCGGTCTCCTGCATCTCCTCGAGGCTCATCAGGATGTAATCGATGTCGCCATCCTCGAGCATCGCCTGGGCCGCGAAATCGTTCATCGAGGCCCGGCGCAGGCGACGCAGGTGCCCGCCCGGCGGGGTGTCCCCGGCGACGCCCACTGGCGACGCCAGGCGCACCGTGGTCTCGCCGTCGATGGTCCCGGAGGCGTAGCCGGCGAACAGTGAGAACGGATCGTCGCGCAACGGATTGATCGGCCGCCCGGCGCTCGGCGCTGCGACCTCCTGGCCGCGCGAGCGGATATGGGCGAGCTCGCGCCAGAGTTCCTGGTAGCCGCGGACGACGACCCGCCAATCGAAGGTGTCACGGGCCCGGCGGCGCCCCGCCTCGCCCATGGCCCGGCGCAACTCCTCGTTCTCCACCAGCGCCGTGAACGCGTCGGCGGTGCGCCCGACATCGACCGCGGCGCACTGGCTGACGACGCCGCAGTAATGGTTGTAGTTGCGGTCCGCGTCGGCGGCGCCGATCAACTGGTCGGTCTGCAGGGTCAGGTCGCTTCCCGATCCCGGCAGCGGCATCCAAGTCGGGATCGCGAACCCGTCCTCGCCGTCGCGCACCGTGTCCTTGTAGCCGTTCCAAGCGGAGACCACCGAGGGCAGGCCGGCGGCCATCGCCTCGATGGGCGTCAGGCCGAAGCTTTCCTGGATGTTGTCGGAAAGCGAGGTGAAGACATCGGCGGCGTACCAGACGTCCCGGCACACGGCGTCGTCGCGGCCATCCAGGAAGATCGGATTGACCGCCGGCGCGAATTGGCGGGCACCGTCGCGGAACTCGCGTTCGATGCCGGAGTTGGCGAAGCGTCCCGTTTGCAGCAGATGCAGCCGCCGGCCGGTCCGCGTCGCCGCCTCCTGAAGGGCCAGGTACATGGGCAATGGATGTGCCTTGGCGTGGAAGCTGAGGCGGCCGAAGAACAGCACCGCGATGTCGTTGTCGGCGATCCCAAGGCCGCGCCGCACCGAGGCCCGCACCATCTGGCGTTCGTCACCCTGGGCGAACCGGTCGCAATCGACACCCAGCGGAATCACGGGCAGCTTGACTTGCGCGGTGAAGGCGCCGCCACCGCGGCCGTTCAGGTAGTCGGCGTAGTTGTCGAGCAGCCGCACGATCACCGCCTTGGCCGCCCTGGACGAGCAGATCACGGCGTCCCACGGCTGCACCGGCGCCGTCAACAGCGCGCCCAAGCCGTCCATGGCACCGTCGGAAGACACGGTATGATGGATGCCGCACAAGCTGTAGCGCTTCGCCCCGGCGCCGCGCCGGCGCCAGGCGTGGAGGCCCAGCGACGGATCGGGCACGAACAGCGTGCGGTCGGTCTCGGCGAGTTCGCCGATGCCGCTCAACGTCACCGCCGCGCAGGGCCGGGCCTCGCCGGCGATGGCGGCGACGCGGCTGGCGAAATCCTCGCCGTGCTCGGCTTCCAGGACATGGCAGAGGTAGCGCTCGACCCCGGCGTGCCGGACGAACCCGTCCAGGAACCCTGCCCCCGCGGCGTGCCGGCCCATCAGCTTCTCGCGCGTCATGTCGACGGCGTCGGGATGGTGCAGCAGCACCGCATTCTCGCGTCCGGCGGGGGAGTTCGCCATGCTCTCTGGGCTTGCTAAAACATGTGTTGGCCGCCGGTCACCCAAATCTCGGTGCCGGTGACGTATTTGGAGTCGTCCGACGACAGGTAATAGATGGTTTTCGCGACGTCCTCGGGCGCCCCCATGTGGCCGAGGGGAATGCGCGGAATCAGCATCTCGTACTCCGGCTGGATCATCTCGGTCTCGATCTCGCCGGGGGCCACCGCGTTGACCCGGACGCCGAGTTCGGCGAACTCGTTCGCCATCTCGCGGGTCAGTCCGGAGAGCGCCGTCTTCGAGATCGAGTAGGCGGAACCCGCGAACGGATGGATCTTGTGGCCGGCGATGGACGTCACGTTGACGATCGCGCCGCGGCCCTTGCGCAGGGCTCCTGCGAAACCGCGCGACAACCGGAGCGGCGCGAAGAAGTTCAGCTCGAACACGTCGTGCCAGGCGTCGAGATCGCCGTTCAGGCAGCCGAGGCGCTCGCGGTACGGCGTCTTCGGCGACATGCCGGCGTTGTTGACGAGGCCGTGCAGCGGCCCGTCGCCGATCACCGCGTTGGCTTCGTCGATGAAGTTTTCGAGGCTTTCAGCGTCACCCAGGTCCGTCGCGATATGACAGGTCCAGTTGCGGTCGCGCTTGCACTCCTCGGGCGCTTCCTCGCGCGAACAGGTGATGATCTGCCAACCGCGCTCCAGGAACAGCCGCGCCGTCTGGTGGCCGATGCCGCGGCTCGCACCGGTGATCACGACTGTTCGGCGTTCATCCGTCATACCTCGGACGTTAGGACAATCGGCGGCCCGTTTCCAGGCCTATGGAAATCGCCGGGAAGCGGGTAAGGTGGCCGCATGTGCTCTCGTTTCGAACTCAGCGCCCGACCGCGCGATCTGGCCCGCCGGTTCGACCTAGACGACCCGCCCGACGGCTTCGCCACGGGCGAGGTGCGGCCGACCAACGCGGCCCTGATCATCGGCCCCGACGGCCCCCGGGTTCAGCCCTGGGGCTTCGCCGTCGAGTGGGACAAGAAGCCGCTGATCAACGCGCGCTCGGAAACGCTGGCCGAGAAGAAGACCTTCCAGCCGCTCCTCGAGAACCGTTGCCTGGTGCCGGCGTCGGCCTATTTCGAATGGCGGCGCGACGGCAAGGCCCGGTTCAAGAACCGCATCGCGCCCGCCGGCGGCGGCCTGTTCGCCTTCGCCGGCCTGACCGACGGCACCCGGTTCACCATCGTCACCCGCCAGCCGGCGGCCGCCATCGCACACATTCACAACCGGATGCCGGTCATCCTGGCGGCGGACGCGGAAGCCCGCTGGATCGGGGCTGACAACGGCTTTCCGGCGGTCCAGACGCTGCTCGCCGGCGACCCGGAATTGGTCCTGGACGCCGCCGAGGACACGCCGCCCCCGCCGGCCCAGGCCGAGCTCTTCGGCTGAGGCCTAGTGGGCCAGGAAGACCGGCAGTTCTGCGGTCTCCAGGACGTGCCGGGTGACGCCGCCCAGGATCAACTGACGCATGCGGCTGTGGGTGTAGGCGCCCATGACCAGGAGGTCGGCGCCCTCGGCCCGGACGTCCTCCATCAGCTTGGCGCCGACCGTGGCGTTCGGCCCGGTAATGGTCTCGGTCCGCGAACTGATCCCGTGCCACACCAGATAGGACGCCAGTTCCGGCACCCGGTCGATGGAGGTCCGCGGGCTGTTGACGGTGAACACCGTGATGCTCTCGGCGGCCCGCAACAGCGGCATCGCCGAGGCGACGGCGCGCGCTGCCTGGGCTCCGCCGTTCCACGAGATGACGATCTTCCTGCCCGGCGGCGGCGTCTCGTTGGGCGGCACCACCAGCACCGGACGCCCGGTCTCGAACAGGGCCGCGTTGAGGGTCAGGTTGGTGGACACGTCCGAGGTTTCCGTGGGCCGGGCGGCGATGATCAGATCCGACAGCCGGCCGTGCGCGGTGACGGCGTCGTCCTCGCGCCCCGTCTCCTCTATCCAGCGCGCCGAGAACCCGGTCGCGGCCGGCGTTTCGGTGACCAGAGCGCTGGTCTCGGCGACCGCCGCGTCGAAGGCGGCACGCGCCTCGGTCGAGCGCGACGCGCCCTCCTTCTCGGCGACGTCCATCATGTCCTCGATCATCGCCACCGACATGCCCTCGCCGAGCAGCGGCACCGTGTCCTTCGGGTCGGACCGGACGTGCAGGGCGTCGATGTGGGAATCGAGGCGCTTGCCCAGGGCAAAACCCATCTTCAGGCAACGGTTCGAATCCTCCGTGCCGTCCGCCGGAATTAGGATGGTTCGTAAGGACATGCTCTCAACCTTCCCCCAAAGACCGATTTCACCAATTGAAATAGTCTAACACGAATGTTTCCAACGATGAAGGGGCGACTTGGCGAAAATCGGATCAATCGAGCCCGAGAACGCGCCGGCCGGCGGCGACCGTTTCGTCGCGTTCGCCGGAGCTGTCGACACGCGCCCAGTCGATGACGCCGAGGTCGTAGCTGAGTTGCTGGCGGACGATCTCAACGGTGGCGTCGGAAATGTTGCGCTGGCGCTCGCGGACCCGTTTCTCGATGACCTCGCGCGGGGCCTCGACCCAAATGCCCTGGAACGCGACGCCGGCGTCCGCCGCGACGGCGGCGACGGCGGCGCGCTGGTCGGGATGGGGAAACACGGCGTCGGCGATGACCGGCGCGCCCTGGGCGAGCCCGGCCTCGATCTCGCGGTAGAACGCCGCGTAGGTGCGCTCATGCATGTCGGCCGTGTAGCCGTCGGGCCCGAGGCGGGTTTCCTGACCGACGCCGGCGAGCCGCTTGCGGACCGCGTCGGTGCGCACCACGCGGGCCGCCGGATGGGTGCCGAGGTAGGGCGCCAACTCGCGCGCCAACCGGGACTTCCCCGATCCCGAAAGGCCACCGACGGCGACCAGGCGCGGCGCGTCGGAGCACAGGTAGCGCAGGGCCAGATCAAGGTAGGCGCCCGCCTCCCCGGCGCGGCGGCGGCGTTTCTCCGGGTCCGCCAGGGTCAAGGCCTGGGTCGCGTCCACGTGCGCGCGGACGGCCGCCCGCATGGACAGGAACAACGGCATCACGGCCAGGGCGCCGGGCCGTTCGGCGACCTCGCCGGTGACGTCGAGGTACCGGTTGAAAAGGATTCCGGCGAGCCGCGCGTGACCGCGGTGATCGAGGTCCATGAGCACGAAGGCGAGATCGTAGAGCACGTCGATCTCGGCGAAATCGATGTTGAACTCGATGGCGTCGAACAGTGTCGGCCGGCCGTCAAACACGCAGATGTTGCGAAGATGCAGGTCGCCGTGGCAATGGCGCACGGCGCCGGCGGCACGGCGCGCCTCGAGCGCGTCGGCGAGCGCCTCGACGGCGGCCAGGCTCTCGGCGTTCAGGCGTTCGACGGCGGCCCTGTCGAGCACCTCGTCGGCCACCGCTTCCAGGCAGGCCGCGTTGTTCTCGACGATCATCCGAATACCGGCGCTCCCGCCCGCCGACGGCCGCGCCGGCGCGTCCGCGTGAAACGCCGCGATCCGGTCGGCTAAGTCGTCCATGTGGACGCGGCGCAACTCGCCGTTGACGGCGCGTTTGTCGAACAGGCTCTCCTCCGCGAACCGCCGCATCTCGACCATCCAGTCGACCGGCGTCCCGACGCCGGCCAAGGCCAGCCCCCCGCCGGCTTCGCGGGTCACCGCGACGACGCCCTCGTAGAGGTCCGGCGCGGTCCGGCGGTTAATCGCGACCTCGGCCTCGCAGGCGGCGCGCCGCCGCTCAACGGTCGAGAAGTCGAGGTACGGCAAGTGCACGGCGCGTTTCAGTTTGAGCACCCGCCCGCCGGCTAGGAACACGTGCGAGACGTGAGTTTCGATCTCGGCGACCGGCTCGCCCGCCGGCGCTATGACGCCGGGGGTCCGAAGGAATTCGACGACGTCCTCCTGCGCCCCCGGTTCCGTCGGCGGCGGGCTCACTGATACTCCCGATCCACGTCCTCGACCCCTTCCGGATCCTGATGCACGATGACCTCGGCGTTGGGGAACGCGTTCTGGACCTTGATCTCGACGGCGTCGGCGATCTCATGGGCCCGGCGCAGGGTCATGTCGCCGTCCATCTCGACGTGCATCTGGATGAACACCTGGGTCCCGGACGACCGGGTCCGCAGGTCGTGAACGCCCTCGACGCCGTCCTCACCGGTGGCGATTTCGACGATCCGCCGACGCTCGTCGTCGGGCAGTTCGTGGTCCATCAGGATGTTCAGGGCCTGGGTGCCGATCTGCCATGCCGTCCAGATGATGTAGGCGGCGATGCCGAGGGCGAAGGCCGGATCGGCGAAGGTGAACCCCATCTCGCTGGCCAGGAACAGGGACACCAGGACGCTGCCGTTGATCAGGACGTCGGTCTGGTAGTGGAGCGAGTCGGCGCTGATCGCGACCGACCCGGACTTACGCACGACGTAGCGCTGGAACGCCACCAGCGCCACGGTCAGGACGATCGAGAACACAACCACCGCATAGCCGATGTCCTCATGCTCGATGGCGCGGGGGTGGAAGAAACGCTCGGCCGCCTCGATAATCAGGAACGCCGCCGAGCCGACGATGAACGCCGATTGCGCCAAGCCGGCCAACGGCTCCGCCTTGCCATGTCCGAACCGGTGCTCGTCGTCGGCCGGTTGCAGGGCGTGGTGGACGGCGAACAGGTTGATCAGCGACGCCGCGGCGTCGAGCAGGGAATCGATCAGCGTCGACAGCAGGCTAACGGAATCCGTGAGGATCCAGGCCGCGAACTTGGCCGCGATGAGGATCGTGGCGACGGAGACCGACGCATAGGTCGCCAGGCGCATCAGTCGCGCGGCTTCGGCGCTAAGACCTCCGGCCACTGGCGCGGCGGGATCGTTGCTCGGCTGTTCGGCGGCACTCAAGGGTAGAGTTTCTCCGTGCTCCAGCCGTCGCCGTCGCGGTGGTAGACGGTCCGATCATGGAGCCGGAAGGCCTCCTCCTTCCAGAACTCGATGCGTTCGGGCGCCACCCGGAAGCCGGACCAGAATTCCGGCCTGGGCACGGCGCCGACGTTGAACTTGGCGGTGTACTTGGCGACCCGATTCTCGAGCGCCATCCGCCCCTCCAGGGGCTGCGACTGTTTCGACGCCCAGGCGCCGAGCTGAGAGAGCTTGGCCCGGGAGGCGAAATACTCGTCGGCCTCGGCCTCGCTCACCGGCTCGACCGGCCCCTGGACCCTGACCTGCTTAGCCAGCGTCTTCCAGTAGAAGCAGAGCGCCGCCCAGGCGTTGGCCTGGAGTTCCTGGCCCTTTTGGCTGCCCAGGTTGGTGTAGAAGACGAAGCCCCGCGCGTCGACGTCCTTCAACAACACCATCCGCGCCGACGGGTGCCCGTCGGCGTCGGCGGTCGCCAGGGTCATGGCGTTCGGGTTGACCGGCTCGGCCGCCTCGGCCTCCTGGTACCAGTCCTTGAACAGCGCGATCGGATCGTCTGAGGTGACAGTCATCACAGCCCCGGTGGCAATCATACGTTAACCTGCCATATCATATAATGCGTGCCGTCGCCCGGTCGCCTCGGCGAACGGACGACGGCCGGCAGCCGCATAAATATATGGGGCGGCGGTCCATCCTTAAAGCGATACCACGAGGAAAAATCAGATGAACCGCTCCCGTACCTTTCGCGCCATGGCCCGACGGACCGCAGGCGTCGCGGCGGCCGCATTGATTGTTGCGGGATGCCAGTCGGGCGCCAAGGATAACCAGAAACAGACCCTTGGCACGATCCTTGGCGCCGGTGTCGGCGCCCTCGCCGGTTCCCAGTTCGGCGGCGGCAAGGGCAAGTTGGCAGCCGTCGCTGTGGGCGCGCTCGCCGGTGCCTGGCTCGGCGGCGAACTCGGCAAGTCCCTGGATGCCGCCGACCGCGCCTACATGGAACGCAACACCCAGGACGGCCTCGAATACAGCAAGAACGGCACCAAGACGACCTGGAAAAACCCCGATTCCGGCCACTCCGGCACGATCACGCCGAAGCAGACCTACCGCAAGGCGGACGGCCAGTATTGCCGTGAGTTCGAGCAGACCGTCTACGTCGACGGCAAGGAGGAGGCCGCCGTCGGACGGGCCTGCCGGCAACCCGACGGGACCTGGAAGATCGTCGGCTGAGACCACGGACATTCGGTTCTTAGACGCCAACCCGGCCTTGTGGCATAGTCGCTGACGCCACGGGAGAGACGATTTGCGGTCCAACGATCCCTACTACATCCTCGGCCTCGCCGAGACGGCGACGGTCGCCGATATCAAGGCCGCCTACCGCCGGCTGGCGCGCGAGCGTCATCCCGACCGCGACCCGGACAACCCATGGGCCGAGGACGAGTTCAAGGAGCTGGCCCAGGCCTACGCGCTGCTCTCCGACGCCAAGGCGCGGGCCAAGTTCGACCGCGGCGAGATCGACGCCAGCGGCGCGCCCAGGCCGGCCGGCGCCGGTAAACCCAGCCGGTCGAAATCCGCGAAGGACCGCGCCGCCCCGGGCGGCAAGGCGAAGGCCACGAAACGCGCCGCGGTGAAAATCGATGGCGCCGACGTCAAGTACGACGTCGATATTTCGTTCATGGAAGCCGCGAAGGGCTGCGTCAAACCCGTCAGCATGACCAACGGCAAGCGCCTCAAGGTGACGATCCCGGCCGGCACCGAGGACGGCGCGCTGTTGCACCTGAAGAGCCAGGGCATGCCGGGCATCGGCGGCGGCCGCCAGGGCGACGCACACGTCAGCATCGGCGTCGCGCCGGACAAGGTATTCGAGCGCAACGGCAAGGATCTGCGCGTCGAGGTACCGGTATCGCTGCCGGAGGCCGTGCTCGGCGGCAAGATCGAGGCACCGACCATCGACGGCCCGGTCAACGTCACCGTGCCGGCCGGCTCCAACACCGGCACGGCGCTCCGCCTCAAGGGAAAGGGCCTGCCCTCAGGTGCGAAGGGCGGTGGCCCGCGCGGCGATCAGTACGTGACGCTGAAGGTCGTGTTGCCGAAGCACCAGGACCGCGCGCTCGTCGACTTCGTCACCGAATGGTCGGAGAAGCACCGCTACGCGGTGCGGTCGAGATCCGGCGCCAAGCCGGGCGGCGAATAGCCCTATTCCGCCGCCTCGGCGTTCTCCGCCGATGGGACCTCCGTCAGCACGGATTTCAAGGATACGTTCGTCGCCCCCTGCTGAGCCTTCTGCAGTTCCTTCAGCCGGTGGCGCAATTCCGCTTCCCATCCGGTGACGCCGGCGATCTCCACGTCGTCGTCGCGGAGCGCCAAGCCCAAGGCCTTGTAGAGGTCGTAGAGCGTCGCCGTGTCGATGTCGCGCGACAATACCCAGCCGTTGCGCTCGGCCCGCTCGACGAAGTGACCGTCGCGCAGCATCAGGAGAATCCGGTCGACGGCCTCCTCGCCGCTGCCGAGATCGGACAGGAACCGCCGGCGGGTGACCCGTTCCCCGACCTGGCTGGCGTCGTTCAGCATGGCGAGGACGCGCAGCGCCAACAAGAGCCGCGGCCCGGCCCGGAGTTCACCGATCAGGGGCCTGCCGCCCGAGCGCCGCCACTCGCTCACCGACGCGGTCATCACGGCGCCCATCAGCACGACGGTCCACGACAGATACATCCAAATCAGGAAGATCGGGATCACCGAGAGCGCCCCGTAGATGCTCTGATAGGTCGGGAAGGTCGCCACGTACCAGCCGAAGACCTTGCGCAGCGCGGCGAACAACAAGCCCGCCGTGATCCCGCCGGCGCAGGCCGACAGCACCTGGACCGGCCGGTTCGGGATGGTGAAGTAGAACAGGACCAACAGCACGATGATGATCAGCGTCGGCACGAACTGGGTCAGCGCGCCGAGCAGCCCCTTCAGGATATCGACACCCATCCACTCCGTCGCCGCGAAGAAATAGGTCGATAGCGAGAAACTGGCGCCAAGCAGAAGCGGACCCAGCGTGATCATCGCCCAGAACACCAGGAGCCGCGACGCCAGCGGCCGTGGCCGGTCGACCCGGAAGATCGAGTTCAGGTCGGCCTCGATGGTGCCGAGCAAGAGCACCGCGGTCAGCGCCAGGGCGACGATGCCGACGGCCGACAGCGATGTGGTGTTGCCGATGAACTGGTCGAAGTAGTCGCGCATGGCGTTCGCCGACTGCGGCAACAGGTTGGCGAACACGGCGTCCTGGAACTGGCCGCGGACGTTCTCGAACACCGGAAACGCCGCCAGCATGGAGAACGCGATGGCGGTCAGCGGCACGATCGCCAGCAACGACGTATAGCTGAGCCCGGCGGCCATCCGCCAGCCCCGGTCCTCGGCGAACCGATTGACGATGTAGCGCGCGAACGGCAACGCGTGGGAAAGCCAGAATTCAACCCCGCGATTGCCGCGGCCCGGGCCGTCCTTGGTATCGCTCATTCCGGCTCCGCGTCCAATTTACACAACCAGCGCCATATATTAGCGATGTTTGTGCGGCCCTGGCAAAGGCCCTGGAAACCGGCGCCATGCCGGGCATTTCCCCTACCATCCCCGGACGCCTTGCTCTATGTTCGGTACGCGGCGCCACACCCGCGTGACCCGCCTGAGAAGAATAATACGAGAGGGGACCAATGACCGACGCCGCACCGTTGATGGCCGGAAAAAAAGGCCTGATCATGGGGGTCGCCAACGACCGGTCGATTGCCTGGGGCATCGCCAAGGCGGCGCACGCTCATGGCGCCGATCTCGCCTTCACCTTCCAGGGTGAAGCCCTGCAAAAACGCGTGTTGCCCCTGGCCGAATCCATCGGCTCGGACCTTGTCCTGCCCTGCGACGTCACCGACGACGCCAGCATGGACGCGGTGTTCGCGGAAATCTCGAAGCGCTGGGGCCAGCTCGATTTCCTGGTCCATGCCATCGCCTATTCCGACAAGGAGGAACTCAAGGGTCAGTACATCGATACCTCGGCCGAGAACTTCCAGCAGACCATGAACGTGTCGTGCTACTCGTTCACCGCCATCTGCCAGCGCGCCCGCCCCCTGATGAAGGAAGGCGGCAGCCTGCTCACCCTCACCTACTTCGGCGCCGAACGGGTGATGCCGCATTACAACGTCATGGGCGTCGCCAAGGCTGCGCTGGAGGCCAGCGTGCGCTACCTGGCCGAGGACGTCGGCAAGGACGGGATCCGCGTCAACGCGCTGTCGGCGGGTCCGATGAAGACCCTGGCGGCCTCCGGGATCGGCGATTTCCGCTATATCCTGAAGTGGAACGAATACAACTCGCCCTTGCGCCGCAACGTCAGCCTCGACGACATTGGCGGCGCCGGGTTGTACCTGCTGTCCGATCTCTCCAGCGGCGTCACCGGTGAAACCCATCACGTCGACTGCGGCTACAACGTGGTCGGCATGAAGGCGGTGGACGCGCCCGACATTTCGGTCGTTTGAGGCCGGGGCGGCGGCATGTCCCACAACACCTTCGGTCATCTGTTCCGGGTCACGACCTTCGGCGAGAGCCATGGGCCGGCGCTCGGCTGCGTGGTCGACGGCTGCCCGCCGGGCGTCGAGCTCGCCGAGGACGACCTGCAGCCCTACCTCGACCAGCGCAAGCCCGGGCAGTCCCGGCACACCACCCAGCGCAAGGAATCGGACCGCGTCAGGATTCTCTCCGGCGTCTTCGAGGGCGTGACCACCGGCACGCCGATCGGCCTGATGATCGAGAACGAGGACCAGCGCTCCAAGGACTACTCCGAGATCAAGGACAAGTTCCGGCCGGGCCACGCCGACTACACCTACATCGCCAAGTACGGGCGCCGCGACTACCGGGGCGGCGGCCGCTCGTCGGCCCGCGAGACCGCCATGCGCGTCGCCGCCGGAGGCGTCGCCCGCAAGGTGCTGGGCCCCGATATCGTCATCCGCGGCGCCATGGTGCGGATGGGCGAGGAGCAGATCGACTACGCCAACTGGGACTGGGACCAGGTGCAACAGAACCCGTTCTTCTCGCCCGACGCATCCAGCGTTGCGGGATTCGAGACCTACCTCGACGGCGTCCGCAAGGCCGGCTCGTCCGTCGGCGCGGCGGTCGAGGTGCACGCTTCGGGCGTGCCCGCCGGCTGGGGGGCGCCCATTTACGGCAAGCTCGACGCCGAACTGGCGGCGGCGATGATGAGCATCAACGCCGTCAAGGGCGTCGAGATCGGCGCCGGCATGGAAGCGGCGCGGCTGACCGGCGAGCAGAACGCCGACGAGATGCGGATGGACGCAGGCGAGCCGGTGTTCCTGTCGAACAACAACGGCGGTGTCCTCGGCGGCATCTCCACCGGCCAGGACCTGATCGTCCGCTTCTCGGTGAAGCCGACCAGTTCGATCCTGACGCCGCGCCGGACCATCGACGCCGACGGCAACGAGACGGAAATCTCCACCAAGGGACGCCACGATCCCTGCGTCGGCATCCGCGCCGTGCCCATCGGCGAGGCGATGATGGCCTGCGTGCTCGCCGACCAGATGCTCCGTCACCGGGCGCAGTGCGGGTGACGAGGCGCCGACGCTGAGATGTCCCGGCGCCATCGATACCGCCTCGGCTGCGATATCGGCGGCACCTTCACCGACTTCCTCCTCGACGATCCGGCAACCGGGGGGTTCCGCGTCCACAAGGTGCTGACCACGCCGGACGATCCGTCGGCGGCGGTGGACGCCGGCATCGCCGAACTGGAAGCCGAGATCGACGGCGGCACGAACCTGATGGCGGCGACCGACTACCTGATCCACGGCACCACCCTGGTGATCAACGCGGTGATCCAGCGCAAGGGTGCGAGGACGGCCATCCTGACCACCCAGGGCTTCGCCGACTGCCTGGAGATGCGCCGCGAGATCCGCTACGACATCTACGACATCGGCGCCGTCTACCCGACGCCGCTGATCGAGCGCCCGTACAGATACGAGGTTCCGGAGCGCCTCTACGCCGACGGCGCGGTCCGCCAGGCGCTCGACGAGGACGCGGTCCGCGCGGTGTTCCAACGGATGTTGGACGACGGAATCGAATCGGCCGCCGTCGTCCTGCTCCACGCCTACGCCAACCCGGCCCACGAACGGCGTGTCGCCGAGATCGCGGCCGAGGCGGCGCCCGGCATCGCGATCACCCTGTCGTCGGACGTGATGCCCGAGATCAAGGAGTTCGAGCGCACCAGCACCGCCGCCGTCAACGCCTACGTGAAACCGTTGGTGGCGCGCTACATCGCGCGCCTCGAGGAGCGGCTGGCGGCGCGCGGGTTCCGCGACGGCCTCTACCTGATGCTGTCGAGCGGCGGCGTCATCGCCCCGGACACGGCGCGCGCCCATCCCGTGCGGCTGATCGAATCGGGCCCGGTCGGCGGCGCCCTGGCGGCGGCCCGTCTCGGCGCCATGGCCGGCGACGGGAACGTTTTGATGTTCGACATGGGCGGCACCACGGCGAAGTCCTGCCTGATCCGCGACGGCGGCGTGCCCATCGCCAACACCTACGAGGTCGACCGCGTCCACCGGTTCAAGCGCGGCAGCGGCACGCCCATCGGCGTGCCCACCGTCGACGTCATCGAGATCGGCGCCGGCGGCGGCTCCATCGCCGCCGTCGACGGCATGGGATTGCTGAGCGTCGGCCCGGAAAGCGCCGGCGCCGACCCGGGTCCGGCCTGCTACGGCCGCGGCGGCGTCCGGCCGACGGTCACCGACGCCGATCTGGTGCTTGGCTACCTGGACGCCGATTACTTCCTCGGCGGCGCCATGCGCCTCGATACCGAGGCGGCCCGCCGAGCCATCACCCGCGACCTCGCCGATCCCCTCGACATGCCGCTCCTCGACGCCGCCTGGGGCGTCCACGAGATCGTCAACGAGAACATGGCCGCCGCGATCCGCATGTACGTGACCGAGAAGGGCGGCGATCTCGGCGGCGCCGCGGTCGTCGCCATCGGCGGCGCCGGGCCGGTCCACGCCGCCGATTTCGCGCGCCGCCTCGGCGCGCGACGGCTTCTCGTGCCGCGCGGCGCCGGCGTCTACTCGGCGCTCGGCTTCCTGGTCGCGCCGGTCGCCTTCGAGGCGGCGCGCACCAAGCTGACGCCGTTGACCGGCGCCGACGCGGGCGAGATCGAGGTGATCTTCGAAACCCTGGAGGCGGAAACCGCCCAGATTGTCGAGAACGCGGTTCCCGGCGCCGATATCGGTTTCAGCCGCGCCGCCGACGTCCGCTACGTCGGCCAGGGCGGGACTCTCAGGATCGAGATGCCGGCAGCGGCGACGCCGGCGGCCATCGAAAGCGCCTTTCTCGCCGCCTACTCCGCGCGCTACGGCGCCGCCTACGACGACATGGCGGCGCAGATCGTCACCTACCGGGTCACCGCGTGCGCCGTCCAGGAGCAACGCGACCTGACCCTGCCCTTCGCCGCGGACGGCGGCCTCGACGCGGCGTCGAAGGGCGAACGCCCGGCGTTCTGCCCCGAGCGGCGCCGGATGGTCCCGCACCGGGTCTACGCCATGGACCGGTTGCCGGCGGGCGCGACCGTCGCCGGACCGGCGATCGTTGAGGAGGATTCGTCGACGCTGGTCGTCGGCGCCGGCGCCGAGATCCGCGTCGATGGGCGCGGTTGGCTCACCGTCACCCTGGCCGACACAGGGGCGGCGTCATGAGCGCGGCGCCGCAATTCGATCCCGTCACCCTGCAGGTCCTGTGGTCGCGGGCCATCTCTATCACCGACGAGATGGCGACGACGCTGATGCAGACGGCGTTTTCTACCGTCGTCCGCGACAACCACGATTTCGCCGTCGGGCTCTACGACGCCGAGGGCGACCTCCTGGCCCAGGCCAACCAGAGCACGCCGGGCCAGCTCTATTGCATGCAACGGGTTATGCGCGACCTGCTCGAGGCGCATCCGGCCGAGACCCTGGCGCCCGGCGACGTGCTGATCGCCAACGACCCCTGGCTGGGCTCCGGGCACACGCCGGACGTCTTCATCGCGACGCCGACCTTCCGCGGCGACGAGATCGTCGGTTTCGGCGTGACCTGCGCGCACCATACCGACATCGGCGGCCGGCTCGCCGCGCCGGACGCGCGCGAGGTCTACGAGGAAGGACTGATCCTGCCGATCTGCAAGCTCTACGAGCGGGGCGAGCCGAACGCCCTGCTGTTCCAGTTGATCGAACGCAACGTCCGCATCCCGGAGCGCATCATCGGCGATCTCCGGGCCCAGATGGCGGCCAACCACTTCGGCGGCGAACGGCTGGTGGCGTTCCTCGACGACACCGGCCTCGAACGCCTCTCCGACCTGACCCAGGCGGTGGTCGCCCAGACCGAGCAGACCATGCGCAACGCCATCGCCGATTTGCCGGACGGCACCTACACGCACGCCGTCGAGTTGGAGGAGGAGGACGCCGAGGGCGCGCGCCTGGAGATCCGGCTGACGCTCACGGTGAAGGGCGACGAGATCGACATCGACTACGCCGGCACGTCGGCGCAGGTGGCGCTGCCAATCAATTCGGTGCTCAACATGACCACCGCCTACTCCGTCTTCGCCATCAAGTGCGCGCTCAACCCGCATACCCCGAACAACAAGGGGACCAGCGCGCCGGTCCGGGTCACCGCGCCGGAGGGCTGCTTGCTCAATCCGGTGTTTCCGGTCGCCGTCATGCACCGCACCGCCATCGTCTTCTACTGCGTGCAGGCCATATTCGAGGCCCTCGCCGCGGCCCGGCCCGACCGGGTGATGGCACCCTGCGGCACCTATCCGCTGTGGGTCGAGCGCTTCGCCGGCAAGGCCGACGACGGCACGCCCTACGTCGGCGCCTTCAACGCCCAGGGCGGCCAGGGCGCGCGGGCCGAGAAGGACGGCGTCTCGACGACCGTGTTCCCGGCCAACGTCGCCAGCACCTCTATCGAGCTCCTGGAAGCGGAAGCCCCCCTGCTTTGCGATCACAAGCGGCTGATTCCCGACAGCGGCGGCGCCGGCCGGCAGCGCGGCGGCCTCGGCCAGGAAGTGGTGCTCCGCAACCTGGCCCGCGAGGACGCGCTGTTGTCGCTGTCGGGCGGGCGGTTCCACATCGCCGCGCCGGGCATGGCCGGCGGCGGCGCCGGCGCGCTCGGCCGCATCCGGATCGGCGACGCCCCCCCGGAAGGACGCCGTCGGCAAGTCCTCCTGGCCACGGAAACCGCCGCGAGCTTCGCCTATCCCGGCGGCGGCGGCCACGGGCCGGCCTTCGAGCGCGACCCGGCGAAGGTCCTGGCGGACGTCCGCCTCGGCTACGTCACCGCCGAACGCGCCCGCACCGACTACGGCGTCGTGCTCACCGACGACGCCACCGCCATCGACGCGGACGCCACCGCCCGCCTGCGCGCCGCGCCGCCGCTCTCGCCGGACTGACGCCCCGTCAATCGAGCTCGATGTCGCCCCGGTGCCGGGCCAGGGCCCGCGCGTAGCGGGGCATGACGTCCGGCATGTAGCTCTTGCCGGGTTCGGGCCGCGCGACACCGAATACCGTTCCCGGAAAGTCCAGCCCGGCCTGAACGGTCCAGATTTCCTCGTCCCGGTCGGGCGATAGGATGACCGCCGGATCACCCACGGCGACCCAGTTCAGGGGCACCACGGCGTCCTCGGAGAGGACCGTGTTGACGTGCACGATGGCATTGATCCGGACCATGGCCCGGACGCCGATCCGAGCACCGTTGAAGACCGTCGTGCCGGTCGCCAGGAACGCATGGTCGCCGACCTCGCAACCGCTCAGGTAGGCGCGGGGACCAACCATCACGCCATCGCCGAGGTACGCGGGATGGCCGCGAACGCCCCGGATCACCGCCGTGTCCATGATCACGCAATCGCGGCCGACGCGGACCGGGCCGCTCTCCGCGGTCAGCACGGCGCCGAAACCGACGGACGTCCCGGCGCCGATGGTGACGTCGCCGCAGATGGTCGCGTTCGGCGCGATGCGGGCGCCCGGATCGATCGTCGGCCGCTTGCCGCCGTGTTCCAGAATCATGGCGTTATCTAGGCGGACCCGGCGCCCGTCGGCCACCCGATCCTTGCGGTCGGACGCCGGCTAGTTCGCGAAAACCCGTTCGTAGGCGGCGTGGGTCCAGGCGTTCTGGGGCATCCGGCAGAGCCGCTCGGCGGCCAGTGCCGGGGAGAGGTCCTCCCGCCCGGCCCGGATGGCGGCATCCAACAGCACCATGGACCACAGGTCGCGCTGCGCGTGGGACCCGCCCATCTCGGGCAGCCGGTAGCGGATCGGCGCCAACAGCTCGCAGACACGGTCCATGTCGCCGGTCTTGTAGGCGACCAGCGCCGCCGCCGCGGGCACGCCGACCTCACGGCTGACACGGGCGTTGTCGCCGTTGGCGTCGTCGCCGCCGTAGGCCCGCAGCGAAGCCAGCAAGGCGTCGGCCTCGGGCCGCCCGTCGGCGGCCAGCGCGAGGGCGAAATGCGCGTCAATGAAGGCGAGGATGTGATCGCCGGTGCGGCCGGTGCACTTATCGGCCAGCGCCCGCCAGCGGTCACCGACGTCGACGCCGTGCAGTTCCAACCGCAGCAGGAGCGCTGCGTCGTTGCAGAGGTCCAGGTACTCGTCCGAGTCCGCGTCCCACAGGCTGTCGTCGTAGAGCGCCAGCGCCTCGTCGTATTCGCCCCGGTCGAGGCGCATCAGGGCGCGGTGCCACCAGATGTGATAACGGAAGTTGTTGGCGCCGGTCCATCCGTCCTCGTGGCGGGTGATCCAGTCGATGCCCTCGGCCGGTTGGTCGGTCATCTCGTGGACGTGGGCGACGGCGTGGATCGCCCAGGGGTCGTTGGGGTTGATGGCGAGTGCCGCCTCGCCGGCCTCGACGGCGGTGTCGTAGGCGTGGGTCTCCTCCAATCCGAAGGCGCGCATGCCCATGACGTAACCGTACCCCGGCACGCTGTCGTCCCAGGCGTAGAGAGCGCGCGCGACGCCGTCGCGGAGGTTCTGGCTGTCGCCCCGGTAGAAGTAGCCGTGATGCGCCAGCCGGAGCGCCACCACGTCAAGCGGGTGCTCGGCGAGGATCGCCTCCCAATGGCGAAGCGCGTCTTCGGTGCGGCCATGCGCCCAGGCGTCCATGGCGTCGGCGTGAGCCTGTTCGCGGGGGCTCGCGTCGGCCAGGGCGTCGGCGATGCCGGCCTTGATCTCGCGGGCCTTCGCCTGCAGCGGCTTCGACGCCATCAGCATGAAGAAATAACCCTTCAGGACGTGCGCCATGGGCATCCGGGCGTCTTGGCCGAACACCGCCTTCAGCCGCTCGCCGGTATCGACGGCGAGGCCGAGATAACCCTGGACCGTGTGGTCGTAGGCCCGGACGGCGTCGCCGTCCGCCGCCGTCAGCGTCAATCCCCTGCAGTCCTCCAGCATTTGGGTCTCCCTGTTGGTTGCCGCGGCTCACTCTAGGCCGCCGGTGGCCCAGGGGCCACGGCTATTTCCCGTAGATTCGGATGTGCTCGTCGCGGATCTCGTCCTCGTCGGCGCGCCAATCGGAATAGGTGACGATGTGGTCGACCCGCCGGCCGTCGTTGGACATCGGCATCCGGAGCGACGTCTGGACGTGCTGGATTTCGTGCTCGCCGGTCTGGATGGCGTACACGGCGCCGATCGCCTCGCGGCACGCCACCACCTCGGCGTATTGCTCGAAGGTGTTCCGGGCGGTCACCGGCGAGCGGATCTCGTTGACCGACCTGCCGGTCATGTCGATGCCATGCATGTTGACGTAGGCCGATCCCCAGAACCGGTAGACGAAGTCCGGCGGGTCGTCGATCACGTCGACGACGAGGAAATACGGGATCAGGTCGAGCGGCAGCGCCATCCACTGCCAATCGCGCCAGGCCGGCGCCCAGCCCTCGCCCTTGATCGTCAGCCAATGCTCGTAGCAGGATTGGTAATCGGGATCGTCGAACCGCGTCGGCGAACGGCGCAGATAATCTTCCTTGGCCAACTTCCACCACCTCTTCGTGCGTGGCCCGATTGCCTATGCGGGTGAAATCAGGGTGCCACCCGCGTTGCGGGTTCGTCAAGCAAGCCGGCCCCATACAATCGGTTGGCATTTCGCCCGCAGCCGCCTAGATAAGGGAGCCCCCGACGCGAAAGGAAGCCGCCCATGTCCGACCCCGTGACCCTCGAATTGTTCACCGATTACGTCTGCCCCTGGTGCTACCTCGGCGACAACCGGGTGAAGACGCTGAAGGACGCCTACGACATCGAGGTCAAGTTGGTGCACTTCCCGCTGCACCCGGAAACACCGGCGGAAGGCCGCCGGCTCGAGGATCTGTTCAACTGCGGGCCGGAAGAGATCGCCGCCAAGAACACCCGCATGCGCGGCCTCCTGGAAGCCGAGGGA
>JAPPPF010000118.1 GCA_028817665.1 Magnetovibrio sp. | reverse complement strand
ACGCCGATCTCTCGACCGGCCTGATCGATGAAGCCTAATCCCGGGCCCGGAGCAAGGAATTGGATGAAGAGATCTCGTTCTTCGGTGCGATGGACGGCGCCTCGAAGTTCGTGCGCGGCGACGCCATCGCCGGCATTCTGATTACCTTCATCAACATCGTCGCGGGCATGATCATCGGCGTCGCCCAGCAGGACATGACCTTCGCCGACGCCGCCGACACTTATACGCGCCTGACCGTGGGCGACGGGCTGGTGTCGCAGATTCCGGCGCTGATCGTCTCGACGGCGGCCGGCATGATGGTGACGCAGGCCGGCGTCACCGGACACACGGAGAGCGCGCTGTTCAAGCAATTGGGCGGTCAGCCGAAGGCGCTCGGCCTGGTCTCGTTCCTGGCGACCGCGTTGGCGATCCTGCCGGGCGTCCCGGTCCTGCCGTTCCTGCTGCTCGCCGGCAGCACCGGCATCGCGGCGTTCTACGTCAACGCCCGATCCAAGGAACTCGAGGAACAGGCACTGATCGAGGAGGAGGAGAGAACCGTCGACCCCGCGGCCCTCGCCGAGGAACCGATATCGACGGCGCTCCGTATCGATTATCTGCGCCTGGAGCTGGGCTACGGGCTGCTGTCCCTGATCAGCGCGCCGGCGGAGGGCCAACGCCTGACTGACCAGATCAAGGCGCTGCGGCGGCAGATGGCGGCGGACGTCGGTTTCGTCATGCCGTCGGTGCGCATCCAGGACAACATGCAGCTTCCGGCCAACACCTACATCGTCCGGGTCAAGGAAATCGAAGCCGGTCGGGGCGATCTCAGGCCGAGCATGATGCTGGTCATGGATCCGCGCGGCGAGGACATATCGCTGCCCGGCGAGAAGACGACGGAGCCCACCTTCGGCCTGCCGGCCATGTGGATCGAGGACGCGAACCGCGAAGAAGCGCTGTTCCGCGGTTACACGGTGGTCGATCCGGCGACCGTGATCACCACGCATCTGACCGAGGTGATCAAGGACAACATGGCGGAACTGTTATCCTATTCGGAAACCCAGAAGCTTCTCGACGAATTGGACAAGGATCACCAGGCCCTCATCGCCGACCTGATCCCTGCGCAAATCTCTCTTGGCGGCATCCAACGGATCTTGCAGAACCTGCTCGCCGAACGGGTTTCGATCCGGGATCTTCCGACCATTCTCGAGGGCGTCGCCGAGGCCACCGGTCATACGCGCAACGTCATGAACATCACCGAGCACGTCCGGGCCCGCCTGGCGCGCCAGATCAGCGACCAGAACACCGACGACCAGGAGGTCATTCCGATGATCACCTTGTCGCCGCAGTGGGAGCAGGCCTTCGCCGAAAGCCTGGTCGGCCAAGGGGAAGACAAGCAACTGAGCATGCAACCGACCCGCCTGCAGGAATTCATCACCGCGCTGCGCAACGGTTTCGAGCGCCAAGCGATGATGGGAGAGGCGCCGGTGTTACTGACCAGCCCGGCGATCCGTCCCTTCGTTCGCTCCATCGTCGAGCGGTTCCGGCCGATGACCGTCGTCATGTCGCAGAACGAAGTTCATCCAAAAGCCAAGATCAAGACCGTCGGTCAGGTATAATCGGGACTGGAAACCGCGCCCCGCGGGTTCCGGTTGATCAAGGGAAATCGGCCTCACATGCGCGTCAAAACGTTCACCGCCGAGACCACCGCCGCCGCCATGGACATGGTCCGCGATACCCTTGGCAATGACGCGATCATCGTTTCCACTCGGACCGCCACCGACGGCTCGACGTCGGTAACCGCGGCCGTCGAGCCCGCGACGCCGGCCAATGAGGATTTCGAGCAGCACGAACCCCTGGTTTTTCCCGACGAAACCGAAGGCACGATCCGCCAAGCCCTCACCTATCACGGCGTGCCGCCCTGGCTGGCCAACCGGTTGGCCAAGAAGGCGGCGGCATCGGGCGCCGACACCGCCGCATTGGCGTTAGCCGCCGCCCTGGATGATCAATTTAGCTTCCTGCCGCTGGCCGCCCAGTGGCCCGAGGGGCCGTTGCTCCTTGTCGGCCCGCCAGGCGCCGGCAAGACGATCACCGCGGCCAAGCTCTGCGCCCGCGAGCGGCTTGAGAGACGCCCCGTTGCCGTCATTTCGACGGACACCAAGCGGGCCGGCGGGATCGAGCAGTTGGCCGCGTTCACCCGGATTCTCGATCTCGATCTGATCACCGCGCCAGGTCCGGCGGACCTGCTGGACGCGGTCGAAGGAATCGACACCGCGTCGACCCGGATCGTCATCGATACGCCGGGCCTCAATCCCTTCGACGAAGAGCAAGCGGCGGTATTGATTGAAATTGCCAAGGCGGCGCGGGGCAGCGTCGTCCTGGTTCTCGCCGCCGGCAACGATCCCATGGAAGCCGCCGATCTCGCGCGCGCCTACGGCGATCTCGGCGCCAACAGAATGATCGTCACCCGCTTGGACCTGGCGCGGCGCTACGGCGGGCTGCTGGCCGCCGCGGAGGGCGCGGGTCTCGGCCTCGCCGAGGTCAGCATATCGGCGCAAGTCGCCGAAGGACTGATTCCGGTCAGCCCGGTGGCCATGGCGAAATTGATCCTGCCGCACGCGGAAGACCGCACCGATCCCCCAGAGAGTACCGAGGCAACAGAATGAACAGCGAGATTCCCGCGCCGCAACCGAGCGCGCGCGCCAAGAAGCGAAACATGATCGCCGTCGCATCCGGCAAGGGCGGGGTCGGCAAGACATGGTTCTCCATCACCCTCGCCCATGCCCTGGCCATCCGCGGCTACCGGGTGCTGCTCTTCGACGGCGATCTGGGCCTGGCCAATCTCGACATCCAGTTGGGATTGATGCCGAAACAGGATCTTTCCGGCGTGATCGCCGGCAGATTGACCCTCAATCAGGCGATCTTGGACTTCGCCGACGGCGGCTTTCACGTCATCGCCGGCCGTTCCGGATCGGGAAGTCTCGCCAATGTGGCGGCCAGCCGGCTGCAGATGTTGGGCGATGACCTGACCCTGTTGGCCGCCAACTACGACTACGTCCTGCTTGACCTGGGCGCGGGATTGGAGCGAACGGTCCGCCAACTGGCCCACAATGCCGGCACTTGCGCGGTGCTGCTCAACGACGAACCGACCTCGCTGACCGATGCCTATGCTTTCATCAAGGTCACCCACGCGGAACGCCCCGAGATCGAGTTCCAGGTCGTCGCCAATGGCGTCAACTCGACCCGGGAGGGCGAGCGCACCTACGGCACCCTGCTGAAGGCCTGTCAGGGTTTCCTCAAGCTGTCTCCGCCGCTGCTCGGCATTATCCGGCGCGACCCCCGGGTCAAGGAATCGATCCGCAATCAGACGCCGCTGTTGACCCGCTACCCGAACACCGAGGCGGCGGAGGATATAGAGAAGATCGTCGATCAACTGCTATCATAGACCGCAGTATTCCGGCGTCGACGAAACCAACCAACGCAGGAGCATTCCGGACGTAGTTAGATGTCGACCGTAGCCCCGCCACCACCACCGCCACCGCCGATACCGCAGGCATCGGCCCAACCGACGGCGGTTGTCAGCAATCCGCCGCCGGGCTTGACCTCGGTGGCCGCCGGCACGCGTATCGATGCGATCATCGTGGCAACGACGCCGGACGGTCGGGCGGAGGTCGAGACGCGGCTGGGGCGGTTTCTTCTACAGGCCAACGTCGCGCTGCCCAAGGAAGGGCCGATCCAGCTACAGATCCAAACCCTGGCCCGGACGGTCTCGGTGCTGATTACCTCCATTCACGGCAAACCGCCGGCGGCCGCGCTCCGTATCCTCGGCCTGACCTCACCGGCCACGCCTGTCGCCGGGGCCGCAACGTCGGCCGCGGGCGCGCCGACGGGCGCCGGAACGGCGGCGACCCAAGCCACCGGCACGGGCCCGGCGGCCGCGGCTGGCACGGCAGCTCCGGTTCAATTGACGGCCGGTTCGACCGTCTCAGCGACACTCCTTCACCCCACTCAAGTTACCCCGTCCGCCGGCGGTGTGATTACCGCGGCCGGTACGGCCGCCGGCGCTGCTACCGCACCCGCCGCCGCCGGCACAGGCTCCAACCCGGCCAACGCCAATCCGACCCCACTGGCGACCCAGCCGACGGCGATCACCGGCGCTCAGGCGAGCGCCGCCTACGGCCGCGGTCAAGCCACGCCGGCGACGCCCGGCGGCACCGTGACGGTACCGGCCGGCAATGCTTTCACCGTACGCATCACAGCCCTCCAGCCGCCAGTGCCCCGCGCGGCGCCGCCGGCGCCGCCCCCGAACGCGGGCACGCCGATCGCGCCCGGGCTGTCCTTGCTGGGCGTCGTCGTCAACGCCGGATCCACCGGACAAACAGTGGCTCAGACCCATGCCGGTCCGGTTTCTCTGGCGACTGCGACGCCCCTGCCTGTCGGCACCACGGTGCAGTTGGAGGTCGTGACGCTGCCCCGGCCCGATCCGGCCGGCCTCAACGGCGGCGTCGCCAATCGACTCGGCCATGCCATCCTCGAGGGACGCCAGTGGCCGGCCCTCGACGAGACCTTCAACTTCCTTCGGGAGAGCAACCCCGGCGCCGCGCAGCAGCTTCTGAACGGCGTCCTGCCGCGCCCCGACGCAGCCTTGGCGGCCAACGTCCTGATGTTCCTGCTCGGCATCCGCGCCGGCGAGGTCCGCGCCTGGCTCGGTGACTCGCCGATGCGGGCGCTACAGCGCCTCCGCCCCGACTTGATGAACCGCCTGCGCGACGATTTTTCGAACCTCGGAAGGCTGGTGGACGAGCCATTGCCGAACGACTGGCGAGCCATACCCGTTCCCATGGCCAACGGTGGCGCCATTGAACAGATTCACCTCTATCTCCAGCGCCGCCAGGACGACGAAGAGGACGAGGAAGATCCCCGCCAGGGTCCAGGTACTCGTTTCGTGGTCGATCTGGACCTAACCCGCATGGGTCATCTGCAGCTCGACGGGTTCGTACAGGATGGAACCAAGCGGTTCGATCTGATCGTCCGCACGGATGCCCGCCTTCCGGACAAGGTGCAGAACGACATCCGGACGATCTTCACCGAAGTCAACGAAGCCACCGGGATCACCGGCGGCCTGGTGTTCCAGTCCGCGCCGGCCAACTTCATCAGGGTTGCCGGCGGCGCCAGTCCCGCGGGCCTCGGCTTGGTCGTCTAGACGGCGCTGCGAGACCGATCATGGATGTGTTTGAACGCCGCGCCATTCTTCAAGGAACCGACAATCCCGGTGGCCGCGTCGATTACGTCGCCGGGCTGCAGGGCGAGATCACACTGACCGGGTTCGGCACACGGATCGTCGTTGCCGTCCGTTACGTACCGGACCGCTACGTCGTCACGTCGGCAAGCTTCGACGCCTACTTGAAACGGATCGAGGAAATTTCGTGGGCATCCCTCGAGGAGGCGGCGCTGACCGTGGTCAAGGATATCTCCAACGAAATGTTGACCCGTTGGGCCCAGGTCAACCTGAAGGCCGTCCACGCCGACCTTGCGCACGTCGCCCGGCACGACGTCACCGTCGAGGACCGGCAACCGGGATGGCGCAACGACGACCTGTTGTATCGGCTCGCGCCGCTGTAACGGTCGGCCTATTGCCGGTCGCGGAATCCCTTGGCCTGAAGACCAAGCTCATCCAATTCGATCTGTTCCTCGCGTAGCCGCTCGGCTTCCTCCCGACGCAGCCGGTTCTCGTTGACGACCTCATATTTCTTGAGCTCCCGGTAGGCTTCGTTCAAGGCCTCGCGGGCCGTCGCCACCTCGCCTTCCTTGGCCTCGATATTGGATTGCAGTTGCTCGCGCCGGTGGATCACCTGGCACGCGTAGTTGCCATAGAGGAAACCCGCCATGTCAGGCGCCGAGGCGGCGGTCTGCTGTTCCTGGACGACTTCCTTCTCGAGGTTCGCCAGCGCCGTCTCAAGATCGTCCAACTCCTTGAGCCGGGCGCCCAACACGCGGCGTTTCTCATCGACGGTCCATTCGTTGACCCGGATCAGCATGGGAACACCCTTGGCCATGGCTCAACGGGCTCCGATCAAGCCGCCGCGCCCGGATCGGGTTCGGCCGGCGCCGCCGGCGCGGCTTCGCCGCTCAAGTTGAGGATCTGATAGAGCTGCTGATAGCACTCGTCGAGACTGGTCGGGTTCTCGAATTCCTGCGTCAGGAAGGCCTCGAGGGCGGGGTTGTAGTGGATCGCCTCGTCGACCTGCGGATCCGAGCCCCGCCGGTAGGCGCCGAGACGGATCAGTTCTGCCATGTCCTCGTAGGTCGCCATCAACTGCCGGGCGCGATTGACGGCGGCGTTCTGCTCGGGCGTGTTGCAGTTCGGCATGGTTCTGGAAATGCTGCGAAGCACGTTGATGGCCGGGTAGCGGCCGCGCTCGGCGATCGCACGGTCGAGCACCACGTGCCCGTCGAGAATACCGCGCACGGCGTCGGAAACCGGCTCGTTATGGTCGTCTCCCTCGACCAGGACCGTCACCAACCCGGTGATCGAGCCTTGGCCTTCCATTCCCGGACCGGCGCGCTCCAGCAATCTGGGCAGTTCGGAAAACACCGACGGCGTGTAGCCCTTGGCGGTCGGCGGCTCGCCGGCGGACAGGGAGATCTCCCGTTGTGCCATGGCGAAGCGGGTCACCGAGTCCATCAGCACCAAGACTTCCTTGGGCCGATCGCGGAAGTATTCGGCGACGGCCATGGTCAGGAAAGCGGCTTGGCGCCGGAGCAAGGGCGACTCGTCGGATGTGGCGACGATGATGACGCTGCGTTTCATCCCCTCCGGCCCCAGGTGGTCCTCGATGAACTCCCGCGCCTCGCGGCCGCGCTCGCCGATCAAACCGATCACGTTGACCTCGGCGTCCGTGTTCCGCGCCATCATCGCCAACAAGGTCGACTTGCCGATACCCGACCCGGCGAAGATGCCCATGCGCTGCCCTTGGCAGGTGGTGAGGAACGCGTTCATGGCGCGCACGCCCAGATCGACCTTGGCGCCGACGCGCTTGCGCTGGTGGGCCGGTGGCGGCGCGGCGTGGATGGGGTATCCTTTCGAACCCGATGGAAGCGCTCCCTTGCCGTCGACCGGCTCGCCGAAACCGTTGACGACGCGCCCGAGCCAATCCATGGACGGGTAGACGACGGGTTCCGTCGTGCTGACTTCGGCCCGGCACCCCATGCCGATGCCGTCGACCGTGCCGAACGGCATGACGAGCGCGTTGCCATCGGCGAACCCGACCACTTCGCAGGTCACGCGGCGGCCGCCGCGGGTATAGATGATGCAATGATCGCCGACCGAGAGACTGTGAGTAACGCCGCCCACGTGGATCAACAATCCGACGACATTCATCACCTGCCCGTACATCTTGTAGTCGGACAGGTAGTCTACCTCATGTTGGATACTGGCACCGATGCCGGAACCGCCGGACGTCGGATCACTGTCGCTCAACCCTACCCTCCCAATCTCTTGGGCTTCGCCATTGTCGCCTCACACGTTTAACGTTTTGTTACCACGCAACGGCGGGCGAGTCAGTTGGCGAAGGCGGAAATCCCCGTCTGCGCGCGACCCAGGATCAGGGTGTGAATGTCGTGCGTGCCCTCGAGGGTGTTGATGACCTCCATGTTCAACATGTGGCGGATCACGTGGAACTCGTCGGATATGCCGTTGCCGCCCAACATGTCGCGGGCCATGCGAGCGATCTCCAGCGCCTTCTGGGTGTTGTTGCGCTTGATCAACGAGACCGTCTCCGGCGTCGCCTTGCCCTCCTCCTGGAGGCGGCTGACCCGCAACACGCCCTGCAGACCGAGCGTGATTTCGGTCTGCATCTCGGCCAACTTGCGCTGCACCAGCTGGTTGGCGGCAAGCGGACGGCCGAACTGCTCGCGGTCGATGGTGTATTGGCGCGCCATGTGCCAACAGAACTCGGCCGCGCCGATGGCGCCCCAGCTGATCCCGAACCGTGCCCGGCTCAAGCACGATAGGGCCGCGCCGAGGCCGCGGACTTCGGGCAGCCGGTTCTCCTCGGGAACCAGGACACCGTCCATCACCACCTCGCCGGTGGACGACGCGCGGACCCCGAACTTGCCCTCGATCTTTGGTGTCTGCAGGCCGTCCATGCCGCGCTCCAGGATGAAACCGCCGATGGCGCCGTCGTCATCCTTGGCCCAGACCACGAGCACGTCGGCGAGCGGCGAGTTGGTGATCCAGATCTTGTTGCCGGTCAGCCGGTAGCCGGCGCCGTCCTTCTTGGCCCGGGATTTCATGCCGGAAGGATCGGAACCGTGATCGGGCTCGGTCAAACCGAAGCAGCCGATCCACTCACCGCTCGCCATGCGCGGCAAGAATCGCTGCTTCTGTTCCTCGCTGCCGTAACCGTGGATGGCGCCCATGGCGAGACCGGATTGAACCCCGACGGCCGAGCGGAAGGCCGTGTCGGCGCGTTCCAATTCCCGGCACAGGAGCCCATAGGCCACGTGCCCGAGGCCCGGGCATCCGTAACCCTCCAGGACGCCGCCCAGGAATCCGAGTTCCCCGAATTCCTTCATCAGGTCGCGATCGAAGGTCTCGTTGCGGTTCCAGTCGATGATCACCGGCATCAGACGCTCGTCGGCGAAGCGCTTGGCCATGTCGCGGACCATGCGTTCGTCCTCGGAAAGCTGGTCGTCCAGCCGGAACGGATCGTCCCAGGGAAAGGCGGGTTTATCGGCAGCCATGGGACTAAGTCCTTTCCAAGACCATGGCAATGCCCTGGCCGATTCCGATGCACATGCTGATCAGTGCGTAGCGGCCGCCGGTCCGGTGCAACTGCCGGGTCGCGGTGAGCGCGATGCGCGCGCCGGACGCACCCAGGGGATGGCCGATTGCGATGGCGCCGCCGTTGGGGTTCACCCGCGGATCGTCCAGATCGAGGTCCAGTCCCTTAAGACAGGCCAGGACCTGGGCCGCGAAGGCCTCGTTGACCTCGATGACGTCCATGTCGGCAAGCGTCAGGCCGGCGCGTTCCAGTGCCTTCTGGGCTGCCGGCACCGGACCGAAACCCATGATCCGGGGGGCGACCCCGGCGACGCCCGTCGACAAGACGCGGGCCATGGGCGTGGCACCGGCCTTGTCGCCGGCTTCCCGGCTGGCGACGATCACGGCGGCAGCGCCGTCGTTGATTCCCGAGGCGTTCCCCGCCGTGGTCACGCCGTCGGCGAACAAGGTCCGCATGCCGCCCAATGTTTCAACATCGGTGCCCGGCCGCGGGTGCTCGTCCTCGCTGACTTCGACGTCCGGCTTCTTACGCCCGCCCGGAACCGTCACGGTGGTAAGCTCGCCGTCGTAGAATCCGTCGGCCTTGGCGGCGGCGTACTTGGATTGCGAGGCGGCGGCGAAGGTGTCGCATTCCTCGCGGCTGAGTTGGAACTCTCGGGCCAGGTTATCGGCGGTCTCGGGCATCGTGTCGTCACCGAACTCACCTTCGATCTTCGGGTTCGGGAAGCGCGCGCCGAGGGAAGATTCGAAGACGCTGAAGTTCTTGGCGAACGGGCTTTCCGCCTTGCCGACTACGAACGGCGCCCGGCTCATGCTCTCGACCCCGCCGGCGACGAACAGATCGCCCTCGCCGCAGGTGATGGCGTGGGCCGCCGACATGATGGCGTTCATTCCCGATCCGCAGTTGCGCTGCACGACGCTGCCGGGCACCTCGATGGGAAGGCCGGCCAGCAGCGCCGCGTGGCGTGCGACGCAGCGGCTGTCCTCGCCGGCCTGGTTGCCGCAGCCGACATTCACGTCGTCGATGTCGGCGGCGTCGAAGGGTGAGCGGTCGACCAGTTCACGGATCACGCCGCCCAGCATGTCGTCGGGGCGGACCTTGGCGAGCGCACCGGCGTTGCGGCCGAAGGGCGTGCGCAGGCCATCATAGATATAGGCGTTCAGCATCGTTTCATTCCTCTTTTCGTCTCTTTGTTCCGATCAGCTTTCCGACGTCGTCAGCGACACGCCCAACTCGGCGCGGCGGCGCAGCCACGGCGTCGGCCGGTAGCGGGGATCGCCGGTCAGCCGGTGAATGTTGCGGAGAATCTTCAACACCGTCGCCGGCCCGATGGAATCACCGAAAGCCAGGGGCCCCATGGGGTAGTTGAGGGCCAACACCACGGCCATGTCGATATCATCGGGTGCCGCGGTGCGGGCTTGCGCGACGGCGCAACCGATGTTGCAGATCGCCGCGACGGCGCGCTGCGCGATGAAACCGGGCGTGTCGCCGATCACCGTCGCCGGCACTTCGCCACCGCCGAGCAGGCCGTGGGCGGCGTCGGCGACGTCGGCCCTGGTCACGGCCGTCTTCATCAACGTGCGGCGCTTCTCCAATCCGAAGACCGTATCGACGGCGATCACCCTGGTCGCGTCCAATCCCTCCGAGACCGCGCAATCGGTCGCGTCGCCGCCGATGGGCGTCACCAGGATCAATGCCTCGGCGCTCGGTTGGTCGCCGGTCTCCAGGTTCGCGCCGGCGGCCTCGACAATGGCCACGAGCTTCGCCGCCGCGTCGGGCTCTGCGCGGCTGATCCAGACCGGCCGGCCGTCGAAGGCCGGCGCCGGTGCTTCCTCGGCAATCTCGGCCTTGCCGTCGGTGTAGCGGTAGAAACCCTGGCCGACCTTGCGGCCGTAGAGCCCGGCGTCCAGTTGCATCTGCATCAGCGTCGCCGGCCGGTAGCGGGCTTCGTGATAGAACTGGCTGTAGATGAGTTCCGTCGCCGGGTGGGTGACGTCGACGGCGGTCAGGTCCATGAGTTCGAACGGCCCCATGCGGAATCCGACCGCGTCGCGGCAAATGCGGTCGACATCGGCGAACTCGGCGACGCCGTCACTGACGATATGGGCGCATTCGATGTTGTAACCACGGCCCACCTGGTTGACCAGGAACCCCGGCGCGTCCTTGACCAGCACGGGCGTGCGGGTCATCCGCTTGCCGAGGTCCATCAACGCGTCAGCGACGCCCGGTCCGGTGCGCACGCCCTCGATCACCTCGACCAGCTTCATCAGCGGCACGGGATTGAAGAAATGCATGCCGGCGACGCGTTCCGGCTTCTCGCAGGCGGCGGCGATGGTGGTCACCGAAAGCGAAGACGTGTTCGACGCGATGATCGTCTCGTCGCTGACCGCGGCCTCGATCTCCTTGAAGACCACGTGCTTGACGTCGAGGTTCTCGATCACCGCCTCGATGACGATCTGGCACGGCGCGAAATCAGCGATGGACGTCACGAACTCGATATTGGCGACGGCGGTCTCGGCGTCCTCGGCCGCCA
Source organism: Magnetovibrio sp. (assembly GCA_028817665.1). GTDB lineage: Bacteria > Pseudomonadota > Alphaproteobacteria > Rhodospirillales > Casp-alpha2 > UBA3470. The sequence goes on along the minus strand of JAPPPF010000118.1, from coordinate 9,850 downwards.
TCCGGCCCTTCTCGACGTTGCGCTTCAGCATCTTGTCGATGAACCCGACGGCCTCCTTGGCCGCGTCGGCGTTGGTGTCGAAGAGCTTCACCCGGCAGCCGCCGGCGGCGGCCACCTGGACGATGCCGCGCCCCATGGCGCCGGCGCCGGCGACGCCGAGAATGAGGTCGTCGCTGTTCGGATCAATAGTCATGAGTCGGTTCCTTTACTTACCTTTGAATTCGGGTCGGCGCTTCTCGATGAAGGCCCGCATGCCCTCTTTCTGGTCCTCGGTGGCGAACAGGATCTCGAAAGCCTTGCGCTCGAGCAGCAATCCCGTTTCCAGCGACCCGTCGAGGCCGGCGTTGACCACCTCCTTGGTCAGCTTCACCGAAAGCGGCGGCATGCGGGTGATCTTCTTGGCCAGTTCCAGGGCGCGGTCCAGGACCTCGGCGTCCGGCACCACCTCGCTGACGAACCCCATCTCGAGCGCGTCCTGGGCGCTGACGAATTCCGCGGTCAGAAGCAGTTTCATGGCGCGGTACTTGCCGATGGCTCGGACCAGGCGCTGGGTACCGCCGCCACCGGGCAGGATTCCCACCCGGATCTCCGGCTGGCCGAATTGGGCGCCCTCGCCGGCGACGATGATGTCGGTGCTCAAGGCCAGCTCGCAGCCGCCGCCCAAGGCGAAACCCGTGACCGCGGAGATGATCGGCTTCGGACAGGCGCCGATGATCCGCCACATGCGGCGCGCGTCGGCGAACGCCCAGTCGGCGGTGTTCTTGTCGGCCATTTCCTTGAGATCGGCGCCGGCGATGAACACCTCCTCATTGCCCGTGACGACGATGACCCGGACGTCGTCGTCGGCCGTCAGCGCCTCGAAGTGAGCGCAGAGTTCCTCCCGGACGGCGGTGTTGAGCGCGTTCATGGCGTCGGGCCGGTTCATGCGCAGAAGCGCCACGTGATCTAGAGGTTTCTCCAATAGAACGAGGGGCATGGTCATCTCCTTCCTAGGGTCGAACGGGCGGGCGTCACTGGATATACCCCAGCCAACGCCACCAGATAAAATTCATCGGTACCAGCACCAAAATGGTGATGATCGAGAGCGGCAGCAACAGTTTCAACGACTGCGCCACGGTGACGCCGCCGAAGGTCAGCCCGACCAGGAGCGGCGGCGCCTGATAGGGAAACAGCACCGACGACATGCCGTTGAGCTGCGCCATGGCGGCGATCTTCACGTCCAGCCCGGTCGCCGCCGCGATGTCGCCGGCCACCGGCGTGAGGATGGCGATCGAACCGGGAAGCGTGGCCACCGTCGGCAACAGGGTCGATAGCGCCGAGACGGCGAAATATCCGTAAGCCGGCGATTGCCCCTCGACCCGCGAGACGCCGACGATCAGTCGCGACAACAACTCGCCGGCGCCCGAGTGCGACAGCACGGCGCCGATCCCGAGCACGCTGGCGATATAGAGCACGGTGACGAAGTTGACCTTCTCCGCGAAGACCTGCGGCGGCACCAGCTGAATGCCCGGCAACAGGCAAATCGCCGCCGCCGTCAGCGCGACCCAGCCGGGGGCGACGCCGTGCACCGAATCCGTCGCCCAAACGACCAGCGCGAAGATCAGGATCATGCCGAGTTTCCGGCCCTCGTCGCTGAGCGGCGCCGGTGGACTGACGCGCGGCGTCTCCGGCGGCGCCTTCGGCCGAAAGATCAGCAGGACGAGCGCCCCGATCAGCACGCCCTTGACGACGCCCAGCACCGGCATGTTCATCAACAGGTACTCACCATAGGTGATGTTGAGGTCGTGCATGGTCTCGGCGGCGCCGACCATGACGATGTTGATCAAATTGGCGGGCAACACGCCGAGCGAGATAAAGAACCCGCCGAACACGGCGGCCAGGATGGCACCGATGTAGCGGTTCGAACCGGCCGGATAACCCGATTCCTTGGCGATGGCGGCGACCACAGGGACCATGATGGAGAAGCGGCCGATGGACGACGGAATGACGAAACTCATGGCCGTGGCGCCGAGAATGATCGCTGCGATCATGCGGCCGTAGGAATTGCCGATCCGTTTGATGAAGGCCTGGGCGATCCATTTTCCGAGCCCGGTTCGTTCCGCCGCCGCGCCGATCACCAGGCCCGAGAACACCAGCCACAACGCGTTCGAGTGAAACCCGGAGAAGATCGCCTCGGGCGGCGCCACGGCGATCACCGCGGCGACGGTGAAGAAGATGATCGCGGCGATGAACTCGGGCACCGCGCCGGTGGCCAACATGGCGACGGTGAAGATGGTCAAGGCCATGGCCGGCATGGCGGCGGCTGGCGCTTGGGCCGGTGGCGGCGCCAGGCCCAAGACCGTGCAGCTCAGCGCCAGTCCGAGAATGAAGACGATGCGGAACGAATGGGTCGTCATGGGCTCCTCAGGCATCCCCCGCCGCCATCATCAGCCAATCCACGGAGACGACGCCGTCGGGCCCGGCGAACACGGGGTTCAGATCAAGCTCGAGCACGTCGGGATTGTCCAGGGCGAACCGCGACAAGGCGGTGATCGCGGCGACCAGGGCCTTTCGGTCGGCGGGCGACTGGCCGCGCGCGCCGGCGAGAACCGCCGCGCCGGTCAGGCTGTCGAGCATCTGCTCGGCGTCACCATCGCTAACCGGCGCGCGGGCGAAGGCGACGTCCTTCAGGACCTCGACGAACACACCGCCGAGCCCGACCATGATGACCGGGCCGAAGGCGGGATCGCGGCGCAACCCCAGCACCATCTCTGTCGCGGCCAGCGCCATGGCCTGGACCAGCAGGCCGTCGACGGCGGCATCCGGCGCACGGTCGGCGACGTTTTCGAGGATCTCCGCGGCGGCGGCGCAAACCGCTTCCGCGCCGTCGAGGCCGAGACGGACACCGCCGACGTCCATCTTATGTTGAATGTCGGGCGATTCGATCTTCACGGCCACCGGATATCCGAGGTCCCCGGCCGCGGCCACCGCGCTTTCCGGACTGTCGGCGAGGGCACATTCGACCACGGGCAAGCCGGCGGCGGCGAGACGCTCGCGCGCGTTGACGGCCGGCACCGGCGCTGGATCCGATGACGGTGCTAGCATCGGCCGCGCCGACATTTCCCTGCCGCCGGCCTTGATGCGTCGCGAGGCGTCGCCGAAGGCGATCAGACCGGCGGCGGCGTCAACGGCCCGCTCGGTCCCGCCGAGAACGCAAATTCCCTCGTCGCGGAGCGCGGCCAAGGCGGCGGCCGGCGCCTCCAGCCAACAAACGATGAACGGTTTCTCGACGGCCGCCTTGATCTCACGGAACACGTTGACCAGCACGTCCGAGTACCCGTGCATCAACTGCAGCCAGACGATGCCGACGTGGACCGCCGGGTCTTCGAGGACGATGCGGACGCTATCCTTGAGGATTTTCGGCTCGGCCAGGAACTGCCCGGTGACATCGACAGGGTTGCCAAGGGCGCCGAAGTCGGGAATGACCGACTTCAGCCTCTCGCGGGTTTCGCCGGCGAGCTCGGGAACGTCGAGCCCCAGTTCCTCGGCCCGGTCCGCCATCAACACGCCGGACCCACCCGATTGCGTGATCATCGCGACGCCCCGGCCTTCCGGCACGCCGCAATTGGCGAAGGCGGCGACCATGTCGAGCATGTGTTCTTCGTTGCGAGCCCGGATGATTCCGTGCTGCCGGGCGACACCGTCGAAGACCGCGTCCTCGCCGGCCAACGAACCCGTATGCGATGCGGCGGCCTTCGCGCCGGCCGATTTCCGGCCGACCTTGACGACCACCAGGGGCTTGCCCGTGGCGATGGACTTGTCGGCCAAGTCGATCAACTGGTCGCCATGGGTCAAGCCTTCGAGGTACGCCGACGCGACCTTGATGCGATCGTCATCCAGCGTCGCGTTCAGAGCCTCCATCAAGGTGATATCGGCCTGGTTGCCGGTGTTGACGAAGTAACCGATGCCGAGGCCGCGGCTCCGCGCCATCGCCGCGATACCTGTGCCGAAGGCGCCGGATTGACTGGCGAAGGCGACCGGTCCGGCTTTCGGTGGCTCGTCCGCGTACTGGCTGAAGGTCGCCGGCATGCGCTCGAAGGCATTGATGAGCCCCAGGTTGTTTGGGCCACAGATACGGATACCGTTGGCCGCCGCCGTCGCCGCCAGTTTGGCCTCGAGGCGCCGGCCCTCCTCGCCCATCTCGCCGAAGCCGGAACTGAAGATGACGGCGACCGGGGTGCCCTTCTTGCCCAGCGCCGCGACGGTTTCCGTGGCTCGGGCCGCGTTGACGGCGACGATGGCCATGTCGGGCGCTTCCGGCAACGAGGCGACATCGGCGTAACAGGTCACGCCGTCGATCTCGTCGTACTTCGGATTGACCGGGAAGAGTTTGCCGGCGTAGCCGTCGCGGCGCAGGAAATGGAAGGGCCGGCCGTTGAGCTTGTTGGCGTCGGGCGACGCGCCGATCACGGCGATTGATTTCGGAAACAGCAGGGCTTCGATGGTTTCGTCCATGGCGCTCGGTCGGCCTCCCTCGGTGTCCACAGGCGAAACATCAATAATGTTTCACAATGCGAAACAATGTTTTGAAATTTGACGAACACAATCTCCTGTGTCAGTGTCTTTGTCAAGCGCCGCCCATTTGGCGGCTGGAAATTGACGGGACCATCATGGGTTTTAGGAAAAACACGGCCCTCGCGACTTCCGGCAAGGGCGCCGAGGACCGGCAGTTCGTCCGCGCCCTGGCGCGCGGGCTGGAGGTATTGAAGGTGTTCAGCGCCGAAGACCGTGGACTCTCGAATGCCGAGATCGCGCGTCGCACCGGATTTCCGAAACCGACGGTTTCGCGTCTCACCTTCACGCTTTTGTCGCTCGGGTATCTTCACCTGGACGAGGATACGGGCCGGTATTCCCTTCACCCGCACGTGCTGTCCCTGGGCTTTCCGGTGCTTCGCCAACTCTCCGTCCGCGACATCGCGCGGCCGATGATGCAGGAGCTCGCCGACCACTGTGGTGGCGCCGTGGCGCTGGGGATCCGCGACGGCCTCAACATGATCGTCATCGAGCGGGCCCGCCATCCGAGCATGTCGGCGGTGCCGCTGGACATCGGGGTCGGCCGCGACATCGCCAAGACGGCCATGGGCCGGGCGCTCCTGGCCAGCATGGACCCGGACGACCGCCGTGACATGCTGGCGGCGCTCCGGGACGCGCACGGCCCGGAGTGGCCGAGCCTGGCGCCCGGCATTGACGACGCGCTGGAAAGTTACCGGACCAATGGGTTCACGGTCTCCGCCGGCGACTGGATCCCCGAGTACAACGCCGTCGGCGTGCCCTTGAAGCTGGCCGATGGCACCACGCTCGCCTTCAATTGCGGCGGTACGTCGAACCGCATCACCGCTGACCTGTTGCCCGGCCTCGGCCGCCAACTGCGGCAACTGGTGGAAACCCTGGCCCATACCCAAGACCTCTCGACCTAAGAAAGGAACCGCGAACCATGGACGCATCCCTGGCGAAGACCGATTTCGACGCCTATCTGGACGGCATCAAGACGTTCACCCGCGACACCCTGAGGCCGAACGAGCACCGGCTCAACGACGCGGACGGCGTGCCCGAGGAGATCGTCGAGAAACTCCGCGCCTATGGCCTTTTCGGGATGGCCATTCCTGAGGAATACGGCGGTCTCGGGCTGACCATGGAGCAGCAGGTCCTGGTCACAATGGCGGTCACCGAGGCCTCGGCCTGCTACCGCTCGCGGTTCTCCACGACGCTCGGCCTGTCGTCGCAATCGATCCTCTGGAACGGCACCGAGGACCAGCGGCGGAAATACCTGCCGAAACTGGCCACCGGAGAGCTGACCGGCGCCTTCGCGCTGACCGAGGAACAGGCGGGCTCCGACGCCGGCGGCGTCCAGACCTCGGCGCGTCTCGACGCCGACGCTTACGTGCTGAACGGTTCGAAGCGATATATCACTAACGCCAATTTCGCCGATCTGTTCGTCGTCATGGCGCGGACCAGCGATACCGAGAAGGGCGCGGCGGGCCTTTCCGCCTTCATCGTCGAGAAGGACACGCCCGGCATGATATGCGGCGCGCCGGACCCGAAAATGGGACAGGACGGTGCCCCAATTGCCGAAATGCGCTTCGAAGACTGCCGCGTGCCCGTCGACAACCTGATGGGTCACGTCGAGGGCACTGGGTTCCGGAATGCCATGTCGGGGATCAACACGGCGCGGACCCACGTCGCCGCGACCTGCGTCGGCCAAGCCGCCCGGTTGATCGAGGAGGCCCTCGACTACGCCGTGAAGCGCGAGCAGTTCGGGCATCCGATCGCCGATTTCCAATCGATCCAGAACATGCTGGCGGACAGCCGCGCCGAAATGAAGGCTGCCCGCGCCCTGGTGCTGGATACGGCGAGGCGGTTCACGCAAAACCCGGACTCCGAGCTTCGCGCCGATATCTCCTGCGCCAAGTATTTCGCCACCGAGATGGTCTCGCGGGTCGCCGACAGGGCCGTCCAGATCCTGGGCGGCGCCGGCTACATGAAGGCGCACGACGTCGAGCGCCTCTACCGCGACATCCGCGTGTTCCGCATCTTCGAGGGCGCCAGTCAGGTCCAGCAGATGATCATCGCCCGGCACATGATCGGCGAGGAAGCGGGCAGAGCCGCATGAGGGCCATCGTCTGCGAGGAATATGGCGGACCGGAGAAGCTGGTCCTGAGGGAAATTGACCCGCCCGAGTTGGGACCGGGCCAAGTTCGGTTGCGCGTCGAGGCGGCGGCTGTCACCTTCGTCGATCTGCTGATGCCGCAGGGCAAATACCAGGTCAAACCGGACGTGCCCTTCACGCCGGGTTCCCACGGCGCCGGCGAGGTCTTGGAGGTCGCCGGCGACGTCACGTCTGTCAAGCCTGGCGACCGGATTTATGGTTATGCCCCTTGGGGCGCGCTGGCCGAGGAGATGGCCGTCGACGCGGCTTGCACCTTCGCGCTCCCGGCCAACGTGGAGACCAAGATCGGGGCCGCCTACGGCAACGGTTACGGCACGTCCCTGCACGCGCTCCGGGACCGCGGCCAGCTGCAGCCGGGCGAAACGCTGCTGGTGCACGGCGCCGCGGGCGGCGTCGGCCTCGCCGCCGTCGACATCGGGCGCGCCATGGGGGCGCGGGTGATCGCCACCGCCGCCGGACCCGAGAAGGCGGCGGTGATCAAGGAATACGGCGCCGAGGCGGTCATCGACTATACCCAGGGGCCGTTCAAGGACGCGGGCAAGGAACTGACCGGCGGCAGGGGCGCCGACGTCATCTACGATCCGGTGGGCGGCGAGGTCTTCGACCAGTCGCTCCATTGCATCAACTGGGGCGGCCGCCTGCTGGTCGTCGGCTTCGCCGGCGGCACCATTCCGAAGGCGCCGGCGAATTTGCCGCTCCTGAAAGGCGCGGCCATCGTCGGCGTCTCGCTCGGCGGATTCCGTCTGCAGGATCCGGACGGCTACCGGGCGCTTCACGAAACACTGCTGGAAATGATCGGCGCCGGCCGCCTTGAGCCGCGGATCGCCGCGGCATTTCCGCTCGAGAACACGGCCGACGCGCTGATCGCCATGACCAAGCGCCAGACCATCGGCCGGGTCGTCGTGACCATGAACGGATGAGGTAGGAAACGTATCGAGATGATCAAAACCGAAACCAAGAACGGTGTCACCACCATCACGCTCAACCGGCCGGAGAAGCGGAACGCCCTGACCGGCGAGATGATCGACGGCCTCGGCGCCGCCGTGGAGGCCGCCGAGGCCAACGCCGATTGCCGCTGCCTGGTCTTGACTGGCGCCGGCGACCACTTCGCGGCGGGCCGTGACCTCGGCGATGCCGACAAGCACACGCCGCTGGCCGATGTCATGGCCTACGACGAGGCTTATGCATCGATCTTTCAACGCCTTCGGCGTTCCGCGAAACCCTCCGTCTCGGTCGTTCGGGGCTACGCGGTCGCCGGCGGGTTCACGCTCAGCATGGGCTGCGATTTCGTGCTCGCCGACCGAACCGCGAAGTTCGGCGCCCTGGAAATGCGCGGCGGCTTCCCGGCCGCCGTCAACTCCGCCGTCCTGAGCCACCTGGTGGGGCCGCGCCAAGCGCTCGAACTGCTTTTGTCGGACGGCATATTCGACGCCGACCATCTCTACCGGATCGGTTTGATCAACCGGCTGGCGGCCGATGCCGGGGAACTGGCCGAGATGGCCGACGCGTTCACCGCCGGCCTCGTGCGTCTCGATCCCATCGCCGTTTCGCTGACCAAGGAGACACAGCGAGCCGCCGGCGCGATGCCCCTCGCCGACGCGCTGGTCATGGGCAAGCAACTCAACAGCCTGTTGATGACCTCAGGCAAGATCGACGAGGCTGCGGAAATCTATGCCGCGGCGAAGGCGGCGAAATCGGCCGATTCGTAGAAAATCACGGTTCTCCGGCGCGGCCATCCGCGCAAGCCCGTCATTTGCCCCGGATTTCAGCGGTTCCCGGCTTCCATCGGCAGGAAACTTGCGTGGAATCGGCCGACGGAATATGGTTAATAAAGGTTAACGCACGATGTGAGGCGTGGCATGCGCGTGCTTCTGGTAGAAGACGACCCGACGACCCAGCAAAGCGTCACCATGATGCTGGAATCGTCGGGAATGGTGGTCGACGCCACGGATCTCGGCGAAGACGGCCTCGAAATCGGCAAGCTTTACGACTACGACATCATCGTCCTCGACCTGATGCTGCCGGACATGGACGGCATGGAGGTGCTCCGCCGGTTGCGCGACGCACGGGTCAAGACGCCGGTGCTCATCCTGTCGGGCCTGACGGAATCCGAAAACAAGGTCAAGGGTCTCGGCACCGGCGCCGACGACTACCTGACCAAGCCGTTCAACAAGGACGAACTTGTCGCGCGCATCCAGGCGATCGTCCGGCGTTCGCAGGGCCACTCGCAGTCGATCATCGACACGGGCAAGTTGACCGTCAATCTCGACGCCCAGACCGTAGAGGTCGAGGGCCAGTCGATCCACCTGACCGGCAAGGAATACGGCATCCTGGAACTTCTCAGCCTGCGCAAGGGCACGACCTTGACCAAGGAGATGTTCCTCAATCACCTCTACGGCGGCATGGATGAGCCGGAACTGAAGATCATCGACGTGTTCATTTGCAAGCTCAGGAAGAAGCTGTCCACGGCGACCGGCGGCGAGAATTACATCGAGACGGTATGGGGCCGGGGCTACGTGCTTCGCGATCCCGACGAGCCCGAGGAAAAAGCCCAGGCCAACGCCTGAGTGCCCTTAGCCCTGATTCGGAAACAATGCCGCCAGTTGAACCTGGTCGGCCGACGCTTGCGCCTCCAGGCGCCCGCCCTGCCCCTGCGCCAGCACGTTGGCGAAATAGGCCGTGACGTCGCGCGACGAGAGCTCGCCCGCCGCCGCGCCACCGGAAAGGCTGGCGGCGACGCCATCGGCCGGCTTGGCACCGGCGCCGGCCGCCGTCACGGCCATCCCGACGCCCTCCGGCAGGTACTGCACCTGAACGCTGACACGACCGCCGCGCGGCAGGCACTCCTCGGCGATCATCACGAGGATCAACAGGACCTTGACGGCGTCGGGTGCGACCTCGCTGGCGACCCCCGACGGGTCGGGCGGCCAATCCAGGTCGGGTTTGGCGTCGCCGTACCAGCCTTCGGAAAGCGCGCGGGCGTCGTCGACCCCGAGCGGTCCCTGCCGACCGCCGCCCTGCCCGAAGGCGGCGCGGAAGAAGCTGATTCGATTGTTGAGGCGGTCGGCGCTTTGGCGGATCAACGCAAGGGCGTCTCCGCCGCCGTCGTCGCCGGCGAGGAACGCCAAACCCGTATCGACCGCG
>JAPPPF010000039.1 GCA_028817665.1 Magnetovibrio sp. | reverse complement strand
ATGGCGCGCGCCGCGAGCTTGTGGCCGTCGGCCTCCAGGCGCGCCACAAGGGTGTCGCCTGAGCGGTCGTCTTCCAGGGTGCGGGTGTCGGAGACGGTCAGGATGGCGATGTTGACCGGCTGAAACTCGGTGCTACTTGCGTGTCCCATTGTTCTCGGCGACCTCCTCGCGGGCGTTCTGACCCAGCGGGGTATACACCGGCCATTCGCCGGCGGCAATGGCGGCCAGGGACGGCGTCGGCTGGCCCAGGCGGTGGCGGTAGATCCAGAGGTTGGAAAGCACGCGCTCGATGAAGTTCCGGGTCTCGCGGGACGGCAGGCTCTCGATGAAGAACAAGGGGTCGCCGAGGTCGTCGGTGCGGCGGCGCCACTTGTTGAGGTTGCCCGGCCCGCCGTTCCAAGCCGCCGCCATCAGGAACAGGTCGCCCTTGATCTTGTCGTCCTTGAGCAGCATCTCGATGTAGCGCTGGCCGAGCGTCAGGTTCATCTCCGGCTGGTAGAGCTTGCGCCGGCTGTTGTAGCGGATGCGGTTGGAGCGCGCGACGAACCGCGCCGTCCCCGGCATCAACTGCATCAGGCCGCGCGCACCGGCCCAGCTCTTGGCCTTCGGGTTGAACCGCGATTCCTGGCGGATCAGGGCGTAGATCAGCGCCCGGTCGACGCGGAAGCCCCCGGCCGGCACCCAGGCGGGAATCGGGTAGGCGGCGCCGTCGAAACCGCCGCCCGCCGGATAGAGGCGCGCGTCCAGGCGGACCGCCAGCTCGGCCATGTTGGCGCGCGCCGCCAGCGCCAGCACGCCGCGAGAAAGCGTCTCGTCGGCGCCGCGCACCAGCTCGCGCAGCTCGCGTCCGGCGCGGCGGGTCTCGTCGACCTGCAGCAGCGCCATGGCGCGCCTGCCGCGCGGTTTCTCCATCAGCGCCTGGAAGGTCGCGCCGTCGAGCGGCGGCGGCGTCCAGCGAAACGGCATCGGGTCGCCGAGGACGTGGCGCGCCAGGAGACCGTAGAAGGTGCGCGGTCGGTGCGCCGCCTCCTCGAGCAGGGGGATGACTTTCTCCGGGCGCCGGATGACCATGTTGGCACGCGCCGCCCAGAAGGCGGCCGCGGCGTGGAACCAGGCCGATTCGTCACTGTTCCGCGCCGCCTGCTCGAAATGGATGGCGGACCGTTCCTTGAGGCCGAGCCGCCAGGCGGCGAGGCCCGCGGTCCAATGGGCTTCCGGCACCAGGTGCCCGGAACGCTCGGCCGCCGGACCGGCCCAGTCGAGGGCGAACTGGTCGCGGCCGTCGTTGAAGTAGGCCTGGCCCAGCTTGGCCCGGGCCTGGTCGTATTCGGCGTCGCTGAACAGCGCCTTCACTTGTTTCGATTGCAAAGAACGCTTCGCCGCCAGGGTATGGCCGCGGCGCAGGACGCGGCGGATGTGACGCTTAAAGTTGCGGACCTTGGAGCGTTGGCCGGGGCTCAGGTGCTTGCCGGTGACCTTTCGGGCCCGCACGCGGTCGCTCGTCGCCGCCGGAACCTTGAGACGGCTCGGCGGTTTCGGGGCGCGCCAGTTCTTCGGCTTGCGGCGCAGCGCCAGCTTGTAGATGCGGGTGGCGTCGGGATGGTCGGCGAAACGGTCCATCCAGGCTTTCAGTTCCTTGTAGTGCGAGCGGTACTTGGTCGGATGCAGGAGCCGTTGCGCCATCGCGTGGCCGACCAGAAGTTGATCGTCGAGGTCCTTGATCAGCCGGTCGGCTTTCTTCCACTGGCCGGTTTCCTGCAGCTCGAAGATCCGTCGGTAGCGGTCGACGTCGGCCGATGACAGGACCCTTGGCGTGTCCGTGTCGAGGTTCAGGCGCGGCGTCAGGTTGACGGTCTCGGTGCCGCCGGGCGCGTCGTCGGCGCCGGCCGGCGCCGCCGCCACGAGACCGGCGACGAGCAATCCCGCGATCGCCGCGCGTGGGCGCGCGAATTTTCGAATATCGAGAATTCTCATCAAGCTTGGAACCGAACCCCTCAAAAGTCCCCGCATGTATAGTCTATGCCGTGAACGCCGACAACAGGGCGTCGCGTCACGCGGTCAGGACACTATATTTAGTGAAAATGATGAAGAAAACCCTACATTTCGCGGATTCAGTCCGAGGCCCCGTCCCGGTTGGCCGCCCGTTCCCGGAGCCGGCCCTGGATCATCCGGAGATCGCTCCAGGCGGCGCGCTTCTGGCCGGGCGTCCTTAGCAGGTAGGCGGGGTGGAACAGCGGCGTCGCGTCGATGGGATGCGAGAGCTTCGGCGTCGCATAGGAGAACCAGCGCCCGCGCAGCTTGCCGATGCCCAGCGTCTCGCCGAGCAGCGATTTCGCCGCCGGGCCGCCGAGCGGCACGATGACCTCGGGGTCGGCCAGTTCGACCAGGCGCTCGACGAAGGGCATGCAGATCGCCGCTTCCTGGGGCGTCGGCGTGCGGTTGCCGGGCGGCCGCCAGAAGACGGTGTTGGAGATCAGCACGTCCTCGCGTTGGAGCCCGATGGACGCCAGCATCTTGTCGAGGAGCCGGCCCGACGGGCCGACGAAGGGGAGGCCGCGGCGGTCCTCCTCGGCTCCCGGCGCCTCGCCGATGAGCAGGACCCTGGCCGCCGCCGTGCCGTCGGCGAACACCAGGTTGGTCGCCGTCTTGCGGAGCCCGCAGCCCTCGAAGGACTCGAGGGCGGCGCGCAGTTCGTCGAGGGACGTGGCGGCGGCGGCGGTCTCGACGGCGGTCTTCACCGATTCCTCGCCGCTCGGCGGCGGGGTGGGGGCGGCGGTCGGCGGCGGCGGCGCCGGGGCCGGTCTGGCCAATGGCGCCGGGCTTTGCGAATCGTTCATCGCCCGCGGCGTCGGCTCGGCGTCGGCTTGCGGGGGCGGCGGGTCGGCGAACCGGTCGACGGGCGCATCGCTCAGCGTCTCGTCGACGCCGGCCATGACATGCCATTCGAGTATCGCGCGAACCTGATCGGAGGTGGTCATGCGCCAATCTAGCATGGCGTCGCCGCCGGAGCATCCCCGAACGAGCTTCTCACGCAGTGAAATGGCGGCCATTTCTGCCTGTTCCGGCGGCACGGCTGTGATATAAACCGCGCGGTTTCCGAAGGCCGCGCCGGCGCGCGGCGGCGGCATCGAACGGATGAGGTGAGGGATGTCGGAAGACGTGATGGAAGAGGCGGTCGAACGCGAGTCCATGGAGGTCGACGTGGTCATCGTCGGCGGCGGCCCGTCGGGCCTGTCGGCGGCGATCCGGCTGATGCAACTGGCCGGCGAGAACGGCCAGGAACTGATGGTCGTGGTGGTCGAGAAGGGCTCGGAGATCGGCGCCCACATCCTGTCCGGCGCCGTCGTCGATCCTATCGCCCTGAACGAACTCATTCCCGACTGGAAGGAGAAGGGCGCGCCCCTGAACACGCCGGTCACCGATAACCGCCATTGGGTGCTGAGCGAGACCGGCAAGACCGAGATGCCGCATTTCCTGATGCCGCTGCTGCTCTCCAACAACGGCTGCTACACTCTTAGCCTCGGCAACTTCACCCGCTGGCTCGGCGAACAGGCGGAGGCGCTCGGCGTCGAGGTCTATCCGGGTTTCGCCGCGGCGGAAGTGCTGTTCAACGAGGACGGCGCGGTGAAGGGCATCGCGACGGGCGACATGGGCCGGCTCCGCGACGGCTCCAAGGGTCCGAACTTCGAGCCCGGCATGGAACTGCACGCCAAGTACACCTTCTTCGCCGAGGGCGTGCGCGGGCATCTGTCGAAGGAGCTGATGGAAAGGTTCAACCTCCGCGACGGCGTCGAGCCGCAGACCTACGCCATCGGCATCAAGGAACTCTGGGACGTCGAGCCCGAGAACCACAAGGAGGGCACGGTCATCCATTCCCAGGGCTGGCCCTTGGACGATACGGTCGGCGGCGGGTTCATCTATCACCAGGAGGGGGGCCAGATCGCCATCGGCTTCGTCACGGCGCTGGACTACGCCAACCCGCACCTGTCGCCCTATGACGAGATGCAGCGCTTCAAGACCCACCCGGCGGTCAAGCCGATGCTGGAAGGCGGGCGCCGCGTCGCCTATGGGGCGCGCGCCATCAACGAAGGCGGATTGCAATCCGTGCCGAAACTGACCTTCCCGGGCGGCTGCCTGATCGGGTGTTCGGCCGGGTTCCTGAACGTGCCCCGGATCAAGGGCACCCACAACGCCATGAAGACCGGCATGCTGGCCGCCGAGGCCGCCTTCGCCGCGATCCAGGGCGGCTCCGAGGGCGGCGACGAGCTCACCGCCTACGGCGAGGGCTGGAAGAACTCCTGGGTCTACACGGACCTCAAGAAGGTCCGCAACGCGCGCCCGGCGCTGTCGAAGTTCGGCATCAAGCTGGGCACCCTCTACGCCGGCTTCGACATGTGGATGAACAACCTGGGTCTCGGCTTCCTGGTGCCCTGGACCTTCGGCCACCACGCCGACCACGCGCAGCTCAAGAAGGCGGCCGAGGCGCCGAAGATCGACTATCCGAAGCCCGACGGCGTCATCACCTTCGACAAGCTGACCAACGTCTCGTTCTCGGCCACCAACCACGAAGAAGACCAGCCGGTGCACCTCACGTTGAAGGACGCGAGCGTCCCCGTGGACACCAACCTGGCCCTCTACGACGGGCCGGAGAACCGGTTCTGCCCGGCCGGCGTCTACGAGTTCGTCGACGACGAGGAGAAGGGCGGGGACGCCAAGCGGCTGCAGATCAACGCCCAGAACTGCGTCCACTGCAAGACCTGCGACATCAAGGACCCGACCCAGAACATCCACTGGGTGGTGCCGGAGGGCGGCGGCGGGCCCAACTACCCGAACATGTGATCGGGCGTGCGCAAAGAAGCATTAGTACCCTGGGGCCGCGTCGGCTAGACTTCGGGTGATCATGATTCGCACCGTTTCGTTCCGGCATTTCTCGAGCTTCGGCGCCGCCGCCGTCCTGGCGGCGGCGGTCTTGGCCGGGCCGGCGCCCGGGAGCGCGCGGGCCGGCGAGGTCGTCGCCCCGGGGCCGTCCGCCATCGGCAACTACCTGGCCGGCCGTCACGCCCAGGCCGAGCACGACCTGCCCGCCGCCGTGACCTTCCTGAAGGCGGCCTTGCGCGAACTGCCGGACGCCCCGGACCTGCTGCGCCGGACCTTCATCCTGATGGTCATCGAGGGCCGGATCGCCGACGCCCTGCCGCTGGCCAAGCGGTTGCTGAAGAAGCGCCCGAAGGCGCCCATCGCCAATTTGACCCTGGCCGCCGAAGCGCTCCGCGAGGGCGATCCGAAGGCGCTCGCGGCGCGGCTGAAGCGGCAGCCGGAGAACGGCATCAACGGGTTCACCCGGCCGGTCCTGGAAGCCTGGAGCCTGGCCGCCGGGAAGAAGACCGACGCCGCCCTGAAGGCGTTGAAGCCGCTGGACGGCAATGCCGGCTCGCAGGGCCTCTACAACCTGCACCTGGCCCTGGTCCTCGATTTCGCCGGCCGCAAGAAGGACGCGGAGGCCGCCTACCGGAAGATCGCCAAGTCGGAGAACGGGCTGAGTTTCCGGCTCGCCCAGCACATGGGGCATTTCCTCGAGCGCCAGGGCCGCGCCGACGAGGCCCGCGCGGTCTATGAACAATACGTCGAGGAGAACCTGGGCTCGAAGCTGCTCGACGTCGCCTTCCAGCGGCTGAAGGCGAAGGTCAAGCCGAAGCGGCTGATCACCGGCGCGCGCGACGGCGCCGCCGAGGCCCTGTTCAACATCGCCAACTCGCTGCGCCAGCAGCGGGCCCGCGAGACCGCCCTGGTGCTCGGCCGCCTGGCGCTCTATCTGAAACCGGCGTTCCCCGTGGCCCAGGTGATGGTCGCCGACATCCTCGAGGACGACCAGCGCTACGCCGAGGCCAACGTCATCTACGAGGCCATCGACCCGGCCTCGCCGTTCCGGGTGTCCGCCGATCTCCGCCGCGCCAACAACCTGAATGAGCTGAAGCAGACGGAGCCGGCGGTGAAGCTGCTCAAGGATCTGGCCCAGCGCCGGCCCACCGATCCCGAACCGATGAGCACCCTCGGCACCCTGTTGCGCCGGCACGAGCGCTGGACCGAGGCCATCGAGGCCTACAGCGGCGCCATCGAGCGCGTCGGCACGATCGAGAAACGGCACTGGCGGATGCTCTATTCCCGCGGCATCGTCTTGGAACGCGCCAAGCGCTGGGCCGAGGCCGAGCGCGATTTCCTGAAGGCGCTGGAGTTCGAGCCCGACCAGCCCTACGTGCTCAACTACCTCGGCTATTCCTGGGTCGACCAGGGCGTGCACCTGGAGCGCGCGCTCGAGATGATCCACAAGGCGGTCAAGCTCAGGCCCCGCGACGGCTACATCATCGACAGCCTGGGCTGGGTCTACTACCGGCTCGGCAAGTACAAGAAGGCGGCGCTGGAGCTGGAACGCGCCGTCGAGATCCGGCCCCAGGATCCGGTCATCAACGATCACCTGGGCGACGCCTACTGGCGGGTCGGGCGTAAGCTCGAGGCGCGCTACCAGTGGCAGCGCTCGCTCAGCCTGGATCCCACCGACGAGGTCGCGGCGGAGGTCAAGAAGAAGCTCGAGCAAGGCCTGCCGCCGGCGAAACCGCTGGGCAAGCCCGATGCCGCCGCGTCGCCCGCCCCCGACAAGACCTGAGCCGCCGATGGGCGCCGACGGCGCCGCGGGCGGCGGGACGCAGATCGTCCGCGCCCCGGCGAAACTCAATCTCTATATGCATGTCTGCGGGCGCCGCGACGACGGTTACCACGACCTCGACAGCCTCGTCGTCTTCGCCGGCGTTCATGACCTGATCACCGTCGAGCCCGGGGCCGGGCTGAGCCTGGAGATCGACGGGCCCTTCGCCGACGCCGTGCCCGCCGACGGCACCAACCTGGTGATCCGCGCCGCCGAGGTGCTGGCCGAGCTGGCCGGCGTCGATACGGGCGCCGCCATCCGGCTGACCAAGAACCTGCCGGTGGCGTCCGGCATCGGCGGCGGGTCGGCGGACGCGGCCGCCGCCATCAAGGCGCTGGTCCGCCATTGGGGAATCCATCCGGCGACCCACGATCTCTCCGGCATGGCGCTGGAGCTGGGCGCCGACGTGCCGGTCTGCCTGTTCGGCCGCGGCGCCTTCATGGGCGGCGTCGGCGAACGCCTGGAGGACGCGCCGGAGCTGCCCGACGCGGCGCTGGTGCTGGTCAATCCGGGCGCGGCGCTGTCGACGCCCGAGGTGTTCGGGGCCCGCCGGGGCGAATTCTCGGCGCCGGCGCGCTTCGAGGACGACATCGGGACCGCCGCCGAACTGGCCGACGTGCTGCGGGCCCGCGGCAACGACCTGACCGAGGCGGCGGTGGCGCTGGCGCCCGGGATCGCCGACGTGCTGAACGGCCTCGCGGCCGCCGAGGCCTGCCTGCTGGCCCGCATGTCGGGCAGCGGCGCCACCTGTTTCGGGCTGTTCGAGGAAGTGGCGGCGGCGGAGGCGGCCGCCGCCGGGCTCGCCGAGGGCAATCCCGGATGGTGGGTGGCGGCGACCCGGCTAGGCGCCTGAGGCCCGCCAGTCGGCCGCGACGTCGAGGAAGGCCCGGACCACGTGGCTCCCGCGGCGGCTGTTCAGGCAGGCGACGACCTCGCGGTTGACCGCGGCGACGCCGTCCAGATCGACGGCCCGGACGCGCGGGTCCGGAGTCACCTCGCTGGAAAACACGAAACCGACGCCGAGGCCCGCCGCGACCGCCTCGACGACCGCCTCGCGGCTGTCCAGTTCGAGGACCCGGCCGAGCGACACGCCGGCCTCGCGGAGCGCCCGGTTGACGGTGCGCCGGGTGTTCGACAGGCGCTCGCGGAGCACCGCGTCGGCGCCTTGCAGCTCGCCGATGGCGATCCGGCCGCGGTCTGCCCAGCCGTGGCCGGCCGCCGCCAGCATGACCAGCCGGCCCTCGCCGAGCGCGACAACGTGGTTCGCCGGATCGGCCGGCTGGGCGGCGGCGATCACCGCGTCGGCGCGGTTCTCCGCCAGGTCGCGCCAGACCTCGGACGCGTTGCCGAGCGCCAGCGACACCCGCACCGCCGGATAGCGCGCCCGGAACGCCGCGATCAATTGCGCGGCGAGGTGCGGGCCGTCGGCGGCGAGGTTGAGCTCGCCGGTTTCGAGATCGCGCGACGCCGAGAGAAACGCGGCGATCCGGTCCTGGACGCCGAAGAACTCGCCGGTCAGCCGGAACAGCTCGCGCCCGGCGCCGGTCAGGCGGACGCCGTCGCCGGCCCGTTCGAACAGCCGGAGCCCGTAGGTCCGCTCCAGGTTGCGGACCTGGATGGTCAGCGCCGGCTGGGTCAGGCCGAGGCGTTCGGCGGCGGCCGAGAACCCGCCGTCCCGGGCGACGGCGTGGAAGGCGCGGAGTTGGGTCGGGCGCATCGGCGATTATGTATAAAAAATTTTATTTAAATAAAGCAAAAATATAAATTGGATTATTCAGAGCGCTTCGCCCATAGTCGGCCCGGTCATCGACGAGGAGGGTTGAAAACCATGGAAACCTTGCAAAACCGGGCCGTCGAGGTGTTCCCCGCCGGCATTTCCAACGGCGAGTACGGGCTCCCCGAGGACAGGATCGTGGTCATGGAGCGCGGCGAGGGATGCCGGCTCTGGGACACGGCCGGCAAGGAATACCTGGATTTCTCCATGGCCTGGGGGTCGTGCCTGGTCGGCCACGCGCGCCCCGAGGTGGTCGACGCGGTCCGCGCCCAGGCCGGCCGGGGCTCCAACTTCGCCTATCTGAACACCCACGTCCTGGCCCTGGCCGAGGAGATCCAGCGGATCAGTCCGGCGGCCGAACGGCTCCGGTTCTGCGCGTCGGGGACCGAGGCGACCATGTATTGCCAGCGCCTGGCCCGGGCGTTCACCGGCAAGCCCAAGATCCTCAAGTTCGAGGGCGCGTATCACGGCGCCAACGAGGCCGGCGTGACCAGTCTGTTCCCGACCCGCATGCCGGCGTTCCCGGAACCCGAACTGACCAGCGCCGGCACGCCGGCGATGAGCGATTACCTCCTGGTCGCGCCCTACAACGACGCCGAGGCGACGGCCGAGATCATCGCCGGCAACGCCGCCGACCTGGCCGGCGTGATCATGGAGCCTTTGCAGCGCTGCACCAAGCCGAGGCCCGGGTTCCTGGAAGCCGTCCGCGCCGCCTGCGACGCGGCCGGCGTGCTGTTGATCTTCGACGAGGTGGTCACCGGCTTCCGCCTCGCCTACGGCGGCGCCCAGGAATACTACGGCGTCGTCCCCGACTTGGTCGCCTACGGCAAGGCGCTCGGCGGCGGCTATCCCATCGGCGCCTTCGGCGGCAAGGCGGCGATCATGGAATGGGTCAGCGAGCACCGCATCGGCGGCGACGACTACGTCTGGATGGCGTCGACGCTCGGCGGCAACCCGATCTCGACGGCGGCGGCGAACGCCGCCTTG
This sequence comes from Magnetovibrio sp., assembly GCA_028817665.1. GTDB lineage: Bacteria > Pseudomonadota > Alphaproteobacteria > Rhodospirillales > Casp-alpha2 > UBA3470. The sequence goes on along the minus strand of JAPPPF010000039.1, from coordinate 11,945 downwards.
GGGGTGTTCCGCGAGCCGGGCACCTACGAACGCCTGCACGGGCTCGGCCGATACCTCCGCGACGGGCTGGCCCGCGTCCTCGCCTCGCGCCAGCTCACCGCCCAGGTGATCGGCGACGGGCCGCTGGCCCAGGTGGTGTTCTCGGACGCGCCGGTGTTCGACTACCGCTCGACCAAGAAGGGCGATTCCGCGCGCGGCCGGGCCTTGATGCTGGGCCTGTTCGAGCGCGGCGTCTTCCTCAATCCCATGGGCACCAAGCTCTATCTCTCGGTCGTCCACGACGAGGCCGTCTGCGACGACATGCTGGACCGTTTCGACGACGCGCTGGCCGGCATCTGAGGGCCGCCCGGGGCGCACCCTTATGCTTGCGGCGCCGGCCCAATCTTCTTATCTTTCGGCGCACTCCGCGATGGGGCGTGGTGAAGTGGTCTAACACACCGGTTTTTGGTACCGGCATTCGGAGGTTCGAATCCTCCCGCCCCAGCCACCCGGATCAATAAGCCAGATTGAGCATGGCCAGCGAGACGGCCAGGAACAGGATCGTCATGATGCTGCCGGCGCGGACGAAGTCGGCGACCCGGTAGCCGGCCGGGCCCATGATCAGGGCGTTCACCTGGTGGGTCGGGAACCGGTCCAGTTCCGGCATCTCCGACAGCCCGAACTCGTCCATGAACGCGTTCAGCGACGCCCGGTCGGCGATCACCGCCAGGCGGCAGGGCGTCTGGATCACGGTGTCGCGGGGCGGCTCCAGGAAGGTCTTCGAGTGATAGCCCGTGGCGATGATCTGAATGTGATGGTCGACCTCCAGGCCGTCCAGCGACAGGCCCTCCAGCGAACTGCCCTCGGGCACGTCGATCTCGTGGAGGCCGCCGTCGAAACCGTAGATGTTGTCGAAATACTCGAGCAGGTTCTGCGCCGAATCGCCGCTTTCGCCGGCGGCGCCGGGCAGCACCAGGCGGCCGAAGACGACGAAGTAGAGAATGCCGGTGGCGATCAGCGCCAGGCCGATGGGCGCCACGGCGAACAGCTCGAAGGTCTCCATCTTCTTGTCGGCGGCGAGCGATCCGTTGATCCCGACGATCAGGTCGTTCAGCAGGATCAATGGCGACGAGCCGACCATGGTCATGGTGCCGCCGAGGATCGCGCAGAACCCCATCGGCATGAGCAGCCGCGACATGGGCAGGCCGGTCTTCGTCGAGATGCGCGAGACCACCGGCAGGAACAGGGCCGCCGCGCCGACGTTCTGCATGAACGACGAGATCACGCCGACGGTGCCGGAAATCATTGGGATCAGGCGGGGCTCGGTTTCGCCGCCGTACCGGGTGATCCAGGTGGCGACCACGGACATGACGCCCGTCTTGTCGAGCCCGGCGCCGATGATCATCACGGCGATGATCGAGATCACCGCGTTCGACGCGAACCCGTCGAACAGGTGGCGGACGTCGACCAGCGATTCGAGCCCGGGCAGCGACGCGAGGCCGCCCAGCAGGACCATGATGATCACCGCGGCGACGTCGACGCGGACGATCTCCGATACGAACAGGAAGATCGTCAGGCCGAGGACGCCGAGGACGATGGTCATTTCCAATGTCAGGCCGAGTGCTTCCATGATCGCGCGAGTCCATTTCGGTGAGCCGCCGCGCCCGGAGCCGGGCGCCAGGGGCCGTGATTCCAATTGACGTTCGGGGACGCGCCGGGACCGGCCATGAGGTCGACACCGCCGGTGTTCACGGACACGACGGATATCCTGAACGGCCTGCCGCATCCGTGAGGATCGAGCTTCCCGCGGAGAGAGTAGTAAATTCGACCGAAATTGACAGAAATAAAATGAAATTATCAAAAATTGATATTTTTGCAGATCACGAGATTCTCACTGTACGGCCTCCCGATGCCAGCGGTCAGGAGAGGCCGCCGGTCTCGATCAGGCGGCGCAGCGCCCGGCGGTCGGCCTTGCCGGTGGCGCCGGACGGCAACTCATCAACGAAATGGATGGCGTCGGGGAGCTGATAGCGGGCCAGCCGCTCGGCGGCCCACTCGGTGAGGGCGGCGGCGGCGACGTCGGCGCCCGGGCGGAGGACGACGGCCAGGTGCACGGCCTGGCCGCGGTCCGGGTCGGCGGCGCCGGCGGCCAGCGCCGCGGCGACGTCCGCGTGATCGAGGAACGCGGCCTCGACCTCGAGGGGCGAAATCTTGTTGCCGGCCCGGTTGATCTGGTCGCCGGCGCGGCCGATCAGGCGCACCGCGCCGGTGGCGTCCGCCGAGGCCAGGTCACCCGTCCGGAACCAGCCGTCGCGGAGGGCCCGGGCGGTCTCCTCGGGCGCGTCCAGATACCCCCGCATGCGCCAGGGCGAGCGGATCTCCAGTTCCTGGCTGCCGGCGTCGATGCGCCACTGGATGCCGTCGCCGGCGCGGCCGATGGTGCCGGCCAGACTGTCGTAGTCCTCGGGCCGGACGAAGAAATCCGACGTGCCGGTTTCCGTCAGCCCGTAGATGTCGCCGAGACCGGCCGCCGGATAGGCTTCCCGGACACGGCGGCCGAGCGCCGCGGCCAGCGGCTCGCCGCCGGCCATGATCCGGCCGGCGAAGGCGCCGCCGCCCCGGTCCAGGAGGTGGCGCAGCATGGTCGGCACGGCCGGGTAGCGCCGGATGGCGCCTGAGGCCACGAGGCCATGGACCTCGGCCGCGTCGAAGCGGCCGCGCAGATGGACGGTGCCGCCGTTCAACAGGGTCAGCCAGGTCGCCCACTGGCCGAAGCTGAAGGTCAGCTGCAATCCGATCAGCGCGTTCTCGCCGGCCCGCCAGCCGGTCATCGCCTGGATCATGGCGAGCTTCGCCCGGGCCCGGTCCGCCGCCAGCACGACGCCCTTCGGCGCGCCGGTGGAGCCGGACGTGAAGATGATGGTGCCGGCGCCGTCGAGCAGGGCGCGCCGGGCCGGCGGCGGCCTGGATAGGGTCGCGAGGCCGCCGTCCAACACGAACCGGTTGCCGAGCCGCTCGCAAAGCCCCCGGAAGGCCGCCTTCGGCTGGCTCCGGTGGATCGGCACCACGACCCCGCCGGCCCGCCAGATGGCGAGGAAGGCGGCGACGTCGGCGGCCCGGTTCGAGACCGGCGCGACCACCGGCTCATGGGCCTCGAGGCCGGCCGCGGCGAGGGACCGCGCGGCCGCGTCGGCGGCCGCGTTGAGCGCGGCGTAGGTCAGTTCCGTCTCGCCGTCGTCGACCGCCGGGCGCGCCGCCTCGGCGGCGGCGGTGGCGCGGAACTGCTGGTCGATGGTGTCGGTCACGTGGGCCCGCCGGGATCGGTGAGAGAATTGAAGGTTGATCGACAACCGCCAGCCCTTACGCTATCGCGAACCCTGACCGCTGCGCGAGACCTATTATGACCGAGACGCCATCCGTCCTCTACGAACGCCGGGGCCCCGTGGGCTTGATCACGCTGAACCGGCCCGAGCGCCTGAACGCCATGGACCAGGCCATGCTGGCCGACATCGGCGACGCGCTCGACCGCGCCGAGGCGGACGACGAGGCCGGCGCCATCGTCGTCAGCGGCGCCGGCAAGGGGTTTTCGTCGGGGTTCGACCTGAAGGCGCAGGCCGCCGAGACGCCCAGCGGCGTCGACGAATGGCGGCCGGTGCTGCGCCGCGATTTCGATACCGTGATGCGGTTCTGGCACTCGCCGAAGCCGACCGTCGCGGCGGTCCACGGCCCGGCGCCGGCCGGCGCCTGCGAACTGGCCATGGCCTGCGACCTGACCGTCGCCAGCGAGGACGCCACGTTCGGCGAGCCGGAGCTCAAGTTCGGCGCCGGCATCGTCGTCATGCTGCTGCCCTGGATCTGCGGCCCGAAGGTCGCCAAGGAGATCATCCTCACCGGCGACGACGGGATCACGGCCCGGCGCGCCTACGAGATCGGCATGATCAACCGGGTCGTCGCCGAGGGCCGCCACCTCGACGCGGCGCTCGAGGTGGCGGGCCGGATCGCCGCCATGGACCGGCCGCTGGTCGGCCAGACGAAGCGGGCGCTGAACCGCAGTTTCGAACTGATGGGCATGGGCGAGGCGCTGGAGGCGGCCCTCGACATCGACCTGGAGATCGAGGGCGAGGGCATGGAGACCAAACGCCTGTTCCTCGACATCGTCCGCGAGCAGGGCCTGCGCGCCGCCATCGACTGGCGCGACCAACGCCTCAAGGAGCGTGGCGGCTGAGGCGGCTCACCCGACCCGGACGACGGAACCCATGCCGGCCAGGTGGTGTTCCAGGATGTGACAGTGGAACAGCCAGTCGCCCGGATTGTCGGCGACGAAGGCGACCTCGACGGTCTCGTCGGGGGCCAGCAGCACGGTATCCAACAGCGGCTTCGGCGTGACCGCCTTGCCGTTCCGGGTGAGCAGCCGGAAGTGGTGGCCGTGCAGGTGCATGGGATGTTCCCAGACGGTGTCGTTCTTGATCGTCCACTTGTAGCTGGCGTCGCGCTTGAGGGTGAACATGGGCGGCGTCTTGACGTCGGCGAAGGCGACGCCGTTCAGCGTCCAGACCTTGCGGTGCTTGCGGAACAGCTTCCTGATCTTCCAGACCTCGCCCTGGAACTTGGCCTCGGTGAGGCCGCCCATGGCGCCGCCCTGGATGACCACCTCCTGAGCGATGGCCGAGCCGAGGTCGGGCTCCGGCACCGGGTTGGGTCGCAGCGCCACCGGTGCGTCGAGCGGGCTCTCGCGGAGCGGCTTGCCGGGCGCGTGGACGAAGGTGACGAAGTCGAACAAATCCTTCTCGAAGTGGTCGTCGACGACGGTGATCCGCTCGCCGGGCTTGCCGGTCATGTCGACGATGACGTCGGCGCGCTGCCCTGAGCCCAGCGTGACGCGGTTCGAAGGCGGCTGGAACGGCGTCACCGGCTGGCCGTCGAGGGCGATCACGGTGGCCGAAAGCGGGCCGAAGTTGAGCCCGAAGCTGCGCGCGTTGGCGGCGTTCAGGAGCCGGAGCCGGAGCCGTTCGCCGGATTTCACCGGGAACTCGCGCAAGGACTTGCCGTTGACCGTGACGTAGTTGCCGAGCCGGCCGCCGTGGGTCAGGTCGAAGCGGTGGTCGAAGTCCTCCTTGATGCCGCCCTCCTCGGTCAGCCGCCAGTCGTCGATGGCCCATATGACGTCGCGGTCGACCTTGGGAGGCTCCGGTTCCTCGATGACCATGGCGCCGTAGAGGCCGCGGCCCAGCTGCACGGTGGAGCGGAGATGCGGGTGGTACCAGAAGGTGCCCGCGTCCGGCGGCACGTACTCGTAGACGAAGCTCTCACCCGGCTTGACGGGCGGCTGGGTCAGGTGCGGGACGCCGTCCATGGCGTTGGGGATGCGGAGCCCGTGCCAGTGCACGGTGGTCGCCTCGTCGAGGCCGTTGGTGAACTCGATCCGGAGCGTCTCGCCCTGGCCGGCGCGCAGCACCGGGCCGGGCACGGCGCCGTTGTAGGCCCAGGTCTTCGCCGTCTCGGGGCGTTTCGGGTCGATCTTGTAGGGCGCCGACGCCGCCTTCAGCTTGTAGGCGCGGACCCCGGCGGCGGCCGGTACCGGCAGCGCCTGGAGCGCGGCGACGGCGGCGGTGCCGGCCAGGAAGCGGCGGCGGTTGAGCTTGAGGGAGCGGCGGAAATCGAACGCGGTCATGGGGTCGTCTCCAGGGGAGGCCCCGAACTCCCCAGCTTGAACATACGGCCGCTGGCGGCCCGCCCGGCGGCATGAACCTGGCCCGAGTAGAATGCAGGGCGTCCGTGGGGTCAAGGTCGCGGCGCCGGTGATCGGCCTCGACTTGGCGCGCCGGATTCCGCATCATGGCCGACGCCCGAAAGCCACCAGAGGCCCGCCGCTTGTCCGTTGTCCGCATCGTCGCCGTCGTCTGCCTGGCCCAGACCCTGGCCCAGATCGGCGCCTTCTCGGTGCCGGCGCTGCTGCCGGCGTTCATCGACGAATGGGGGCTCACCAACACCGAGGCCGGCTGGATCACCGGCATCTTCTATCTCGCCTACGTCGCCGCCGTGCCGGTGCTGGTCTCGCTCACCGACCGCGCCGACCCGAAGCGCATCTACCTGCTCGGCGTCGCGCTGATCACCATCGCCGGCCTCGGCTACGCCCGGTTCGCCGACGGGTTCTGGTCGGCGCTCGCGTTCCGCGCGCTCTGGGGGGTCGGCTGGGCCGGCACCTACATGCCGGGCCTGAAGGCCCTGAGCGACCTGGTCGAGGGGCCCAGGCAGTCGCGCGCCGTCGCCGCGCACGCCGCCAGCGTCGGCCTCAGCGGCGCCGCGTCCTTCGTCATCGCCGGCACCATCGCCGCGGTCTTCGGCTGGCGCTGGGGCGTCGCCGTCGGCGGCGCCGGGGCGGCGCTGGCGCTGGTGCTGATGGCGGTCTTCCTGCCGGCCCGCCCGCCGGCGCCGGCCCGCGACGGCGGCCCCCGCAAGCCGCTCCTGGATTTCCGGCCGGTGCTCCGCAACCGCTCGGCCATGGCCTACTCCATCGGCTACGGGGTGCACACGCTGGAGATGAGCGCGCTGCGCAGCTGGGTGGTGACGTTCCTGAGTTTCACCGCGGCCGCCACCGGCGCCGCCGGCGGCGCGGCGGAATGGCTGACCCCGACGGTGGTCGCCACGGCGATGGGGCTGCTCGGCGTCTGGGCCAGCGTCACCGGCAACGAGGTCTCGATCCGCTACGGCCGGCGCCGGCTGATCCTGACGGTGATGATGGCCGGCATCGCCATGGCCGCCGGCATCGGCTTCTCGGCCGGCGTCTCCTATCCGCTGGCAGCGGGGCTGGTGCTCGCCTACGCGGTCCTGATCTGGACCGATTCGTCGTCGCTGACGGCCGGCACCGCGGGCAGCGCCGAGCCGGGCGAGCGCGGCGCGACCTTGGCCGTGCACTCGACGCTCGGCTACGCCGGCGGCTTCATCGGGCCGCTGGTCATCGGCTTCGTCCTCGACCTCGCGGGCGGCGCCAGCCCGTTCGGCTGGGGCATGGCCTTCCTGGCCGTCGCCGCGATCGCCGCCATCGGGCCGCTGGCGATGCTGATCCTGAAGCCGAAGGGGCTTACCGGCGACCGCTGAGGGCGCTCAGTCGTCGAGGAACCGGGTGAACTCGGCGACCGGCGCGCGCTCCGTCTCCAGCCCGTTGACGGCGACGTCGTCGTCGATGTAGCCGATGGCCATGCCGCAGACGACGATCTCGTTGTCGGGGATCGGCAGCACGCTGGTGACGGCGCCGGGGACGTCGGCCCAGATCGCCTGGGCGCAGGTGTGCAGGCCGCGGGCCCGGGCCGCGGTGGCGATGTTCTGGATGAAGAAGCCGTAGTCGAGCCAGCTGCCGACCTCGAGCTCGTCGAGGATGGTGAAGATCATGCCGACGGGCGCGCCGAAGAACTTGAAGTTGGTGTTGCGGAAGGCCTGCGCCTTCTCCATGTCGCCCTTCTCGATGCCGGCGAGGCCGTAGAGGTCCCAGCCGATCTTGCGGCGCCTGGCCTTGTAGAGGGGCGGGAACTCGTCCGGATAGTACTTCCAGCTCCGCTTGCCGAGGCTGCCGTCGTCGGCGCCCTGGCCGTCGAGGACCGCCTGGGTCAGGCGCGCCTTGATGGCGCCGGTGAGCACGTAGGCGCGCCAGGGCTGCATGTTGGTGCCGCTGGGCGCGCGGGCCGCCACGGCGAGCAGGTGCTCGACCAGGGCGCGCGGCACCGGCCGGTCGGTGAAGCCGCGCACCGAGCGGCGGCTGGTGATCGCGGCGTCCACGTAGTCCGCGCCGGTCTCGTCGCCGGCCGCGTTGCCGGCCGTGTGCCGCCGTGTCAGCTCTTCGTCGTCGAAGTCGCGCATCTCGTTCCTCCCGGGCGCTGGAATTCCGTCGAGCTCCGTAGAAGCCAAAAAAATGCCGCCATGGCAAGCCGCCAGCGTCCGGTTTGAAATGCCCGGCCGGTCCGCCTCGGCTATCATGGCGGCGACACAAGGACGGGAGCGAGCGGATGAACGAGAGCATCTTCAAACCGGGCGCCACGGCGGTCATCACCGGCGCCGCCATGGGCATCGGGCTGGCCGCCGCGACGCGGTGCGCGGAGGCCGGCATGAACGTCTGCCTGGCCGATGTCGACGGCGCCGAGTTGGACGCGGTCCAGGACCGGGTCGCGCGGGCGGCCCAGGCGGCCGGCGGCGAGGTCATGAGCACCGTCACCGACGTCGGTGACGGTGCCGCCATGGACGCCTTGCGGGAGATGGTGGAGCGCCGCCTCGGGCCCGTCGGGTTCCTAATGAACAACGCGGTGACCCGTGTCGGCGGCGGCGTCTGGGGCGACCCCGATGATTGGAGGCGCGCCATGGACGTCAACTTCTGGGGTGTCGTCAACGGGGTCCGGTCCTTCGTTCCGGCGATGATCGAGGGCGGTACGGCCGGTGCCGTCGTCAACGTCGGGTCCAAGCAGGGCATCACCAACCCGCCGGGCAACACCGTCTACAACGTCACCAAGGCGGCGGTGAAGCATTACACGGAAGCCTTGGCGCACGAGCTCCGGAATACCGAGAACTGCCGTGTCACGGCGCACCTGCTGGTGCCCGGCTGGACGACGACGGGCAAGAAGGAACACAAGCCCGGCGCCTGGCTGCCAGAGCAGGTCGTCGAGCGGATGATCGACGCGCTGGGGCGCGGCGACTTCTACATCGTCTGTCCCGACGGCGAGGTCAGCGAGGAGATGGACCGCCAGCGGATCCGCTGGGCGGCCGGCGACATCACCGAGAACCGCCCGGCGCTGTCGCGCTGGCACCCGGACTTCAAGGAGGCCTTCGAGACGGACGCCGGCTGACGGCGGCCGGGTCGGTTCAGTTGCCGAGCGCGTCGGCGGCGACGCGCAGCGTGCCGATGGTGTCCGGGGTCTTCGGTGGGTTGCCGGCGGCCAGCGCATCGAGCGTCTCGATGCCATGCACGACCTGGCCCCAGACCGTGTACTTGCCGTCCAGGCCCTGGGCCCGGCCGAGCGCGATGAAGAACTGGCTGTCGGCGCTGTTCGGGTCGCCGCGTTGGCGCGACATGCCGACGATGCCGCGCCGTACCGCGGTGGACGTGAACTCCGCCGCGATCGGCGTCCCCGAGCCGCCCTTGCCGGTGCCGGTGGGGTCGCCGGTCTCGACGACGTAGCCCGGGCGGACGAAGTGGAACTTGAGGCCGTCGTAGAACTTGGCGCGGATCAGTTCCTTCAGCCTCTTCACGTGTTTCGGTGCCAGATCGGCGCGCATCTTGATCACCACCAGGCCCTTGGCCAGCTCCAGGAACAGGTAATCCTCCGTGTTCTCGCCTTTTCGTTGCAGCGCCCGGCCGATATCGGCCGACGCCGTCCGTTCCGTCTGGGCGGTGTCCGGCGGCGTGCCCTCGACGGCCGCCAGCATCTTGGCGACGGCGCGCTGCATGGCCGGGGTGGGGGCGTTGCGGAACCCGGCGCTGGCGCCCTCGACGCGGTAGACCTGGCCGGCGGAAACCGGTGCGCTGCCGGCCGCCGACGTCACCTCGACGGTGCCCTCGTGGACGGCGACCTCGGTGCTGGCGGCATCGCCGAGGACGTCGAAGCGGGTGCCGCGGATGCCGATGGTCGCGTGCGGCGTGCGGATGTGCATGTCCATGCGGAGCCCGGCGGAGGCGAAGCGGAGCACCCCCTTGGCCGCCTCGATGCTGCCCTCGACCAGGCCCTTACACGCCGATGCTCAACGACGCCGGCGGCATCGAGACGGACCTGACCGTGTTCCGGCTTTCCGAAACCGCCTTCATGGTGGTCACCGGCACCGGGCAGGCGACCAAGGACGCGGACTGGATCCGCCGCCACATGAACGGCGAGGCGGTGGCCGTCACCGATGTGACGTCGGCCTACGCGGTGCTCGGCGTCGCCGGGCCGAGGAGCGAGGAATTGCTGCAAGCGGTCTCCTCCGACGCGCTCTCCGTCGCCGACTTCCCGCGCTACCGGCACCGCGAGATCGAGGCCGGCTACGCCCTGGTCCGCGCGGCGCGGCTCTCCTACACCGGCGAGGCCGGCTTCGAGCTCTACATCCCCACCGAGTTCGCCGCCGGCGTCTACGACGCGCTGTTCGAGGCCGGCGCCGCCATGGGGCTCACCGACATCGGCACCCTGGCGCTGACCAGCCTCCGCGTCGAACGCGGCTTCCGCGCCTGGGGCCACGAGCTCAGCGCCGCCGACACGCCCTTCGAGGCGGGCCTGGATCACGCCGTGAAGCTCGCCAAGAACGTCGACTTCACGGGCCGCGACGCGCTGTTGCGCCAGCGCGACGCCGGGCTCAAGCGCCGCCACGTGTTCCTGACCCTCGGGGCCGCCGCCTACCCCATCGGCTCAGAGCCGATCCTCCACGACGGCCAGCCCGTCGGCCAGGTCACCTCGGCGACCTTCGGTCACAGCGTCGGCGGGCCGGTTTGCATGGGCTACGTCGAGCGCCCGCCGGCCGAGATCGAGGCCATGGCCGAGGCCGGCGGTTTCGCCGTCGATATCGCCTGCGAGGCCCATCCGGCCACGCGGGTTTCCTTCGATCCCCCCTACGCCGGCACTTGAGCCACAGCGCGCCTCGCCGCCCACTCACGAGGGTTTGTACGAGTTGTTAGTTGCCTGCGCATCCGATGCCTCCCATATTCGGAGACGCACCCCCCTGCCCCGCGGAGGCCGCAGACATGGATAAAGTCCAGAAATCAGAAGCCGAATGGCGCCAGCAGTTGACGCCCGAGGAGTTCACCGTGTGCCGCAAGAAAGGCACCGAACGGCCGTTTTCCGGCGAATACAACAAGTGCTACGACGACGGCGTCTACGTCTGCAAGTGCTGCGGCAATCCGCTGTTCTCGTCGGACGCCAAGTTCGATTCCGGCACCGGCTGGCCGAGCTTCTACGCCGCCCTCGACGACGGCGCCATCCGCGAGGAGGAAGACGTCAGCCTGTTCATGCGCCGCACGGAAACGCTCTGCGCCAAGTGCGACGCCCACCTGGGCCACGTCTTCCCCGACGGCCCCCAGCCCACGGGCTTGCGCTATTGCATGAATTCCGTCGCCCTCAAGCTGGTTCCCAAATAACACCTTGCGCCGCAACGGCTATTCCGACGCCCCGCCGCTGTTAACACCTGTCAAAACGCGGTGGAAGCCCCGATGAAAACCGGCTATCGAGCCTCTTGTTTCGAAGAGGAGCGTCGACGCCATGCTGGCGAAAGACATGTACGAATTTCGGAACTTGATCAACGAGCAGGGAATAATCTTCTGCTACAGCGGTTAGACGATACGACCGGGCGCCACGTCAACGTCGTTGGCGGAAAGCCGTTGCAACAAAGCCGCGGCGCCCGGCCCTTCTAGGAGGAACTTGGCGAAACTCGATTGGTCGACGGCGACAACGCCGGCACGCGCCGCCCGGTGCTCGGTGGCCCAGGCGTCGAACCAGGGTGGCCGGGCGAAGGTGAGGGTGTCGTCGCCGCCGTCGGGGAGAAAGATCTCGGCCCGTTCCCAGCCGGCGCGGACCCCGAACCGCGCCCCCTTGGCGGCCAGGCGGTCGTGGAAGGGCGTGCGCCGCACGCCGCGCACGGTCTCCGGTTGGCGGTGCGGATAGCTGATCGCGTAGTGCAGGCCGAGCTCCTCGGGGATGCGCTCGTGCAGCGCGCGCAGGTTGCTCTGGAAGGGCGCGTGGCGGCGCACGTCGACGTCCCAGAGGTCCATGGTCGGGCAGCCCTCGATGATCCATTCGGCCAAGGCCCGCCCGGCGCCGCCGCCCGACGCGACGCCGACGGAGTTCATGCCGCAGCCGACGAAGAAGCCCTTAAGTTCGGGGCTCTCGCCGAGCAGGAACTGGCCGTCCGGGGTGAAGCTCTCGGGCCCGTTCAGCAGCATCCGCGCCTCCGCCGTCTCCAGCGCCGGAATGCGGTGCATGGCGTTCAACAGCATCGGTTCACAGTGAGCCCAATCCGCG
>JAPPPF010000054.1 GCA_028817665.1 Magnetovibrio sp. | reverse complement strand
CCGATGGCCCCGGCGACGCCTCCCGGCGACGCGGTTCCGACCATGGAGAAGGCCGCGGCGGAATCCGTGGCTCCGAAGACCGCCGCCGCGCCGATGCCGGCGGCGGCGCCGCCGCCGACGCCGGCCGCGTCGAAACCGCCGATGATTCTGGCGCCAAAGAAGGCTGCGACGTCGCCGTCACCGCCCGCCGGCCCGGCTGGACCGGCGGCCGACGACGTGGTCGATCTGCCGTCGGCCGATCCACTGGAACCGAACGTGCCGCCTGACACGGCCGCGCCCGCGACACCCGAACCGCCGCCGGTTGCGGTGCCCGAACCGGTGCCGGCGACCGCGCGCGGCGGCATCGCCGCGGCGCCCGGCGACACGCCGGTGGTGTGGGGCCGCCCGAGCTTCCTCGTTCGCCCTGTCCGCGGCGCCCCCGGCGATGGCAACAAGGCGTTGAACGCGGCGCTCCGGGCGGCGTTGAGGGGCAAGGACTTGACGGTGACCGACGACCCGCGCCAGGCCGGCTACGAGGTCGTTGGCGCGGTCGAAGTCGGACCGCCGGTGAACGGCCGCCAGCGGGCCCGGATTTCATGGGTCATCAACACAATCGCCGGCGAGGAAGTCGGCAAGGCGGTCCAGGAGAACGTCATCGCGGCGGGCAGCCTCGACGGCGCCTGGGGCCGCGTCGCGGTGGTTGTCTCCGCCGCCGCGGCCGACGGCATCCAACAACTGTTCGATGCCCCCAGGCCAAAATTCACGCCCGTCGGCAAGGTGCCGGATTTTCCGAAAGTGCCGACCCTGCCCCGAGTGCCGGGCCGCGCCCTGCCGCCGCCGCCCAGTTGATGGCCGCGCCATGACGGACACGATCAGCCGAAGCCATGCAAGTCATTTACACGCCCGGGAGGCGTTGGTAGATTTCGCGGCATTCCGGGTTGGCGGCTCCAGGCTGAGCCGGCTCGGGGGGGAGCTTCAGACGACAACCACAACCCGCGCTTCAAGCGAGGCAGGTTCATCACCATGAAAATCATTACGTGCAATAGCAACCGGCCGTTGGCGGAGGCGATCTCCGCCTATGTGAACCTGCCGCTGACGAAGGCCAGCATCCGACGCTTCTCCGACATGGAGGTGTTCGTCGAGATCGAGGAGAACGTCCGCGGCGAGGACGTCTTCGTCGTCCAGTCGACGTCCTATCCGGCGAACGATAACCTGATGGAGCTTCTGGTCACGCTGGACGCGCTCCGGCGCGGTTCGGCCCGCCGGGTCACGGCCGTGGTGCCGTACTTCGGTTACGCCCGCCAGGACCGGAAATCCGGTCCGCGCACGCCGATCTCGGCGAAGCTGGTGGCCAACCTGATCACCGAGGCCGGCGCCGACCGGGTCCTGACGCTGGACCTGCACGCCGGGCAGATCCAGGGCTTCTTCGACATCCCCACCGACAACCTCTACGCCGCGCCGGTGATGAGCAAGGACATCGAGGAACGCCATAACGGTGGCGAGCTGGTGATGGTGTCGCCCGACGTCGGCGGCGTGGTGCGGGCCCGCGGCCTGGCGAAGCGCCTCAACGCCGATCTCGCGATCATCGACAAGCGGCGCGAGCGGGCCGGCGTTTCCGAGGTCATGAACATCATCGGCGACGTGAAGGATCGTCACTGCATCCTGATTGACGATATCGTCGATTCGGCCGGCACGCTCTGCAACGCCGCGGTGGCGCTCTCGGAGGCCGGCGCGTCGTCGGTTTCCGCCTATGTGACGCACGGCGTGCTGTCCGGCGGCGCCGTCGCCCGGGTCACCTCGTCGCCGATGGAACACCTGGTCATCACCGACAGCATCATGGCGACGGAGGCCGTCCGGGTGTCGCACAACATCGAGCAACTGACCATCGCCCCCCTGATCGCCGAGGCGATCAAGCGGATCAGCGAGGAATCTTCGGTTTCCAGCCTGTTTGATTGATTGACCGGGGCCGCTTTCGCGGCTATGAATGCGCCCGCTTTAAGCAATGGTGTGTGCGGCCGGCACCCCTGGAGGCTGGCCGCTTGAATTTTTAGGAGAGATGAGATGGCTGAAGTGACGGCATTCGCCGCCGAGCCGCGCGAACGGGCAGGTAAGGGGGCAGCCCGCGCTACACGCCGTGAAGGACGTGTGCCGGGTGTTATTTATGGCAACAAGCAGGATCCGGTGATGATTTCCGTCGATCCCTTGGACTTGAACCGGCAATTGAGAACGCCCGGCTTCTTCGCCCGGGTCTACGAGATCAGCGTGAACGGCCAGACCCACAAGGTCCTGGCCCGCGACCTGCAGCTCGATCCGGTCACCGACCGGCCGATCCATATCGATTTCATGCGGTTCAGCGCCGCGACGCGCCTCAACATCGAGGTCGAGGTGATGTTCGAGAACGAGGACCAATGCCCCGGCATCCGCGTCGGCGGCGTTCTCAACATCGTCCGCCATACGGTCGAGTTGCGTTGCCGCCCCGACGGCATTCCGGAATTCCTGACCGCCGACCTGACGGGGCTCGAAATTGGCGACAGCATCCATATCAGCGCCATCGATTTGCCCGAGGACGTGCAGCTGACGATCACCGACCGTGACTTCACGGTCGCCACGATCGCGGCGCCGACCATCGTCGAGGAGCCCGAGGAAGAGACCGAGGGCGAGGAAGGCGCCGAGGGTGCCGAGGGCGCCGAGGGTGGCGAAGAGGTTGCCGAGGGCGGCGAGGAGGCCGGTTCGGAAGAGAGTTCCGAAACCGAGGAGTAATCCTCGCCTGGGTCCCCGCATTGGCATAAGGAGGTCCGCGCATGCTGCTTGTCGTGGGTCTTGGCAATCCGGGCGCCGACTACGCCAACAATCGCCACAACATCGGTTTCATGGCGGTGGACGAGATCGTCCGCCGCCATGGCTTTTCGCCGTTCCGCGCGAAGTTCCAGGGTCAGTTCTCCGAGGGCAAGATCGGCGCCGAGAAGGTCCTGGTGCTGAAGCCCACGACCTACATGAACGAGTCCGGGCGCAGCGTTCAGGCGGCCATGAGCTTCTACAAGGTGGCGCCCGAGGACATCATCGTGATCCACGACGAGATCGATCTCGCCGGCGGCAAGGTCCGGGTCAAGCGCGGCGGTGGGCACGCCGGCCACAACGGGCTCCGTTCCATCCATGCCC
Organism: Magnetovibrio sp.; assembly: GCA_028817665.1. Taxonomy (GTDB): domain Bacteria; phylum Pseudomonadota; class Alphaproteobacteria; order Rhodospirillales; family Casp-alpha2; genus UBA3470. The sequence continues at coordinate 1,615 of JAPPPF010000054.1, read as the reverse complement.
ACATCGGCGACGCCTACGGCCGGGTCCGGCTCGGCGTCGGCCATCCGGGCGACAAGGCAAAGGTCGCCGGCCACGTGCTCAAGGACTTCGCCAAGGCGGAACGCGACTGGGTCGACAGGATGATCGACGGCGTCGCCGACAACTTCCCGCTGCTGGTGCGCGGAGACGACGGCCATTTCATGACCAAGGTGGCGGAATCCATCAACCCGCCGCGCCCGAAACCGCCGCGTCCAGACGCCGGCGAAGCGAAGAAGGAAGAAGAATAATGGGCTTCAAGTGCGGTATCGTCGGGCTGCCCAACGTGGGGAAGTCGACGCTCTTCAACGCGTTGACCGAGACGGCGGCGGCGGAAGCCGCCAATTTTCCGTTCTGCACCATCGAGCCGAACACCGGCCGTGTCGGCGTGCCCGACCCGCGCCTCGACCGGATCGCCGAGATCAGCAAGTCCGAGAAGGTCGTGCCGACGCAGCTCGAGTTCGTCGATATCGCCGGCCTCGTCCGGGGCGCGTCGAAGGGCGAGGGGCTCGGCAACCAGTTCCTCGCCAACATCCGCGAGGTCGACGCCGTGGTCCACGTGCTGCGCTGCTTCGAGGATGACAACGTCACCCACGTCGACGGCGGCATCGATCCGGTGCGTGACGCCGAGACCGTCGAGACCGAGCTGATGCTGGCCGACATGGAGAGCCTGGAAAAGCGCGTCGAGCCGCTGACCAAGAAGGTCCGCGGCCAGGACAAGGAGGCGGCGGCGACCCTGGAGCTGGTCGAGCAGTCACTAGCGCATCTCCGCGAGGGCCGGCCGCTGCGGCTGATGGGCATGGCCGAGGGCGGCGGCAAGGGCATGCGGATGCTCCACGTGCTGACTGCGAAGCCGGTGCTCTACGTCTGCAACGTCGCCGAGGACGAGGCGGCGACGGGCAACGCTTGGACCGAAAAGGTTGCCGCCATGGCCGCCGAGCAGGGCGCCGAGACGGTGGTCATCTCGGCGAAGATCGAGGAAGAGGTGGCGCAGTTGACGGACCCGGGAGAGAAGGCGGAATTCCTCGACGCGCTTGGCCTCGCCGAAACGGGTTTGGCCCAGGTGATCCACGCCGGCCACCGGTTGCTCGACCTGATCACCTTCTTCACGTCGGGTCCGAACGAGACCCGGGCCTGGACGGTGAAGCGGGGCGCCAAGGCGCCGGAAGCGGCCGGCGCCATCCACACGGATTTCCAGAAGGGCTTCATCAAGGCCGAGACCATCGCCTTCGAGACCTTCGCCGAGCTAGGCGGCGAGCAGGCCTGCAAGGACGCCGGCAAGATGCGCCAGGAAGGCAAGGACTACGTCGTCCAGGACGGCGACGTGCTGCTGTTCCGGTTCAACGTCTAGTCGGGCGTTCTGCCGTCGAAAGCGCGTTCGATCCACGGTCGAAAATTCGTCGCCTCGCCTGACGCCGTATCTCTATGGGTTGAAATCCAGTCGTTTTTTTTCTACTCTGTCAGGAACCTGACGGCGTACCGATGAATCACGGCAGGATGAAAGGACGACGCAGATGTTGGGGCATTCGAGATTTATTGCTGGACGCCAATGTTGGCAGCTCCTTGCGGCCGGCTTCATTCTGTCGGCTTGCGTTACGCA
>JAPPPF010000031.1 GCA_028817665.1 Magnetovibrio sp. | reverse complement strand
GAGGAAGACGGCGAGAAGGCGCGGCCATGCGGCCGAGAAGGTGTCCCTGTTCATGGCTGGACTCTGCGTCGTTCATGGTTACCAAGCGGTTAACGGAACCTCAGAATCCTCCGCCTCCGTGGCGATTTTCAGGCCGAACCGTGGCGGCCTGGGGCATGCTGGTTTAATAAAAATACACAAAGACATAAAGATATCTTGATATCATTTTATCTATATGCCATGACCATGATCGACGGACCCGCCCGGGCCGCCGGAACCGAGGAGGCGACGACACCATGGAGACCCTGCTGAGCCATCTCCGCGCCGCCGCCGAACCGACCCGCCTCCGTGTCCTGGCGCTCTGCGCCAAGACCGAGCTGACGGTCAGCGAGTTGATGCGGATCCTCGGGCAGAGCCAGCCCCGGGTATCCAGGCACCTGAGGCTGCTCGTCGAGGCCGGTCTGCTGGAGCGCTTCCAGGAAGGCAGCTGGGTGTTCCACCGGGCGGCCCGGGACGGCGACGGCGCGCGGCTGCTCGCGCACCTCGCCGAGCTGATGCCGGCCGCCGACCCGGTCCTCGTCCGCGACGCCGAGCAACTGGCCGAGATCAAGCGCGAGCGGGCCGCCGCCGCGGCCGACTACTTCAGCGCTAACGCCGCCGGCTGGGACCGGCTCCGGGCCATGCACGTCGACGAGGCGGAGGTCGAGAGCCTGATCCTCTCGATACTGCCCGACGACGGCATCGGCGACCTGCTCGACGTCGGCACCGGCACCGGGCGGATGCTCGAGCTGACGGCGCCCCGGATCGGCCACGGCATCGGCATCGACGCGTCGCGCGACATGCTCGCGGTGGCCCGCGCCAACCTCGACGCCGCCGCGACGGCGCATTGCCAGGTCCGCCAGGGCGACATGTACCAGATGGCGCTGCCCAACAATGCCTTCGACGCCGCGATCATCCATCAGGTCCTGCATTTCGCCGACGACCCGGCGCGGGCGATCACCGAGACCGCCCGGGTGCTCCGGTCCGGCGGGCTCTTAATGGTCGTCGACTTCGCGCCCCACGACCTAGAGGAACTGCGCGACGCCCACGAACACCGCCGCCTCGGTTTCGCCGACGACGAGATCGGCGGCTGGTTCGCCCAGGCCGGCATCGAGACGCGGCGCATCGCGCACCTCGACGGCAAGCCGCTGACCGTAACGCTCTGGGTCGGCATCAAGCCCCATTGGGGCGACGACGACGAAGCTGGCGCCAATTGGGTCTGGCTGTCGGACGTCCAGGACGCGGTTCACTGAACCGCCCCCAGAACCATAACAAAAGGAAAAGCCACATGTCCGCCTCCCCCACCGCAACCGCGCACCGACTGACCCCGCCCAAGACGCCGGCCGGCCTGGCCATTTCCCGGCCGCAGCCCGACGACGTCGAGGTCAGCTTCGAGATGTTCCCCCCGGACGGCCTGCACTCGACCGAACGCTTCTGGGCCTGCCTGGCGCGCCTGGCGCCCCTCGACCCGGCCTACATCTCGGTGACCTACGGCGCCGGCGGCTCGACCAGCGAACGCTCCTTGAACACGGTCCGCCGGATCCAACAGGACACCGCCCTCAAGCCGGCCGCGCACCTGACCTGCGTCGGCGCCGACCGGGGCCGCGTCGACGACGTGGCGCGGGAGTTCTGGGACATGGGCGTGCGCCATATCGTGGCGCTGCGCGGCGACCCGCCGAAGGACGCCGGCCCCTACCGGCCGCACCCGGACGGCTATGCCTACGCCGCCGACCTGATCGCCGGGCTGAAGCGGATCGGCGATTTCCGGATCAGCGCTGCCGCCTATCCCGAGGTCCATCCCGAGGCCGGCAGCGCCGACGCCGATCTCGATCACCTGAAACGCAAGGTCGACGCCGGCGCCGACGCGCTGATCACCCAGTACTTCTTCGACGTCGACATCTACTTCCGGTTCCTGGACCGGGTCCGCGGCGCCGGCATCGACGTGCCGGTGATCCCCGGCATCCTGCCGGTCACCAACTTCCGCCAGGTCGCCAACTTCAGCGTCAAGTGCGGCGCCACCGTGCCCGGTTGGCTGGCCGACCTGTTCGACGGCCTCGACGGCGACCCGGAGGCCTGCCGGCTGGTCGCCGCCAGCGTCGCCGCCGAGCAGTGCCGGGCGCTCTACGCCGGCGGGGTCGACCGGTTCCACTTCTACACCATGAACCGGGCCGAACTCTGCTTCGCCATCTGCCACATGCTCGGCGTCCGCCCGGAGCCGCTCGGCCGCGCCGCCTGAGCCGGCCGCCGCCTTGGTCGCGGCGGCTTCCCTGTGATAGGCTTTTCGGAGCACAGGGAGGTTAAGGAAATGAGGCGTATCGCCGCCCTCGGATTGGCCGCCGCGCTGCTCGGCGCGGCGCCGCTCTCGGCCCAGCAGTCGACCTATTCGCAGTGGCATAACCCGGATGCCGCCGCGCCGAACGAGCGCTTGCAGGAATTCATCGACAAGCTGAACGCGCTGGTCGACAAGGCCGAGAAGGCGCGCGCCGCGGACCCGAATTTCCTCCGCGACCTGCGCGATCTGGCCACCGGCTTCGACCGGCCGTGGCGGACCCGGCTGTTCGACGACGATTTCCTGGATGGCGACTTCACCGCCAATCCGGCATGGCGCGTCGCCTCGGGCAAGTACTGGATCGAACGCGGCTGGGGGCTGCGCAGCGCCGTCGACGCCGGGGCGCAGGGCGGCGGCGGGCAATCATCGCAGACGCAATCGAGCGAGCAGAAGGCGGCGAAGATCTTCGGCCAGATCCTGTCGCAGGTCCTGACCCAGGGCCAGGGCGGCGAATCGGGCGGCACGGCCGGCGCAAGCGGCGCCGGCGCGGCGGCGGCGATCTCGACGGCGACGCCGATCACCAACGCGTTCGCGCTGGAGACCGATTTCAGCTCCTGGCAGGGCGCAGGGCGGCTGGTGTTCAGCGTCTACCAGGGCGCTTTCCGCGGCACCGGATCGAGCGGCTATCACGTGATCTACACGCCCGGCGGCGGCATCGAGCTGCAGCGCACCTCGAGCCGCGGCACCAGCGTCATCGAGCGCGCCCAGGCCCCGACGGCGCTGGAGGACAAGAAGATCGACCGCCTCGCCTGGGAGCGCCACCCGAACGGCCGGATGACCGTTTCCGTCGACGGCAAGCAGGTGCTCGACGCCAATGACAGGGGGGTTCCGCGATGACTTCGCCGGCCTCGGATTGGTCAACGCCGGCGGCGATTACATCATCAAGCGCATCACTATTCTGGGCACGCCCTAGGGCCGCGGGGTCCGGCGGACGGGCGGGTTACTCGACCCGCCGATAGTAGTCGGTATCGAGCAGAACCTGTTGCGAGAGGGTCCGAACCCGGCTCGCGTAATCCTGGCGGACGACCTGATAGTGCGGGATGGAGGCCACCGGGCTGCCGTTGCCGGCAACGATCCAAATGGTGCTCGGGTCGTCGGTCTTGACGAACTTATCGCCGACATCGATCGAGTTCTTGCTCTTCTTGAACACGGGGCGCTTAACCTTTGGGCTGGCGACTTGGGCGTTTCGCTCTCGGTTACGAGATAAGGCGAATCACCGGTGATCGCAAGACGCTTTCAACACCTGTTCACACCCGATTGAACGACGCCAAACTGACAGCAGCCTGTCGCCTGGAAAACGCCCTTCGATGCACCGTTCGCGTCGGTTTCAGGGGCGCCGGCGCGCCCCCGGATCAATCGAGGAGCGGCCAGTTGGCGTCAATGATCTCGTCGTACTTGCGGCGTTCTTCACGACGGCGCTCCAATTGCCGGCGTTCCTTGGTCCGGCGCTCGGCTTCGCGGCGTTCGATGGCGCGGCGTTCCATGCCATCCCAATCGATGGGGTTGCCGGTGCCGCGGCGTTCGGCCTCGCGGCGGTCGGCGTCGCGGCGTTCCGAATCACGCCGCCCGTCGTCGGTCCGGCGGTCGCTGGGGTCGCGCCGGTTGTCCTCGGCGGCGATTCGAACTCTGTCGTCGGCTTCGTCGTTCACGTGGTTCCCCGTCGGTTGCGGCGCTGCAGACAAAGGATCATAGCATGGGCCGGCGGCCTGACGAGTTCATGACGCGACGGCGATACATACAAAAACCCCGCCGAACATGCGGCGGGGTTTCTCATGATGCTCTCGGCATCGCCCGATCACGGAGGACCGGGCCTCGATTTCTCAAAGGGTGAATATGTCCTTGGGCTGGTCCGGCGGGTTCATCTTTTTACCCTCCTCCATTTGGAGTCTCGCAAAGCATAGGGTTCGTCCGCATCACCGATCGAATTTTCGGGCGGAACGTTACGCACAATCCTCCATCCATTGAGTAGGCCAAGTATAGCAAATCCTCCCTGTCCTTTCAGTAGGAACAGCCTCAAACTTAGATCAATCAATCCTATTTCGGGACGGCGCCGCCGCCGCGGCCTTGACGGGATATCGCATGGGGGTTACTCGACGACATGCCGTCGTCGCCCCGCATTCGCCTGCCAAATCAACCGGCGCTGGTCGCCGGCGTCGCCACGACGGTCTGGCTGACCCCGGACGGCGAGGTTGACCTGCTCTCGCCGGCGGAGACCCGGGACCGACTCACGCCCGACGTCGTGCCCATCGTCTGCCACGCCCGCGCGACGGCGCGGCGCCTCGACGGCGCGCCGTTCGTGTGCCTCGACGTGCTCGAACTGTTCGCCTTCGTGAAGCCGGCGCGGTTCGCCCTGCCGACGCCCCCGGGCATCGCCGAGGCGCTTGGCCTACCGCTGCCGTCGACGCCCGAGCG
>JAPPPF010000179.1 GCA_028817665.1 Magnetovibrio sp. | reverse complement strand
TGCCTGAGCTTGTCGCTGGCATCCGACGGCAGATCCCGCGCCACCTTGGCGATCTTCGCCGCCAAGCCCTGGCGGACATCGGCATCGGCGTCGCGCGCCAACAAGACGTCCGTCTGGCGGGGCGCGGCAAGATTATCGGCAACTATTCGGCGAACATTTTTATCTTTATCTTCGGCTAAGCAGTAGAGTATTTCCGGGCTCAGATCCGTCCGTTTCGCAAGCGCCGCCCGAATCTCAGGGTCTTGATGCTGAGCAAGCTCTTTGGACTCTTCATACGTGATGGTGGCGCTGTTGACGTCAGCGTTCACGACTTACGGCCTCGGATCTTCGCCTGTTGGTACCCTCATGCCTCGGGCCGGTTCTCCGGACCGAGAACTCACTCGCCTTCCTGTGTTTCCTCGCCGGCCGGCGGCGCCATGTAGTAGCCCCCCTTGCCCGCGTTCTTAATGGCATACATCGCCGAGTCCGCGCGAGCAACCAAATCATCCAGGGATTCCCCGGTGTCGGGGTCGAACAAGGCGATCCCGACGGAAATACCGAGCGGATGATCGGCGTCGCCGGAGAATTGGTCCATGGCCCGGCTCTTCTCGATCAGGTCGTTGGCACGCGATTCGGTGACGTCCGCGGAAATCCCGTCGAGCCACATGGCGAATTCGTCGCCGCCGAGCCGCGCGATCACGTCACCCGGACGCGAGAAATCCATCAGCATGTCGCGCAGGAACATGATCGCGTCATCACCAACCTGGTGGCCGTGCGCGTCGTTGACGCGTTTGAAGTTGTCCATGTCGACGTAGAACAGGGCCGCCGATTGGCGGCTGCGTTCGAGACGGGCGACGCGGCGCGGCAGTTCCTCTTCGAAGAAGGCGCGGCGGTTGAGCAGCCCGGTCATGCTGTCGGTGCGGGAAAGCGCGACGATCCGCTCGTGGTTGGTCACCTGCTCGTTGGCGATGCCCAATTGGTTGGCGATATCGGCGATCAGGATCAGGTGGTCGTCCTCCCAATCCTTGTCCTTGGCGCTCTTCCAGATGGTGATCGCGCCGTTGACGGTCTGTCGGTACTGGGTCGCCACGGCGAGAACCCTCCACGGACCGATATCGATGGGCACCACCTCGTTGCCGACCTTCAGGTCGTGGACCGCGGTGTCGAGGTCGTCGAGGCCCTCCGTGTTGCCGTATTCGGCCGCCACCAGGACCATGTCCGGCTCGGTCTGGCGATAAATCCGGCACCCGGCGATGCCGAGCGCCCGGGCCGTCGCCGTCGCCGCCGCGGTCAACATGTTCTGGGGATCGAGCTCATCGCGCACGGAAGCGACGATGTAGCCGAGGAGCTGTTCGCGGTGCCGCGCCCGGGAGAGCGCCGCCTCGCTGCTGCGTTCCTCGGTGACGTCGCGGCAAACACCGCGGGTGCCGCTCCATTCCCGGGTGTCGTCGTCGTCCTCGCGGAACAGCGGCACGCAGGAGACCAGCATGCACGACGTCTCGCCGTCCTTGGTCCGGAACCACATCTCGACGTCTTCCATGGGCCGCTCGCTGAGGAACGGCAGCGGCGAGAACGCCTCGGGATCGACGACGAACTCGGACCCCAGGCAATCGATCAATTCGTCCGTCGTGTAACCCAGGCCGCCGCGCGGCGAGACGAACACGAACCGGCCCTCGCGGTCGGTTTCCCAATAGAAGTCGCTGGAAACCTCCACCAGGTCCTTGTAGCGCTGCCGCGATTCCACCAGCGCGCTGCGCAGGTTCCGCTCCATCGTCAGGTCACGCGCCAGGACCACCACCTCGGCGCCGTCGGCGCCGGGAATGGCGGTGATTTCGAGCAGGATGTCGCCCCGGTCGGTCGGCACCGAAACGGTGCCGGCGAGCATGGTCGCGTCGGCGACCGATTGCTTGACCAGATCGATCACTTCCGGCAACTCGCCATTGTTCATCAAGGATACGATACCGGCGGCGCGCGCGTTGGCCGCCAGAACGTCACCGGTGGCGCTGACCTTCAGCGCCGACCCCGGATACCCCTCCAGAACCGCGTCGGTAACGACTCCCTCCGTTGCGTTGGCCGATTCATTCACGTTTTCCCCCGGAACCTCCGCGGCAGTCTGATCATTCATTCACACCTACTTCCGCCCCCAAGCGGCCCGTCTTCACCCATTAGCAATGCCTCATACAAGGGCGATGTTAAGTTTAGTGAATACGCGGCGATGCCGACAGAACGGAATGCATCTTGCCAAATCGGCCCCGAACCCGGACAAATGCGGCATGGATGCGACCCCGAACCGCGATCATCCGTTGTCGGTTGAGCGGCTGAAAACCGCCGAAACCTGGATATTCGACCTGGACAACACGCTGTATCCGGCGTCGTGCCGGCTGTTCGACCAGGTCGACAAGAACATCACCCGCTATATCATGCGTTTCCTCGATATCGACTGGGACGAGGCCTATTACCTGCAGAAGAACTACTTCCGCCACCACGGCACCACCATGCGCGGGCTGATGAACCTGCATGACGCCGACCCGGACGATTTCCTGGAATTCGTCCATGACATCGACCTCGCCCCCGTCGACGCCAATCCGCGCATGGACACGGCCCTGGCGGCGCTTCCCGGCCGCAAGATCATCTTCACCAACGGCTCCGTCGGCCACGCCGAACGGATCATGGCGAAACTCGGCGTCGACCATCATTTCGAGGCGATCTTCGACATCGTCGCCTCCGACTACGAGCCGAAACCGGCGCCGGCGGTCTACGAACGGCTGGTCGAACAGCACGACATCCGCCCCGACACCGCGGTCATGGTCGAGGACATGGGCCGCAACCTGGAACCGGCGGCAGCCATGGGCATGACCTGTGTGTGGGTGCGGACCGAGAACGACTGGGGCAAGGAAGGCTCGGAGGGCGATCACGTCCACCACGTGGTCGACGACCTGACCGCGTGGCTCGCCGACGTCACGGAGACCTAGGCCGCTCCGTCGTATTGACTTGGCCCCGCCCCTGGCCCATCTTCGGGGCCGTTTTTTTTCGCCGGCCAATCGCCCCCATCGGGGCCAATTACGGGTAATTCGACATGAGCCATTCGCAGCTGGAAACCGTCATCGACGCCGCCTGGGAGGCGCGCGACGAGATCGACACCAACACCAAGGGCGAGACCCGCGACGCCATCGAGGAAGCCCTGACCCTCCTCGATTCGGGCGCCGCCCGGGTCGCCGAGAAGACCGGCGGCGACTGGCAGGTCAATCAGTGGCTGAAGAAGGCGGTGCTGTTGTCCTTCCGCCTCAACGACATGGCGCCGATCTCCGGCGGCCCCGGCGGCGCGCCCTGGTGGGACAAGGTCGACAGCAAGTTCCTCGGCTGGGACGAAGCGAAGTTCCGCGAGGCCGGCTTCCGCGCCGTGCCGCACTGCGTGGTCCGCCGTTCCGCCTATATCGCGCCCGGCGTGGTGCTGATGCCGAGTTTCGTCAATCTGGGCGCCTACGTCGATTCGGGCACCATGGTCGATACCTGGGCGACGGTCGGATCCTGCGCGCAGATCGGCAAGAACTGTCATTTGTCGGGCGGTGCCGGGATCGGCGGCGTCCTCGAGCCCCTGCAGGCCGGCCCGGTGATCATCGAGGACAATTGCTTCGTCGGCGCGCGCTCGGAAGTCGTCGAGGGCGTCGTCGTCGAGGAGGGCTCGGTGCTCTCCATGGGCGTGTTCATCGGCGCCTCGACGAAGATCGTGGACAGGCACACGGGCGAGGTCCACTACGGCCGGGTGCCCGCGTACTCCGTGGTCGTCCCGGGCAGTCTGCCCGGACCGGTGGTCGACGGCCAGCCGACGCCGGCGCTCTACTGCGCGGTGATCATCAAGCGGGTCGACGAGAAGACCCGTTCCAAGACCTCCATCAACGAGCTTCTCAGGGACTGACCCAGGGAGCGGCGCCATGGCCGATCCGGCCGACCCCATCGAGCTGTCGGAACGGCTGATCCGCCGGCCCAGCGTGACGCCGGCCGACGAGGGCGCGCTCGGCGTGCTCATCGAGATGCTGCAGCCGCTCGGCTTCAAGTGCCACCGGCTGACCTTCAGCGAGGACGGCACGCCTGACGTCGATAACCTGTACGCGCGGTTCGGCTCCGGGACGCCGAACTTCTGTTTCGCCGGCCACACGGACGTGGTGCCGCCGGGCGACGTGGCGGACTGGACCAGCGATCCGTTTGAGCCGGAAGTTCGCGAAGGCCGCCTCTACGGCCGCGGCGCCGCCGACATGAAGTGCGCCATCGCCGCGTTTTGCGCCGCGGCGGCCCGGATCGTCGGCGCCCACGGCGACGCGCTGCCGGGCTCCATCAGCCTCCTGATCACCGGCGACGAGGAAGGCCCGGCGATCAACGGCACCGTCAAGATGCTGGACTGGATGGCGGCGAACGACGAGACCATCGATGCCTGCCTGGTCGGCGAGCCGACCAACGTCGCGGAGTTGGGCGACATGGTGAAGATCGGCCGGCGCGGCTCGATGAACGCCGAGATCACCGTCCACGGCACCCAGGGCCACGTCGCCTATCCGGCCCTCGCCGACAACCCGGTGCCGCGCCTGTTGGCCTTCCTGAAGGCCGTCGACGACCACGTCTTCGACGAGGGCACGGATCACTTCCCGCCAACCAACCTGGAGATCACGTCGATGGACGTCGGCAACCCGACGACCAACCTAATCCCGGCGAAGGCCACGGCGCGGCTCAACATCCGCTTCAACGACCGGCACACGGGAAACAGCTTGAGCGATTTCCTCGAAGCCGCCCGGTCCGACACGGCCGG
>JAPPPF010000009.1 GCA_028817665.1 Magnetovibrio sp. | reverse complement strand
ATCATATTTGGCGTCGCGCAGTGGACGGCAGGGTGCCAAAGTGGCCGCCGCTGATGGGCAAGGCATGTCGCGCAATCTCTTGGTCCATTACCTTCGGAAGCGTACTTGTCGCCTGGGTCGTCTTCCGGGCCGAGAATCTGGAGACTGCAACAATAATCTTCAAAGGCATGCTGGGGATGAATGGCGAAAATTGGTTGGCGGAGGCTTACATTACCGACCTAGGCATCATGAGTGGTGCTCCACACCTGTTGCAGATCGCCAGCGTCGCGGCGGCAAACTTTTTGGCAAATATCGTATTCTACGTGGGCTTGGAAAAAGTAATTTTGATTGTCGCGGCGCTGATTATTTCGGTCGCGCTGCCAAACACCCAACAACTTCTACGACGGTATTACCCTGCCAATGACTCTGCGGCTCGGTACAAGCGTGAAGTTCCATCAAGCATGATCACTTGGAGGGCGACATGCGGATGGGCGATCTCAGTTTCTTTACTTTTCGTAATCTCTTGTATGGCCATGGGCGTTGTCGATGAGTTCATCTACTACCAGTTCTGAGCGTCTATCGTGAGCTTTGCGCGGTCATATTTGAAAACCGGGTTCCTGCTTTTCGCGGCCTGTTTCTTGTTCGTCTCCCTGGCCAATGCGCTGATAGATCCTTTTGGCCTTTTTCAATTCGTTTCGGTCTCAAACATTAATGAAAAGAAGCCGGTCATGGAGACGCGCCAACGTCTCTCCAAGGCCTATATCACCCGCATGCTCAAGCCCGGCGTTGTGGTTCTCGGAAACTCCATTGCCGAAATCGGCTTCGACATGAAAAGCCACGTCGGTTGGCAACGAGATGGCCACCGATACAACCTTGGCCTTACAGGGGTAAGCCTGACGGAGTTGGTTAAGTACCTCGAACATACGATCGTTACCGGGAACCTTAAATCCGCCGTTTTGGTGGCTGATCTCCGGTTTTTCAATAAGTTGTGGCGCGAACAACCAGGATTCGACGCCTCTAGGCTGGCGACAGAGTCCAATGGGCTCGGCGATGTGTCGACCATTCTATCCGATCTTGTGTCGGTCCTCTTTTCTTGGGACGCGATTGAAAGCAGCGTTCAAACGGTCAGGCAGCAAAAAATCGGCGCGCACAATTTCGACCTGAACACTGGGCATCGACTCTTTATCGAGAATAAATTGAACGCGCCTCGCCAAAAATTCGTTAATGGCGAAGTGATGACCTACGCGCCTCCGCCTGAGTTTGGATTCTCCTACGTAGATTCGAAGACCGGACGGACTTCATGGGACGATCTGTCGAGGATTCTTGATCTGGCGAACAGGTTCGATGTGAGTTTGCACATTGTCATACCGCCAGTTCACGCTTCGATGCTGGCGGCCATGTCGGTGGCGGGCTTTTGGGAATTGTCCGAGGATTGGAAACGGAAGCTGGTGCGTGCTGTGCTTGAGTATCGACAGAAAAATCCCGACGCCGCCGATACGCCAATATGGGATTTCTCTGGATTCCACCGCATCGCTTTGGAGCCCTTACCGCCCGTTGGCGGAGTGAGGGTGATGACCTGGTTCGTTGATAATGTGCATTTTTCGCCGCCGGTCGGCACGGCGATTATCGACAGGATTTTTGCATCGGAACCAGATACATCCGAGTTCATTGAATTTGGCATTCGCCTGAACGAGCGCACGCTCGATGGCCATTTAGTCGAACTGAGGCGAGGGGTCTCCAAATATATGCAGAATAATCCCGCAGTGGTCTCGGAACTTGAGGAGATTTTCGAAGTGGCGGGAAAAAGCCGGCCGTGTGGCGCTATCCGGTGTCGTGTTGAATGATCGGAGAGGCGCCGATACGACGTTTCTGCAAGGAATCAATTGAATTTCGTAAGGCCTGCATTAACGGCCCGTTAAGCCATTTCCGCTACAAGGCGATTCGTGGATGAAAATAAAATGATCATTCACGCAACTTCGACGCCTCCCTGTTGAACACTCGCCGCCCCACAATCGGGGCGGCCTTTTTTCGGAATCGCGCACCCGAGAATGTCCGATTCCGAGCATTTTCCAAACTGGCCGAATCGCATATTGACCCGTGGCCGAGGGGTGACTAGAGTGGCCTCCTAGTTCGTACGGATCAGTACGAGTTCAGGCGAGTTTGACAGGTTTGAGGCATAGAAGAATCAAGGGGGCCGCTCAATGAAGCGGCCCCCATAATTTTGACCACCGCCGTCGCCAACCCGACGCCAGAAGGAACCGAACCGCATGCCGAAGACCGCCGAAACCCGCGCCGACTACGCCCATTTCCGCGCCATTCAAACCCGCTGGAACGACAATGACATGTATGGCCACGTCAACAACGTGGTCTATTACAGCTACTTCGATACGGCGGTGAACATGTTCCTCGTCGAGGCCGGCGGGTTCGATCCGCAGGACGCCGAGGTGATCGGGATCACGCCGGAGACCCACTGCACCTTCAACGCCTCGGTGGCCTATCCGGACAGGTTGGAGGCCGGCATGCGGGTCGGCAAGCTCGGCAATTCCAGCGTCCGCTACGAGGTCGCCATCTTCAAGGAAGGCGAGGACAGCGCCGTCGCCGAGGGCTATTTCGTCCATGTCTTCGTCGACCGCGAGACCCAGCAGCCGGTGCCGATCCCGCTCGGCATCCGCACCGCCCTGCAGTCCATCGAGATGGCGCCGAAACTCAAGGACGGCACCCATGGCTGAGGCGCCGGCCGCGCTTTCCGATTTTCCCTACCGGATCGACATCCCGACGCGGTGGGGCGACAACGACATGCTCGGCCATCTCAACAACGTCGTCTACAACCGCTGCATCGAGGACATCGTCACCAAGTTCACCCGCCTCGAGCTCGGCGTCGATTGGCTGGGCGACGCCTGTTATCCGGTGAGCGTGGAAACCGTCTGCCGATTTCACCAGCAGCTGTCGTGGCCGGAAACCGTGGCGGCCGGCTTGCGGATCGAACGCTTGGGCGAGAGCAGCGTCGCCTACGGGATCGGCTTGTTCGGCGCCGATCGCACGGCGCCGGCGGCGACGGGACGGTTCGTCCACGTCTATATCGATCGGCAATCCCAGCGCCCGGTCCGCGTGCCCGACGGCGTCCGCGCGCGCCTCAAGGATTTCCAGTCCGCCGACGCCGCCGAGTGAGCGGCGCTGGAACGGAAAACGCGCCCGGCAGGGAGGGACCGGGCGCGTCTTTCGTCGGCAGGGGAGAGAGACTTAAGCGGCTTTCTTATGCGCGATCGCCTTGGTGTTGATGGCGATCTGGCGCGGCTTCTTTTCTTCCGGCACTTCGCGGGTCAGCTCGACCTGCAACAGGCCGTTGACCAGATTGGCGCCGCTGACCTTGATGTGGTCGGCGAGCTCGAAGCGGCGCTCGAAGGCGCGGCCGGCGATGCCGCGGTGCAGGTAGGTCACCTCATCCGCGTCGGCCAGCTTGCCGGAAATCACCAGGGTGTTTTCCTTCGCCGTGACATCGAGATTGGCTTCGCCGAAGCCGGCCACCGCCATGGTGATCCGGTAGTTGTCCTCGTCGAGCTGCTCGATGTTGTAGGGCGGGTAGCTGTTGGCGCCGTTGTCCATTTGCAGGGCGCTATCGGCGAGCCGCTGCAGGCGGTCGAAACCGACGGAATGACGGAAAAGGGGAGAGAAATCGATCGTACGCATAGCCATATCCTCCGATGAAGCTATATGGTTCGGCGGGCCCGCCACCATGGCCTGGCCCTATCATGCATGCCGGGGCGTCCCCGGCTGGCGGCGGACCCAGTCATAGGCATCCGCCGTCACCGATGATCTATGCACGCGAAATTCCCGCCGCAAGGGGCGCGGAAAAATTTTTCAGGTTGGGTAGGTGCTATTCGGCGGCGGCCGCGCCGGCGTCGCGCCAGATCACCTCGAACAGCTGCATTTGGCCGTCGAAGCCCTTCATGTCGTAACCGCCCTTGCTTTCGAAGGTGTAGTTCTTGCCGGTGCAGATTCCGCGGACGATCTCGGAAACGTAGATCTCGTCGGCCTGCGCCTTGTCGACGATGCGCGCCGACAACTGGACGACGGTGCCGAACAGGTCGTTGTCCTCGACGATCGGCTCACCCGAGTTGATGCCGATCTTCAGGTGCAGCGGCAGGTCCGGGTTCGCCTGGGTGTAGGCGATGGTCTCGCGCTGCATCTGGATGGCGGCGTCGACGCTGTCGGTGACCAGCGAGAACGACGCCATGATACCGTCGCCCGTGTGCTTGACCTCGCGGCCGTTGTTGTCGGTGAGCGCCGCGCGGACGATACGGTTGTGGGCGCGGACGACTTCCTGGGCGCCGGCGTCGCCGAGTTTCTGGGTCATCGCCGTGGAGCCGGCGATGTCGGTGAACAGCACGGTGATCGGGCCGCTCTGCGCTTCCTTCTTCTTCGGCTGGTTCCATTCGCCCATGGCCGCCTGCAGGTGCTTGGCCGACTCGTCTGGATCCTGGAAGTGGGTGTTCATGGCGTTGCGGCCGGCCTGGTACATCTGCATGTAGCGCGGGTCCTGCAGCAGGTATTCCTCGTACTTGTCGGCGAAGGTCGCGGCGTGGGACTTCTTGAAACCCATGACGCGGACGCTGTCGGCCAGGACCTTGGAACGCGAGCGGCCGTCGAGGTCGCGCTTCTCGGCCAGCGTCTCGCAGGCGCCGGCCAGGAACAGGTTGACCCCGAACTTGTTGAAATTGTCCATCTTCTTGTTGTCGGCGCCGGTCTTGCTCAGGGACTCGCTCAAGAAGTCCATCATGTAGGCTTTCTGCTTCTCGGCGTGCGGCGACAGGGTCTCGACGCCGGCCTCGCCGGGCGCGACGGCGTCCGCGTCGAGGACGACGCCGCGGCCCTGCGCGTCCTCGCCCTCGCCTTGCTCGCCGTGGAGTTCCTTCTGCAGCCGTTCATTGGCCGCCGCGGCGGCCGCGTCCTTTTCCTCCTCGGCCAGCTTGAAGGAGCCGCTTCCCGCCATGGCGCGGTCGAGGTCGTCGCGGCTCTTCTTCTTTTTCTTGGCCTTCTTGGCCGGCGCCGCCTTCGGCTTCGCCGCCTTCGGCGCGGCGCGGGCGCGGCGCGGCCGGCGGCCCTTGTTGTCATCCAACCGCTCGCCGCGCATGAACGTCATGCCCATGGTCACCGAACTCAGCAGGAAGACGACGAACAGGATCAACAGGATGTTCTCGGTCGGAATGCCGAAGACCCGGGAGCCGCTCAGCAGGTAGGACGCCATGACCACGGTCATCACCGCCAGGCAGATACTGAACAGCATGATCAGCAGAACCTTGACGATGAGGCCGGTCAGGGTGCTCGGTTTCTTGCCTTTCCCTTTCTTGACCGGCGCCAGTTCGAAATCGTCGTCGTCGCCGCCGAGACCGCCGCCGCTGCCGCCGTCGTCGCCGTCGTCGTCCATCCAGCTCGAACCGCCGCCGCCATCGCCGCCGCCGCGGTCTCCGGTCCGGTCCGTCTCGCCGTCCGACGCGGAGACGCCGGCGCTCTTGTAGACGACGTAATCGCGGTGCGTGCCTTCGGTGGTGTCGTAGACCTCGCGGATCACCTTGACGGCGCCGATGTTGCCCTGGCTGTCGAGCTGCTTGGCCTCCTCGATGGCCGTATCCTTTTGATGGGAATCGAATTGGGCATGGATGCTCCAGCGGCCGCCTTGCTGGACGTGAACTTCGTAATTGGTCTGTAGCGCCATGGTCCCAACCCCAATCGGTGCCACGTCAAAATCCCAAGCCAAACCGTGCCCGGTTCGGGGTCTCAACGCCTATGCCGGCACCGCGCGTCACGCGACAATACCCGCTTGCGGAGCGAATCACTCCAAGCCTTTAATGTATATCAGAGAATCACACTTCCAGAAAAAAGCTAACGCCGATTTACCTGGCGTTTACAAGAAATGGTTGCGGAAGTTTTTGAGATCGCCGGAAAATCCGTGGTTGCCGGCCGTGCCGAAATCGTCGGTCCGGTCAGGATTTGAGGCCGAACTCCTTGAAACGGCGATTGAATTTCGCCAACTGGCCGCCGGTGTCGACGAGGCGGTGCGCGCCGCCGGTCCATGCCGGATGGGAGTTCGGGTCGACGTCGAGCTTCAGCGTGTCACCGGGGCTGCCCCAGGTCGATCGCGTCGTGAAGGTCGTGCCGTCCGTCATCTGGACGTTGATCTCATGATATTCCGGATGAATGTCTTTTTTCATGGCTATGCTCCGCCGAATGCGGCGCTTTATATAGGCGATGGCGGCGCCCCGATCAAGAACCGTTTGTCGAATTTTCCGCCTCGTCGGCGGGCGTCAGACGGGGCAGGGCGCGCCAGGCGAGAACGGTGACGGCGGCCATCACCGCGGCGCCCGCGTAATAGGGCCAGTCCTTGCCGAGAAAGGCGAACAGCGCGCCGGCGAAGGCCGGCCCGGCGACCCGTGCCAGCGTCGTCGCGGCGCGGGTCACGCCCATCACCAAGCCCTGGTCCTCCTCGCCGGCGTTCAACGAGATCAGGCTGTTGAGGCCGGGTGAGATCACCGAGAAGCCGTAGGCGGCGATCACCATGGCGATGATCAGCACCACCAGGTTGGTGGCGAAGGGAATCATCAAGACTCCGATGCTGAGCGCGGCGGCGCCCTGGACGATCAGCCGGGCCTCGCCGAAGCGCTTCGCCAGGCGCCCGATCAGGCCGCCCTGCACGGCGGCGCCGAGCACGCCGACGAAGGCGAACAGATAGCCGTTCTGTTCGGGCCCCCAGCCGAACTGGCGGCGCGACCACATGGCGAAGGTCGCTTCCAGGCCGGCGAAGGCGAAAGTGGCAAGGAAGGAGACCGCGATCAGGAAACCGATGTTGGCGTGTTTCAAGGTTTGGCGAAACTGATTGTAGCGGCTGTCGCGGGGACGCTCGGCGATGCGCGCGCGGATCTCGGGCGACAGCGATTCCTTGAGGAACACGATCCCCAGCGCCAACGCGAGGCCGGACAGCGCCGCCGCCGCCAGGGCCGGGCTTCGGTAGTCGGCGTTGATCGGGTCGGGACCGGCGAGGATGCCGCCGATGGCCGGTCCGATGATGAAGCCCAGTCCGAAGGCGGCGCCGATCAAGCCCATGCCCCGGGCCCGGTTCTCGCGCGTCGTCACGTCGGCCACGTAGGCGAAGGCGGTGGCGATGTTGCCGGCCATGAAGCCGCCCAGCGCGCGCGCCGCGAACAGCGCCCAGAGCTGCTCGGCGAACCCGAGCCAGACGTAGGCGAGCACCGCGCCGGCGAGACTGACCAGCAGCACCGGCCGCCGGCCGATCCGGTCGCTGGTCCTTCCCCAAAACGGCGCGGCCATGAACTGGGTCAGCGAATAGGTCGCCATGATCAATCCGACGGTGGCCGGGTCGGCGTCGAAGAACTCGGCGTAGAACGGCAACAGCGGGATGATGATCCCGAAACCGATCAGGTCGACGACAACGATCAGGAACAATACCGGCATGGACGGGCGGAAACCTCCGAGGGGCGGGATGCGCCGCGGCTCAGCGCTGCGTGAGCTTCAGTTCGATGCGCCGATTGCGGCGCTTGCCGATTTCGTCGTCGCGCTGGTCGATCGGCTGGAATTCGCCGAACCCGGCGGCGACCAGGCGGTTCGGCGGCAATCCGTCGACCACCAGCTGGCGCACCACGGCGATGGCGCGCGCCGACGACAGTTCCCAGTTCGACGGAAAGCGCGGCGTGCGGATCGGGTCGCTGTCCGTGTGGCCGTCGACGCGCAGCACCCAGTCGATGCCCTGCGGTATCCTGGCCGCCAGGCCCTTCAGCGTCGCCGCCAGGGCCGAGAGCTGCTTCTTGCCGGCGGCGCCGATGTCGGCGGAACCCTTTTCGAACAGCACCTCGGATTGAAACACGAACCGGTCACCGACGATCTTGACTCCGGGCTGGCGGCCGAGAACCTCGCGGAGCCGGCCGAAGAACTCCGAGCGGTAGCGCGACAGCTCCTGGACCTTGCTGGCCAGCGCCGCGTTCAGGCGCTTGCCGAGGTTGACGATCTTGGTTTTCTGCTCGCGGGTCAGCTTCTCGGAAATATCGAGGGCCGTTTCCAGCCGCGCCAACTGCTCGCGCAGCACCGCCATCTGCTGGTTCAGCAGCGCCACCTGGGCGCGCGCGCTGCTCGACAGCTCCTTTTCCGCCAGCAATGTCTTGCGGGCCGCGTCGAGGCCCGCTTCCGAGGTTTCGCGCGCCCGCCGGGCGGCCTCCAGTTCATCGAGGGTGACGGTCAGCGTGTCCTTGCTCGCGGCCAATTCGCTCTCGGTCTCGGTCAACTTGGCGCGGGTGCCCTCGAGCGTGTTCTCGGCGTCCGCCCGGGCCTTCTTCTCGTCGGCCACCGAGGTTTCGAGCGCCGACGCCCGGGCCGCCAGCTTGCGGACCTCCGATTGCAGTTCCTCGCGCAACGCCGAGAGCGCCGCGACGTCGTTGCTGAGGCTGGCGACGCTCAATGCCTGCTGTTCGATTTTCTCCTTGTCGGCGAGCATCTGGGCGAAGGTTTCGTCGAGCTTCGCCTGCGTTCCCTCCGCCTTCGCTGTCATCGCCCGCAACCCGGCCTTGAGGTCGTCGCGCGCCGTCACCGAGGCCTGAAGCTCCTGGGCCATCTGCGAGAGATTGGTCTGCAGGTTCTTGGTCGCGCGTTTTTCAAGGGCCAGCAGGTCGGCCAGTTCGGTGACCTGGCTCTCCAGCTTCCTCAGCGCCGAGTCCCGGCCCGATAGCGCCTGGCCGAGGAAGAACTGCGCCAGCACGAAGATCAGCAGCAGGAAGATGATGACCATCAACAGCGTCGCCAGCGCGTCGACGAAACCCGGCCAGATATTGGTGTTGCGTTCGTAGCGTCCGATGGCGGCCATGGCGGGCTACCGGTCGAACTCGTCGCTCGCCGCGGCCACGGTCCGGGCGAGCAGCTTGATCTCGCTGCGCACCTGTTGGACGAGATCCTCGCGCCCGGTGCGCAGTTCGTCGACCATGCGGCCGACGTGGACGTCCAGGTTTCGGATGTGGGCCCGGGTGGTTTCGTCCATGCCGCCCTTGTCGGCGCTGCCCTCGGCGATCTGCTGCAGCAGCGGCTTCATGGCGACCTGGGTTTCCGCGAGGCTCTTCATCAGCGCCTGTTCGGTGCGCATCTGGTCGGTCAGGGTCTCGATCTTGCCGGCCAGGGTGTGGATGCCCAGATCCGCGTTGGCCCGGCTTTCCTCGCCGCGCGCCAGGGTGCGCTGCAGGTTTTCCAGGCTCTCGGCGGTCTGTTCGAGCAGCGCCTGCACGTAGGCCGGCACCGCCTGTTCGCCGTCGGCGACCAAGGCGCCGCTCGAGAGCCGGGTGCCGCTCGACAGCCATTCCTCCAGATCGTTGTAGAACCGGTTCTGGGCCTGCGCCGCCTGCAGGTCGAGGAAGCCGAGGATCAGCGAGCCGGCGAGGCCGAACAGCGACGACGAGAAGGCCGTGCCCATCCCGGCCATGGGGGCTTCCAGGCCTTGCTTCAGCGATCCGAACACCGCCGCCGCGTCGCCGCCGTTGACGCTGAGGCCGCCGATCACGTCGCTGATCGAGTCGACCGTCTCCAGCAGGCCCCAGAAGGTGCCGAGCAGGCCGAGGAAGATCAGCAGCCCAATGGTGTAGCGCGACAGGTCGCGCGATTCATCGAGCCGCGACGCGATGCCGTCGAGCAGGGATCGCATGGACATGGCCGAAAGGCTGAGCGTCGAGCGGTTGGCGACCATCGTCGCCATCGGCGCCAGCAGCTTCGGCGGATGGGGTTGTTCGGGCGCCGCCGGGTGCAGGGCGTCGGCGTCGATCGAACGCCGGAATGCGTCGATCCAGTTGACTTCGGGATAGAGGCGGACGACCTGGCGGAAGTTGTAGATGATCCCGAGTACCAGGACGCCGACGATCAGGCCGTTGAGCGCCGCGTTGGCGAAGAAGAAGTCGCGCATCGGCGGGAACAGGATGACGCAGACGACGCCGACCAGTCCGAGGAACACCAGCATGCGGATGAGATAGGTATGGGGGCGGGTCATCACCGGCCTCGTATTTTGGCGTCAACCGCTACCAACGGGCGCTCCGGGATTGAGGCGTCCGTTTACCGGCGGGCAAGGTTCACGTCCACCCGATTGACGGGTTTCTCGGTCGTCTTTTTGCCGAGCGCGCGGACGTCGATCTGGGTGCTGCGGATGCCGTTCTCGATGAGAAACGAGCGGACCGAGAGGGCCCGCGACAGCGACATGCGCCGCGCCTTGCTGGTCGACAGGTCCTTGCCGCCGGCATAGGCGAGCAGTTGCAGGCGGAAATCGGACTTGCCGCGGACCGCCGTCGCCAGGGCGAGGAGGTTGGGTTTGTCGGCATCCGTCAACTTGGTGTTGGCGGCGTCGAAACCGATGCGCATCGCGCGTCCGGGCTTGACCTCGATCTTCGCCGGCGCGGCCGTGGCGACGGCGGCGGCCGCCGGGGCCTTCGACGTCTTCGGTGGCGCGGGCGGCGCGGTCTGCGCGGGCGGCGGCGGGGGTGCCGTCGTCTTCGCGACGCTCACCGGCTTCTTCGGCTGGGGTTTCGGCGCCGGCGCCGGCTTCGGCGCGCTGGCCACCGGCTTCGGCGCCGGCTTGGGCATCGGTTTCTCGACCTTCGGCGCCGCCTTGGCGGTGCGTTTCGCGGGCGCGCGCAGGGTCACCGTCTTCTTCGGCGCGACGTGGAGCACCGACCTCGGCGCCGCGCGCGGCGGCACCAAGAGGTTGCGGCCGTCGGCCGTGGAACCGGGGCCGCGGCCGCCGTCGCTGAGGACGCTCAGGTCGACAACCACGGAATCGCCGGCGGCCTGCGCCAACGCTTGTTCCGCCGGCATCACCGCGAGAACCGAGATCGCCCATGCGGCGGCCAGGCTGGTCAGGCCCGGACGGCAGAAAAAACCTGCCCCATGATTTTGGAATCGATGGCGCATCATCGTTTCGTCACCTCCCGCATGTGCCCCCGTTCGACCGGGATTCTCGGCTGTTGCGAATTCATGGACAGTCTAACCAAGACCCGCGGCGCTGACCATAGCCAAGGCCCCAGAGGCGTACAACCGCTTTCCCGGCGCCCCGGGACATCCGCCAAGATGGGCGTCGATTGAGGCGGAAGTTTGGCGGATGGCGCCGCTCACGACGATCTGAGCAGCTTGCGCAGCGTGTCGTGCAGGTTGCCGTTGGCGGCGACGATCTCGCCTGAATTCAAGGCCTTGTCGCGGCCGGCGAAATCGCTGACGAAGCCGCCCGCCTCGCGGACGATGACGATGCCCGCGGCGACGTCCCAGGGTTTCAGGCCCTGCTCCCAGAAGCCCTCGTAGCGGCCGGCGGCGACGTAGGCCAGATCGAGGGCCGCGGAGCCGAACCGCCGCACTCCGGCCGACGCCGCCATGACCCTCTCGAGCTGCGCCAGGAACGGCGCGTGGCCGTCGCGGCCCAGGAACGGGATGCCGGTGGCGAAGACCGACTCGTCGAGGGCGCGGCGCGACGAGACGCGCAGCCGGCGGCCGTTGAGATAGGCGCCGGTGCCTCGCTCGGCCCAGAACATCTGATCGCCGACCGGTTCGTAGATGACCCCGGCGAACATCTTGGAATCGCGCTCCAGGCCGATGGACACGGCGAAGTGCGGCAGGCCGTGCAGGAAGTTCAGCGTGCCGTCGAGGGGGTCGACGATCCACCGGTTCGAGGTATCGGCGCCGGTGATCTCGCCGCGCTCCTCCATCAGGAAACCGAAGTCGGGCCGCGCCTTGGAGAGTTCGTTGAAGATGATCTCCTCGGCCCGTCGGTCGGCCTCGGAGACGAAATCGGCCGGCCCCTTTTTCGCGACCTGGAGTTTCTCGATGTCGCCGAAACCGCGGACCAGGCTGCGGCCGGCCTTCTCGGCGGTCGCCATCATGACGTTGATGAGCGCCGAGCCGGCGCCGGCGGTTCGGTTGAATCGCACGGTCCGGGGGCCTCAGTCCTTGGCCCGCTCCATATAGGAGCCCTCGGCGATGTTGACGACGATCCGGGTGCCGGCCTCGATGTGCGGCGGCACCATGACCTTGACGCCGTTCTCCAGCATCGCCGGCTTGTAGGACGACGACGCCGTCTGCCCCTTGACCACGGCGTCCGCCTCGGTGACCTCGAGCACGACCGAGTTCGGAAGCTGCACGCCGAGCGGCGAGCCCTCGTGGCTTTCGACGATCACCACCATGCCGTCCTGCAGGTAGGGAACCTGGTCGACGCCGACCAGTTCGCTGTCCAGCGCCACCTGGTCGTAGGTCTCGTTGTCCATGAAGGTGTGGGCGTCGCCGTCGGAGAACAGGTATTGGTATTCCCGCTGCTCCAGGGTCGCGCGCTCGACCTTCTCCGACGAGCGGAAGCGCTCGTTCAGCTTGGTGCCGTCGCGGATTTCCTTCAATTCGACCTGCAGGTAGGCGCCGCCCTTGCCGGGCTGGGTGTGCTCGGTCTTGATGGCGCGCCACAGGCCGCCCTTGTGTTCGATGACCATCCCGGGACGGATGGCGTTGCCGTCAATCTTCATCGTTTCGACCCGAGTTTTCGTTGGGAAAATCGTGCGCGGGTTCTATCAGCTTGCCCGGGGAGTGGCAATGCATCACCGCGCCGCTTCCGCGATCGCCGCGTTGAACGCCTTGACCGCCGCCGCCGGGCCGTCGGCGTGGCCCCAGACGGCCGAGATCACCGCCAGGAAATCGGCGCCGGCGGTGACCAGGGCGCCGCAATTCTCGATGGTGATGCCGCCGATGGCGACCGACGGCAGCACCATCATCTCGCTCCACCATTCGAGGATCTCCGGATCGGCGCGGACATCGGTCTGTTTGGTCTCGGTCGGGAAGAAGGCGCCGAAGGCGACGTAGTCGGCGCCCTGCTCGCCGGCGACCATGCCCAGGTGCCGGGAATTCTTGCAGGTGACGCCGACCACCCGGTCCGGGCCGACGGCCGCGCGCGCGGCGTCGTAGCCGGCGTCGTCCTGGCCGATGTGAACCCCGTCGCAGCCGGTCTCGGCGGCGAGGTCCGGCCGGTCGTTGAGAATGAAGGTGACGCCCTGGGCGTCGGCCACCGGCAGCAGGGCGTCGACGGCGCGGCGGACCTCGTCGTCGCCGACATCCTTGAGCCGCAATTGCAGGGCGCCGACGTCGCCGGCGTCGAGCGCCGCGGCCAGGTCGTCGCGGAAGGCGGCCGGGTCGAGGCGCGGCGGCGTGATCAGATAGAGCCGGCAGCCAGGATCAGTCATCGTCGATCGCCTCGCTCAGGAACGCCGCGACCGCGGCCCGCGGGTCGTCGCGGCCGGCCAGGTCCAGGGCCCGTGCCGCCTGCGGGCCTTCGGTGGCGACGCCGGCCTGGGCCGCCAGGTCGTCGATCTTGGCGCGCACGGCGGCGGGCAGGTCGACGGCGATGCGCTCGCAGCCGCGCCGGATCGCGGCCAGCGCGGCGCCGGCCTCGTCGCCGCAATCGAGCACCGCCGTGACACGCGCCGAAGGGTGGCGCTGGCGGGCCTCCTCGGCGATCGCGTTGAACACGCCGGGGCCGAGGACGGCGGCGGCGCCGGGGGCGCTCCGGATGACCAGCGCCACGCCGGCCGCGTCGGCGGCCGCCAGGGCGGCGTCGGCGTGAGCCAGGTCGTGGACGATGACGGTCGGGGCGGGCATGGAGCGTCTCTCCCAGGCGGCATGCGGCGCGCCGACATGTTAGCGCGAAACGGCGGGGCAAGGAAAACCCCGCGTCCGGGGGACGCGTGGTCGTCGATCGATCGCCAGGGCGGCGGAACTCAGCCGGCGTTGGCCAGCGCCACCGCCGTATCGGGCATCCGGTTGGAGAAGCCCCACTCGTTGTCGTACCAGCTCAGGACCCGGACGAAGTTGCCGTCGATGACCTGGGTTTGGGTCGAATCGAAAGCCGAGCTCGCCGGATTGTGGTTGAAGTCGATGGAGACCAGCGGGTCCTCGTTGTAGGTCAGCACGCCCTTGAGCCGGCCGTCGGCCGCCTCCTTCATCGCCGCGTTGATCTCTTCGGCGGTGGTGTCGCGGCCCGCCGTGAAGGTCAGGTCGATCAACGAGACGTTCGGCGTCGGCACCCGCACCGAGGTACCGTCGAGCTTGCCGTTCAGTTCCGGCAGGACCAGGCCGACGGCCTTCGCCGCGCCGGTCGACGACGGGATCAGCGACACCGCCGCGGCGCGCGCGCGGCGCGGGTCCGAGTGCAGGGTGTCGAGGGGCCGCTGGTCGCCGGTGTAGGAGTGCACGGTGGTCATGAAGCCTTTCTCGATGCCGACCGCCTTGTTCAGCACGTCGGCGACGGGCGCCAGGCAGTTGGTGGTGCACGACGCGTTCGACACGACCGTGTCTTCGGCGCTCAGGGTATCGTGGTTGACGCCGAAGACGATGGTCTTGTCGACGTTCTTGCCCGGGGCCGAGATCAGCACCTTGCGGGCGCCCGCCTCCAGGTGCTTGGCGGCGGCGTCGCGCTCGGTGAAGAAGCCGGTGCACTCGAGCGCCACGTCGACGCCCATGTCGCCCCACGGCAGGGCCGCCGGGTCGCGTTCGGCGGTGACCTTCATGGCGCCGGCGCCAGCGTTGATGGAATCGCCTTCGACGGTGACTTCCGTCGGGCACGGGCCGTGCACGGAATCGTACTTCAATAGGTGTGCGTTCATTTCGACCGAACCCAAGTCGTTGATCGCCACCACTTCGACGTCATTGCGGCGCGACTCGAGAATTCCCCGCAGCACCAAGCGGCCGATCCGGCCAAAACCGTTAATCGCAACACGTATCGTCATTATTTCCTCCGAAAGATATCAGGGCGTCCGATCCGACAACCGTCACGGAGCCCAATGCCCCGGTTTCCAACGCCCCAAATACAAGGCCGAGGCAACATCCTTCCATTGTCCCGATTCGTCAACGAGAATCTCGGCATGGCCCCCCTCAAGCGCCACCGCATCCGCTAATTAACGTGTGAATCAAAGGAATTACCCGTGTTTATTCCGGCAAAGGTTGACGATCGTCCCGTGCCGCGCCTATTCTGCGATTCAATTCCGATATCGTGCGCTCTGGGAGGCGTTACCACGTGTCACAAGCCAATGCCCTGCAGAAGCCGACGCGCCTGGCGCAAGCTCAGGCGCGGCTCGAATCGGCGCTCTCGAAACTGGAGAACGCGGCGATCGAGGCGGCCGCCCGGGCCGGCGAAGCCGCCGGCACCCGCGACCTGCAAGCCGAGATGGCCGACCTCAAACGTCACAACAAGATCTTGGAAGACACCAACATCCGCGTCGGCGAGCGGCTGGACGCGGTGATCGCGCGGCTCAAGTCCGCGGTCGACGGATAGCCGGCCCGTGGCCCAGGTCACCGTCAGCATCAACGGACGCACCTACCAGATCGCCTGCGACGACGGCCAGGAAGCGCATCTGACGCGGCTCGGCAATTACATCGACAACCGGGTTCAGGAACTGGTCGCCGCCGTCGGCCAGATCGGCGACGCCCGGCTCCTGGTGATAGTCTCGCTGCTGATTGCCGACGAGCTTTCGGATGCCTACGCCGAACTCAACGTGGCGCGCTCCGGCGACGGCGCGGCGGCGCGCCTCGAGCGTGAGGAAAGCCTGAGCGCGGCGCTCGAATCCGTCGCCGTCAAAATCGAAGACATTGCCGAAGCGCTTGAACGCGCTTAAGTTCACGCCGACGAATTCAGCGACCGCTGCGCTGTGCGTTAGGCTTTAAAACCCCGGGGCTGAATACTTCCAGGGAGCTGTCCCTGGCCGGCCCGTGGGCCGGTTACACGGCACCCACCTGCACATGCAGGCCACGGAGGTTTCTCGAGGCCGACGGCAGCGCGGCGGCGCTTCCACCGCCCGCCGGGCGAACCAGGGCGATCCATGCCGAACCCGCCGACCCCGACCCTCGACGAGCAGAAGGCCGCGTTGCGCCGACGCGCCGCGGAAACCCGCGCGGCGGCGGCCGCCGCCGATGGCGGCGGCGCCGCCGGCGCGCTCGCGGAACACCTGATCGGGGCGTTCGGTGGCGGCGCTCCAGGGACGGTGATCTCGGGATATCTGGCCATTGGCGACGAGTTGGACGTGGCGCCCGCCCTCGAGGCGTTCCTGGAGGCCGGGTACGTGGCCGCGCTGCCGGTGGTCACGGGCGCCGGCCGGCCGCTCGAGTTCCGCCGTTGGCAGCCGGGGATGGACCTGGAGCCCGGCCCGCTCCGGACCCGTCATCCGCCGACCGGGGCGGCGACGCTGACGCCGGAGATATTGCTGGTGCCGATGCTCGCCTTCGACGCGGCCGGATACCGGATCGGCTGGGGCGGCGGGTTCTACGACCGGACCCTGGCAAAACTCCGGGCCGCCGGCGGCGCCGAGGCCGTCGGCGTCGGCTACGCGGCCCAGCGGGTGGACAAGGTGCCCCGCGATCACCATGATGCGCGCCTCGATTGGATCGCCACCGAAACCGCCGTCTACAGGGCCGGGCAGGAAACATGAAGATACTCATCGTCGGCGACATCGTCGGCAAGTCGGGGCGCGACGCCGTCGCCGATCATCTGCCGCGGCTGCGCGAGGAGCTGGAACTGGACTTCGTCATCGTCAACGGCGAGAACGCGGCGCATGGGTTCGGCATCACCGACAAGATCTGCGCCGCCGTCTACCAGGCCGGCGCCGACGTGATCACCACCGGCAACCACGTCTGGGATCAGCGCGACATCATCAACTATATCGACGGCGACCCGAAGCTGTTGCGGCCGCTGAACTATCCGGAGGGCACGCCGGGCCGCGGGGTCGGCGTGTTCGAGGCCCCGGGCGGCCGCAAGGTCTTGGTCGTGCACCCCATGTGCCGGCTGTTCATGGACCCCCTCGACGACCCCTTCGCCGGCACCGAGGCGGCGCTCGAGCCCTACATCCTCGGGTCCAACGTCGCGGCGATCCTCGTCGACGTGCACGGCGAGGCGACGAGCGAGAAGCAGGCCCTGGCGCACATCCTGGACGGGCGGGTCTCAGCCGTCGTCGGCACCCACACCCACGTGCCGACGGCCGATCACCGGGTTCTGCCGGGCGGCACCGCCTACATGACCGACCTCGGCATGACTGGCGACTATGACTCGGTCATCGGCATGCGCAAGAAGGAAGCCATCGGCCGGTTCATGACCAAGATGCCGCAGGGCAGGCTCGAACCGGCGGAGGGAACGGCCAGTTTCTGCGCCGCCTACATCGAAACAGACGACGCCACCGGACTGGCCCGGCGGATCGAGCCGGTGCGCCTCGGCGGCGGTCTGGCGGAGGCCCGTCCGCCGGGTCCATCGACGTGAGGAAACCGGCGCCCGGCGCCGGGTTTCGCGCCTTCCCATCCGGTCAAATTGTTGCCATATTGCGCTGGCATCAAAGGCGAACGGCGTTCGTGTCTTCGCTTCCCACATATGGTATGTAGATCACCGAATAACTCCAGCATATAGAGGCATAAGGAATGGCCGGCCATTCAAAATTCAAGAACATCATGCACCGCAAGGGGCGCCAGGACGCCAAGCGGGCGAAAGTATTCGCGAAGCTTTCGAAAGAGATTTCCGTCGCCGCGCGGGGCGGCAGCGACATCGACTTCAACCCGCGCCTGCGTCTCGCCGTCGCCGCGGCGAAGGCCCAGAACATGCCGCACGACAACATCAAGCGCGCCATCCAGAAGGCCGAGGCCGGCGACGGCGCCAACTACGAGGAAGTGCGCTACGAAGGTTACGGGCCGGGCGGCGTCGCGGTGATCGTCGAGACCCTGACCGACAACCGCAACCGGACCGCCTCGGAAGTGCGCTCGGCGTTTTCCAAGCACGGCGGCAACCTCGGCGAGACCGGCTCGGTGGCGTTCATGTTCGAGCGCGTCGGCATGATCATCTATCCGGCCGCCACCGCGAGCGCCGACGACATGTTCGAGGCGGCGCTGGAATCCGGCGCCCAGGACGTGGAAAGCGGCGACGACGGGCACGAGGTGATCTGCGAGCCCGACGACTTCTCCGCCGTCCGCGACGCCCTTGAGGAAAAGCTGGGCGAGCCCGAGGACGCGCGGCTCGACTGGAAGCCGCAGAACTCGATCGCCGTCGACGAGGACACGGCCGGCACGCTCTTGAAGCTGCTCGACGTTCTCGATGACAACGACGACGTGCAGCGCGTGGCGGCCAACTTCGATGTCGACGAGACGGTTCTCGAGAAGCTCAGCGCGTGATCGCTAGGGGAGACGTGGCGCAATGCGGTTGATCGGCCTCGACCCCGGACTTCGCAACACCGGTTGGGGGGTGATCGCCGTCCGCGACAACCGCCTGGCGCACGTCGCCGACGGCGTCGTCAAGACCGACGCCGGCCTGTCGCTGGCGGCCCGCCTGGTGCAGCTGCGCGACGGCCTGGCCGACGTGATCGCCGAGTACGCCCCCGACGAGGCGGCGGTCGAGGAGACCTTCGTCAACACCAACCCGGCCTCGACCCTGAAGCTCGGCCAGGCGCGTGGCGTCGTGCTGCTGGTGCCGGCGAGCCACGGATTGCCGGTCGAGGAATATCCGCCGAACCTGGTCAAGAAGACGGTGGTCGGCACCGGCCACGCGGCCAAGGAGCAGGTGCAGATGATGGTCCGCACGCTGCTGCCCGGCTGCGAGATCAAGTCGGCGGACGCCGCCGACGCGCTCGCCGTCGCCGTCTGCCACGCCCATCACCGCGACGCCCGCCGCCGCACCGCCGAACTGGAGGCGGCTTCTTGATCGCGCGCTTGAAAGGCATCGTCGACGGGCTCGACGAGGGCGCGGCCGTGATCGATGTCGGCGGCGTCGGCTACGTGGTGTTCTGCTCCGGCCGGACGCTCGCGCGGCTCGCCGTCGGCGAGGCGGCGGTGCTCGAGGTCGAGACCCACGTGCGCGAGGACCACATCCATCTCTACGGTTTCATCGACGCCGGCGAGCGCGACTGGTTCCGGCTGTTGACCACCGTGCAGGGCGTCGGCGCCAAGGTCGGGCTCGGCATTCTCGGCGTGCTGAGCCCGGACGAGCTGCTGCAGGCCATCGCCGCCGCCGACAAGGGCGCGTTCACCCGGGCGCCGGGCGTCGGGCCGAAGCTCGGCACCCGGATCGTCAGCGAGTTGAAGGACAAGGCCGGCGCCGTGGCGCTCGGCGACGCGGCGCTGCAGCCGGCGGCCCGGGCGGCGGCCGCCGCCGCGGACGGCCCGCCGAGCGCGCTCTCGGACGCCGCCTCGGCCCTGGTCAACCTCGGCTACGGACCCTCCGAGGCGCTCGGCGCCGTGTCCCGCGCCGCCGGCGAGCTCGGCGACAAGGCCGGCGTCGAGGAACTGATCCGCAGCGGCCTCCAGGAACTGGCGCCCGGCGACGCGCGGGGAGGGGCCTAGGTCATGGGCGAGGACCGCGTGGTGGCGCCGGCGGCGACGCCGGACGACAAGGACGCCGACTTCCGCGACGGCGGCACGCGGCCGCTGAGCTTCGACGACTTCATCGGCCAGGCGCAGGTCTGCGAGAACCTGAAGGTGTTCATCCAGGCCGCCCGGCAGCGCGGCGAGGCCATGGACCACGTGCTGTTCCACGGCCCCCCCGGCCTCGGCAAGACGACCCTGGCGCAGATCGTCGCGCACGAGCTGAGCGTCGGCTTCCGGGCGACGTCCGGGCCGGTGATCGCCAAGGCCGGCGACCTGGCGGCGATCCTCACCAACCTGCAGCCCAACGACGTGCTGTTCATCGACGAGATCCACCGTCTCAACCCGGTGGTCGAGGAAATCCTCTACCCGGCCATGGAGGACCGCCAGCTCGACCTGATCATCGGCGAGGGACCGGCGGCGCGATCGGTGCGCATCGACCTGCCGCCGTTCACCCTGGTCGGCGCGACAACCCGTTCGGGCCTGTTGACGACGCCGCTCCGCGAGCGCTTCGGCATTCCGCTGCGGGTCGTCTTCTACGCGCCCGACGAGCTCGAGCAGATCGTCGCGCGCGGCGCCGGATTGCTGGGCTTCGAGCTGGCCGCGGCGGGCGCCGCCGAGATCGCGCGCCGGGCCCGCGGCACGCCCCGGGTCGCCGGACGGCTGTTGCGCCGGGTCCGGGATTTCGCCGCCATCGACGGCGGCGGCGCGGTCGACGCGGCCGCCGCCGACGCGGCGCTGAACCGTCTCGACGTCGACCACCTGGGCCTCGACGCCATGGACCGCCGCTACCTCGGCTGCATCGCCGACAACTACGGCGGCGGCCCGGTCGGGGTCGAGACCTTGGCGGCGGCATTGTCCGAGCAGCGCGACACCATCGAGGAAGTGATCGAGCCCTACCTGATCCAGAAGGGCCTGTTGATGCGGACGCCGCGGGGCCGGGCGCTGGCCGCCGAGGGGTTCCGCCATCTCGGCCTGAAGCCGCCGGCCAACCTGGCGCAATTGGAATTGATCGACGACGACGCGGAGGCGGCCGATGGCTGAGACCGCCGTGCACCAGTTCCCGCTGCGCATCTACTACGAGGACACGGACGCCGGCGGCATCGTCTACTACGCCAACTATCTGCGCTTCGCCGAGCGGGCGCGTTCCGAGATGCTGCGCGCCGCCGGGATCGAGAGCGCGCGGCTGATGGCCGAGGACCGGGTCGCCCTGGCGGTCCGGCGTTGCGCCGTCGACTACCTGAAGCCGGCGCGCCTCGACGACGAGGTGGTCGTCGAGACCGAGGTGGTGAAGGTCGGCGGCGCGTCGCTCGACGCGCGTCAGGTGGTACGCCGAGGCGGCGAGGCGCTGGTGCGGATGGAATTGAAACTCGGGTGCATGAGCCTCGACGGCGGCGTCGCCCGGATGCCGGCGGAACTGCGCCGGCGGCTCCGCGATTTCGTGGATGGGGAAACAACAAGAGCGATCCAGGGGTAATAGATGGAAAACCAAATCGTCGACGCGGTCACTCTCGGCGGCTCGGTCGCGGAAATGGATTTCAGCATGATCTCGCTGTTCCTGCGCGCCGATCTCGTCGTCAAGACGGTGATCGTCATCCTGCTGTTGGCCTCGGTCTGGTGCTGGGCCATCATCTTCGACAAGTGGTTCGGGCTCAGGCGCCTCAACAAGCGCTCCGACGAGTTCGAGCAGGCGTTCTGGTCGGGCGCCTCCCTGGACGACCTCTACGACCGGATCTCGGCGCAGCCGCGCGACCCCATGTCGGCGGTGTTCGTCGCGGCGATGCGCGAATGGCGGCGTTCGCCGAGCGGCCAGTCCGGGGCGTCGGCCAGCGTCGGGCTCGCCGACCGCATCGACCAGGTCATGCATATCACGCTGGCCCGCGAGATGGACCGCACGGAGCGCTATATGACCTTCCTGGCTACGACCGGCGCGACGGCGCCGTTCATCGGCCTGTTCGGCACCGTCTGGGGGATCATGAACAGCTTCCAGTCGATCGCCATCTCGAAGAACACCAGTCTCGCGGTGGTCGCGCCGGGCATCGCCGAGGCGCTGTTCGCCACCGCGCTCGGCCTCCTGGCGGCGATTCCCGCCGTGGTCGCCTACAACAAGCTGTCGCGCGACCTCGACCGCTACGCCGGCCGGCTGGAAAGCTTCGCCGGCGAGTTCGCGGCGATCCTGAGCCGCGAGATGGAGAACGGAGGCTGACTTGGCGGTGAGCTTGAGAACCGCCGGCGGACGGGCTCGGGGCCGTTACACACGGCGCCAGACCCAGCCGATGAGCGAAATCAACGTGACCCCATTCGTCGACGTCATGCTGGTTCTGCTGGTGATCTTCATGATCACGGCGCCGCTGCTGACCGTCGGCGTCCAGGTCGATCTGCCGGAATCGAAGGCCTCCACCATTCAGGG
>JAPPPF010000051.1 GCA_028817665.1 Magnetovibrio sp. | reverse complement strand
GCGGTCTTGGAGAAACGCCTCGAGGGCCGCGATTACATCCTCGGCGACTACTCCGTCTGCGACATGATCGCCTTCCCCTGGGCGTTCATCGCGAAGCCGCTGAGCTCCTCGCTCGACGCCTTTCCGAACGTCGCCGGTTGGCGCGGCCGCATCAAGCAGCGCCCGGCGGTGATGCGCGCCATCGATCTCAAGAAGAACGCGCAGAACCGGGGCAAGGTCAGTGCCGAGAACAACGACGTCATGTTCAACCAGGGCGCCGGCCATATCCTTGACGCCGGCCGCGAACGGCGCGATTGAATCGGCCGAAGAAAGCCGCGACACTCATCCCCCATCGAGTTGCGTCCTGACGAGGGAGGCGGGAGGCGATATGGCGTCATTTCCATCCACGGCCCGCGTGGTGATCATCGGCGGCGGCGTCGTCGGCGCCTCCAGCCTCTATCATCTGGCCAAGGCCGGATGGACCGACTGTCTGCTCCTGGAGAAGAACGAACTGACCGCCGGCTCGACTTGGCACGCGGCGGGCAACGTGCCGACGTTCTCGTCGAGCTGGTCGATCATGAACATGCAGCGCTACCTGACCGTCGCCGCCGTCGTCTGGTTCGGCATCAACCTCGGCCTGAAACCGCTCACCGATCTCCAGGACGCCATCTCGAAGCGAACATCGGACGATCTGAGTGAGATCCGCCGCGCCACGCCGCCGGAGGTCAGCGGCATCGTCGCCACCCTGAACACGCTGTTCGGTCAGGTCAGCTCGGCCATCGCCAGCCGTGACCGGTTCATTTCCGACGCGGCGCATCAGATGCGCAATCCCATCGCCGGCATGCTGTCCCTGGCCGAGGCGGCGCGCGACGCCAAGCGGCCCGAGGACCGGCTGTCCAGGACCCACGAGGTCGTCGCCGCGGCCCGGCACGCCTCGCGGCTGACCAACCAGCTCCTGTCCCTGGAGCGCGCCAAGGGCCAGACCGATCCGTCGCGCCACCGCGCCCTCGACGCCAACACCGTCGTCCGCGCGGTCTGCGAGCGTAACGCCGACCGCGTCCTCGAGGCCAACCTCGAGTTCAGCTTCCAGCCTTGCGACCCGGCCGTCGAGATCGTCGCCGACGAGCTGCTCGTCCAGGAGGCGGTGCAGAACCTGATCGACAACGCGCTCGCCCACGCCGGGCCCGACAACACCGAGGTCTCGGTCGAGGTGGCGGCGCGGGACGGCCGGGCGGTGATCACGGTGAGCGACCGGGGCGTCGGCCTCGACGTCGCCGACAGCGAGACCGCCTTCTCGCGTTTCGGACAGATCGGCCAGAGCGAGGGCAGTGGTCTGGGGCTCGCCATCGTCGAGGAAATCGCCGGCCGCCACGGCGGCGAAGCGCGGATCGAGGCGTCGGAGGCGGGGGCGCGGATTTCCTTATCGGTGCCGCTGGCGTGAAAAGCCGTTCTAGTCGTTGAAGGCCGCCGGCGGGTCGGCGCGGAAGGCTTCCATGCCGGCGCCCGATCCGGTCCGCGACATCGGTCCGCCGTGCTGGTGGCCGGGGAGCGCCTCCGTCGGCGGGCCCGGCCGGGCGGCGCGGCGCGGGAACTTGCCGAGGCTCTGGACCCGGTCGTACATGACGATGGCGCCGGCGATGCCGACGTTGACGCAGAACCGGGTCGGGATCTTGATCACCCAGTCGCAGCGCGCCGTCAGTTCCGGCGACAGCTCGCCGCGTTCGGGTCCGAGCACGTAGGCGGCCTGCGGCGGATGGTGGAAGCTCGGCAGCTCGACGGCGTCGTCCATGAGTTCGATGCCGACCAGCTTGCAGCCTTCCGGGAGCAGCAGGGAGGAGGTGTCGGGGAAGCTGTAGAAGGGCAGGTGCTGGAGCGAATCCGACGTATCCGACTTGCTCCCCTCGCGGCGCCGGTAGTTGGCGGCGACGGTGAACACGAAACCCGCCCCGAAGGCGTGCGCCGTGCGGAACAGGTTGCCGACGTTCATCTCCTTGGAGATGCGCTCGACGCCGATGCCGAAATAGCCGCGCATGGGCTGGCCGCTCCTTGAACTTGCTCTCTGCTTGCCCTGGCGCCCAGCCTCGGGCAAAACGCTCCCGGGATCAAGGCGGCGCTTTGGCCGCCCGCGAACGAACGAGAGGAGAAGCGCATGCGCGCCGTCGTCTGTCACGACTGGGGATCGCCGGAGGACCTGAAGGTCGAGGAGATGCCCGACCCGGAAATGATCGAGGACGGCGTGCGCATCGCCGTCAAGGCGGCCGGCGTCAATTTCGCCGATACCCTGATGATCAAGGGCGAATACCAGGTGCGGCCGCCGTTCCCCTTCAGCCCCGGCCTGGAGATCGCCGGCGAGGTCCTGGAGGTGGCGCCCGGCGTCACCCGGGTGAAGCCCGGCGACCGGGTGATGGCGATGGTCCATTACGGCGGCTACGCGACCCAGGCGGTGGCCCCGGCGCACGACGTCCACGTCATCCCCGACGCCATGGACGAGGTCACCGCGGCGGCCTTTCCGGTGGTCTACGGCACCTCCCACATCGGCCTCAAGGAGAAGCTGAAGCTGCAGCCCGGCGAGGTGCTCCTGGTCAACGGCGCCGCCGGCGGCGTCGGCCTGACCGCCGTCGAGCTCGGCAAGAAACTGGGCGCCACCGTGATCGCCAGCGCCGGCGGCGCCGACAAGCTCGCGGTGGCCAGGGAATACGGCGCCGACCATCTGATCGACTACCGTTCCGAGGACATCAAGAACCGGGTCAAGGAACTGACCGATGGGCGCGGCGCCGACGCCGTCTACGACCCGGTCGGCGGCAAGGCCTTCGACGCGGCGCTCCGCGCCACCGTGCAGTTGGGACGCATGCTGGTCGTCGGCTTCGCGTCGGGCGGCGTGCCGCAGGTGCCGGCCAACATCCTGCTGGTCAAGAACATCACCGTCATCGGCTATTACTGGGGCGCCCACCGGATCCTCGATCCGGACCTGATCTCGGCGTCCTTCGCGGAACTGTTCGAGTGGTACGCGGCCGGTGATCTGAAGCCGCACATCTCGCACACCTTCGATTTGGCCGACGTGGCCGAGGCCATGAACACGCTGAAGGGCCGGAAATCGACGGGCAAGGTGGTGCTGACCACCGAGACCCGGCACTAGGCCAAAGAAAAGAGACCCGGCGGAACCGGGTTCCGCCGGGCCGTTCAGGCCAGGGTCTTCAAGGAGGCCGGCTCAGCGCGCGAACTGGTCCCAGATCGGGGTCTCGGCGTCGGCGGTGAGCTGGGCGTTGATGTGGGCCCGGGTGAGCCCGACGTCGTCGAGCTGCCAATCCTCGAGGGCTTCCATGTGGCGGCGCTGCTGGGAGGCTTTCTGCCACGCCACGAGGACGTTGAAAGCCTGGCTGACGATGTGCAGCGGGTTGGCGTTCGCGGCCGGCGTAATGGCGGCGGGAACGGGGAGTGTGATGGTGTTCGTGGTCATGGCGGGTTCCCTCCAACAGGTATGGGTTGATCCGATTTCGAAGCGCGGTGCGTCCGTCGCCTCGCCCCCAGAGATATCCGCGGCCGGGCGGCACCTCAACTTCACCAAGGCGGCCGACGAGCTGTTCGTCACCCAGGCCGCCGTCTCGCACCAGATCAAGCACCTGGAGGAACAGCTCGGCACGCTCCTGTTCCGGCGCCTGAACCGCCAGTTGCTGCTGACCGACGCCGGCCAGACCCTGCTGCAGCCGATGACCGAGGCCCTCGACCTGATGGCCGCGGGGATCGATCGGCTGGACCGACGCCAGCGCGAGGGCGTGCTCGCCGTCTCGACGATCGAATCGATCGCCGCCACCTGGCTGGTGCCGCGCCTCGCCCAGTTCCGCGAGCGCCATCCCGACATCCAGCTCAGCCTGGCGATCTCCGACCACCTCGCCGATTTCGACACCGACACCGCCGACATGGCGATCCGCTACGGCCCCGGCGGCTGGCCGCGGGTCGCCGCGACCAAGCTCGCCGACGAGGAGATCTTCCCGGTGCTCTCGCCGGCCCTGGCGGCGCAGGGGCCCCGGCTGGAGACGCCGGCCGACCTGTTGAAGTTCCCGCTGATCCACGAGGACCTGCCCGAGACCTGGGCACACTGGTTCGCCGCCGCCGGCGTCGGCGAGGCGAAGGTCCCGGCGGGCGTCTTCCTGCCGCACTCGAACCTGGTCATGCAGGCGGTGCTGGCCGGCGAGGGGGTGGCGCTGGGCCGGAGCTTCCTGATCAAGCCGGAGATCGCCGCGGGGCGCCTGATCAAGCCCTTCGAGACGGCGCTCCCGGCGGCCAACAGCTACTACGTGGTGATGCCCGAGGGCGCCGGCGAACAGCCGAAGATCCGCGCCTTCCGCGATTGGATCGTCGAGGAGACGAAGGCCGCGCTCAGCTCTTGAGGGCGTCCAGGTCGCGGTAGAGCTCGAGCGCCTCCGGATTAGCCAGCGCCTCGGCGTTCTTGATGGCGCGCCCGTGGACCACGTCGCGGACGGCGAGCTCGGTGATCTTGCCGGACTTGGTGCGCGGGATGTCGGCGACCTGGACGACCCGGGCCGGGACGTGCCGGGGCGTGCAGTTGGCCCGCACCTGGCCCTTGATCCTGGCCGTCAGGTCGTCGTCCAGCGTGAGGCCGTCCCGGAGCACCACGAACAGGACGACGCGCACGTCGTTGTCCCATTCCTGGCCGATGACGATGCCCTCGACCACCTCCTCGAGCTTCTCCACCTGGCGGTAGATCTCGGCGGTGCCGATGCGCACGCCGCCGGGGTTGAGGGTGGCGTCGGAGCGGCCGTAGATGACGTAGCCGCCGTGCGCGGGGGG
>JAPPPF010000311.1 GCA_028817665.1 Magnetovibrio sp. | reverse complement strand
TGACCAGGGCGCTGCGCATGTCGGAGGTATCGGGGTCTTCGTCGGGGATCAACTCGCGGTAGAGATCGTGGTGCGGCTCGATGTCGTCCGGCACCGCCGAGCGGAAGGTGACGCGCGCGACGTCGAGACCGGTCTTTTCATTTGCTGCGTCCATCCAACAAGGCCTCTTTTCCGGTTCCCGCAAAGGGTTCCGTGGAAAATCGGCGCCCCCAAGGTCATGTTTCCGCGTGACGTGGATCGAATTGCCCGGGAATTGTGAACGATCCTCGGAGCCCGGTCCAATGATATTCCCGCAATCTAAGGTGTTTAATGGAGGCCGGCACCTCAGCGGCCGGCGCACCGCTGGGCCAGGATTTCCAGGATCTGCCGGGCGACCGCCTTGCGGCCGGCCTGGGCGCCTGGAACGATGTGCTCGGCGACGGCGGCCTCCAGTTTCGCCGTCGTCCAGCCCTTGGAGATGCAGGTATCGAGGCGCGCCGCCTCGGCGCCCGACGCATCCCGCGACTGGGCCGCGAAATAGCCGTCGACGACGCCGACCAGGTAGCCGCTCCGGTAGGCCGGCGGCTGCGCCGCCAGGGTCGACGCGTTGTGATAGGACCAGTAGGGCCGATCGGCGGCGAGCGCCGCCGCCGCGGCGGTCAGGACCAGGGCCGAGGCGCAGGCGATGCGGCGCATGGGAAACCTCCGCTGGCGGCTAGACGTCGAGGTAGTCGAGCTGGACCTTGGCCTCGCCGAACATCTCCTCGGAGATCCGGCTCTGCGTCGCCCACGGCTCCTTGCTCTTGTCGGGCACCGGGCAGACGACCCGCGAGATTCCCGACTGGATGACCAGCACGGCGCAGCGCGCGCAGGGCGGCAGCGGGGTGACGTACAGCGTGCAGCCCTCGGCCGCCGGGCCGGCGAACAGGAGCGCGTTGGCCTCGGCGTGGACGACCATCTCGTACTTGATCTCGCGGGTCTCCAGGCGCTCTTCCGTGTCCTCGACGCCGGCCGGGAACCCGTTGAACCCCATGGAGACGACGCGCTTGGTGTTGGCGTTGGCGATCACCGCGCCGACCTGGGTCGAGGGGTCCTTCGACCAGCTGGCGACGAAGTTCGCCAGTTCCATGAAGCGCGCGTCCCACTTGTCGAGCATCCGATCTCCTCCGCCCCAAGTTCTACCACACCGGCGACGCGTCATCGACGAACATCTGCGGCGTCACCCGGCCCTGCCAGCTGTTGGCGCGCAGCCGGCCGGCCAGGTGCAGGGGCCGGCCGTCGGATTTCAACAAGAGCTCGCCGAGCGGCCGGCCGACGCTGCGGAAGCAGATCCCGGCGAGGCGCCCGCCCTCGGGGCCCTCGAAACCGCAGCGCACGTGGTCGGCGCCGACCACGTCGGCGAAGGTGACCCGCGCCGCCTTGATGGCGAAGCGCGGCTCCGGGTTGCCGCTGCCGAAGGGGCCCAGGCGTTCCAGCGATTGGATCAGGTCCATGCCGGCGCCGCCCGTCGTCACCTGGCCGTCGAGATACAGGCTGGGCACGATGCCGGCCTCGCTGACGCGGGCGCCGACGCGCTCGTCCATGAACGCCCAGAAGCCGTCGAGTTGCCCCGCGGCGAGGGTGAACCCGGCCGCCATGGGGTGCCCGCCGCCGCGCTCCAAAAGGCCGCGCTGGCGGGCCGCGATAACGCAGGCGCCGAGGTCGACGCCGCTGACCGACCGCCCCGACCCGGTGCCCAGCCCGGTGTCCGGGTCCATGGAGATCACGCAGGCTGGCCGGTTGTAGCGTTCCTTGAGGCGGCTCGCGACGATGCCGATAACGCCGGGGTGCCAGGCCTCGCCGACGGCGACCACGGCGGCGCCGGGGGGATCGTCCAGGAGGCTGTCGAGGGCGGCGTCGAGGACCCGCTTCTCGATCTCCTGGCGTTCCCGGTTGAAGCCGTCGAGACGGCGCGCCAGGTCCTCGGCCTCGCCGGCGTCGGCGGTGCTC
The DNA here is from genome assembly GCA_028817665.1 of Magnetovibrio sp. GTDB lineage: Bacteria > Pseudomonadota > Alphaproteobacteria > Rhodospirillales > Casp-alpha2 > UBA3470. The sequence continues at coordinate 2,830 of JAPPPF010000311.1, read as the reverse complement.
AACAGCCGGGTGCCCAGATCGGCGGCGCCGACCCGGCCGCCGGCGTTGACCCGGGGGCCGAGCACGAAGCCCAGGTGGTAGGCGCCCGGCGCCTCGGCGACGCCGGCGACGTCGGCGAGCGCCCGGAGCCCGGGGTTGCGCCGTCGGCCCAGGACCTTTAGCCCCTGGGTCACCAGGGCGCGGTTGACGCCGGTCAGCGGGACCACGTCGCACACCGTGCCGAGCGCCACAAGGTCGAGCCACTGGGTGAGGTCGGGCTCGGGCCGGGACTTGAACCAGCCGGCCTCGCGGAGTGCCCGGTTGACGGCGACGACGAGCAGGAAGGCGACGCCGACGGCGGCCATCTGCCCCTGCCCGCTCTGGTCGTCGAGGCGATTCGGATTGACCACCGCGGCGGCCGGCGGCAGGTGCGATTCGGCGACGTGGTGGTCGACGACGACGACGTCGAGGCCGGCGTCGCGGGCGACGCCGAGCGGCTCGAAGGCGACGGTCCCGCAATCGACGGTGATGATCACCGACGCGCCTTCGCGGCCCAGCTCCAGCAGGGCCGGCGCGTTCGGCCCGTAGCCCTCGCGCAGGCGGTCGGGGATGTAGACCCGGCAGCGGCCCTCGACGGCCTCCACGAACCGCCGGATCAGCGCCGACGAGGTGGCGCCGTCGACGTCGTAGTCGCCGAACACGGCGATCCCCTCGCCCTGCATGATCGCCACCGCGATCCGTTCGGCGGCGGTGTCCATGTCGGTGAGCCGGCTCGGGTCGGGAAGCAGGTCGCGCAGCGTTGGCGCCAGGAACGCCTCGGCGCCGTCCAGCCCGACGCCGCGCGCCGCCATGACCCGGCCGACCGCTTCCGGCACCTCGAGCCGCTGCGTCAGGGTCAGCGCCAGGCGTTCGTCGGTGTCGCGGAGAATCCAGCGCTTGCCCTCGGCGGACTCCGCGACGCCGAGAAAGGCATCGGGCGCCGGGGCCGTGTCAGCCTTGAGAGCTCCAGGTGAAGTCATGGTGTCCCTCGATGAAGCGGAACGTTCCCGTCCGCGACCGCATGACCATGGAATGCGTGACCGCGCCCCCAGGCAGCAGACGAACACCGTTTAGCATGGTCCCTTGTGTGACGCCGGTGGCGGCGAAGGTGACGTGGCCGCGCGCCATCTCGGCCAATTCATAGGTTCTGTCGGGATCCTCGACGCCGGCCTTCCGCACCTTGTCGCCGTCGTCGGCGTTGCGGATCACCAGGCGGCCCTGCATGTCACCGCCGAGGCCGCGCAGCGCCGCCGCCGCGAGCACGCCCTGCTGGGCGCCGCCGATCCCCATGTAGACGTCGACGGCGCTTTCCGGCAGCCCCGTCGCGATGACGCCGCTGACGTCGCCGTCGAGGATCAACTGGACGCGCGCCCCGGCTTCCCGGATCTTCGCCGTCAACTGCGCGTGGCGGGGCCGGTCGAGCAGGCAGGCGACGATGTCGGCGACCGCCACGCCCTTGACCTCGGCGATGGCCGCGAGGTTCTCGGCCGGCGTCTTGTCGAGGTCGATCTCGGCGGCCGCCAGGGCCGGACCGACGGCCAGCTTCTCCATGTAGATGTCGGGGACGGTCAGGAAACCGCCCTCCTCGGCCATGGCCAGCACCGAGGTCGCGTTGTAGCCGCCGCGCGCGACGATGCTCTTGCCCTCGAGCGCGACCAGGGCGACGTCGGCCTTCGGCCCGCTGCCGGTGCCGACGCGCTCGCCGATGTAGAGCTTGCCGTCGCCCTCGCCGTTGCTCTCGCCGATCCGCACGGTGCCGTCGACGTCGAAACGTCCGAGCGAGTCGTGCATGGCGGCGACCGCCGCCTCGTCGGCGCTGCGCTCGTCGCCGGCGCCCATGAAGCGCGCGGCCGAGATCGCCGCCGCTTCCGTCGCGCGGACGGCCTCGAGGGCGAGATTGCGATCCGGTGCGCCTTGCTGGTCCATGCCCACATGTTGGCGCGAAGCGCGGCCCTTGCCAACCGTTAAGGCGCGCCCGGCCGGGCGGGGGCTATTCGAAGGTCTCGATGCGGATCATGCGCGGCGTCTCGACGACCGCTTCCAGCGCGCCGATGTCGTCGAGGGTGCGCAGCATGTCGGCTTCCTTGGTGTCGTGGACGGTCATCACCACGGGTACCGGTTCGCCCGGCGCGCGGCCGCGCTGCAGGACCGATTCCATGGACACGCTGTTGTCGCTCAGGGAGCTGGCGATGCCGGCGAAGACGCCCGGTTTGTCGACGACCATCAGGCGCACGTAGTAGGGCCCCCGGTGGTTGGCCATGTCCGCCGTCGCCGCCGGCGCCAACTCGGCCGCCGGCACCGCAAAGGCCGGCACGGCATGGCCCCGCGCGATGTCGACCAGGTCGGCGACCACCGCCGAGGCGGTCGGTCCGGCGCCGGCGCCGCGGCCCTCGTAGATGGTCGTGTCGACGAAGTCGCCGGCCACCTCGATACCGTTGAAGACGCCGCTGACGTGGTTGATGGGGGAGTCCACGGGGACCATGCAGGGATGGACCCGCTGCTCGATCCCGTCGGCCGTGCGCGCGGCGACGCCGAGCAGCTTGATGCCGTAGCCGAGTTCCCTCGCGAACTCGATATCGATCGGCGAGACGTGCCGGATGCCCTCCACGTGGACGCCGGCGAAATCGACCCGGGTGCCGAAGGCGAGGCTGGCGAGGATGGCCAATTTGTGGGCCGTGTCGACGCCGTCGATGTCGAAACTGGGGTCCGATTCGGCGTAGCCCAGCTCCTGGGCCTCGGCGAGGATGTCGTCGAACTCGCGGCCCGACTGGGCCATGTCCGTGAGGATGTAGTTGCAGGTGCCGTTGAGGAT